>NZ_JALKAT010000001.1:0-297110 GCF_023015685.1 Isoptericola sp. S6320L
GCGTCCGCCCGCCGCCGGGCCCGGTCGCCCGTCCCGGCCCGGTCAGGGCCCGCTCAGAACGGGCACGAGCTCTCGTACTTCTCGACGTCCGAGAGCCACCCCGTCGACGGTCCGGGGCAGAGGAACGGCGTGTACCGCGTGTCGTCGTCCACGAACCGCTTGAGCCAGGAGATCGAGTACTTCGCGATCGTGGTGTTGGAGGTGTTGGGTGCGAAGTGGCTGGCCCCGTCGAGCTCGAGGTACGCCTTGGGCAGGTCCTGCTCGAAGGACTCGTAGAACGGCTCGGCGTGCGTCTCGTGGCGGGCGACGGAGTCGTTCTCCGCCGCGAAGATCAGCGTCGGGGTGCTGACCGACGACCAGTCCTTCTGCGGGTGCCACGGCGTCATGGGGATGGCGGCCTTGATGTCGGGGTTGTCGTCCACGGCGCGCAGGGTCCCGCCGCCACCCATCGAGTGGCCCATCAGCGCGAGCCGGTCGGCGTCGATGCGGTCCGCCACCGGGCTCGAGCCGGTGAGGTAGTCGAGAGCCGACTGGAGCTGGCGGGCCCGGGAGTCGGGCTGGTCGTAGATCGAGTTCGTGGCCATCGTCAGGACCACGAAGCCCTGGGACGCGAGGCGGGGGCCGAGCCACGCGACGGTGCTCTCCGTGCCGGTGTACCCGGGCGAGATCACCACCGCTCCGAAGTCGCCGTCGCTGGTCGTGGTCGGGTAGTAGATCGTCCCACCACCGAACCCGGAGACCCAGCGGGAGACGGAGCGCTCGGAGACCGCGTAGCTGCCGCGGAGCGCCTCGATGCTGGACTCGGTCGGGTCCGGGCCGCGCTCGTGGGGGTTGTCCGCGCCGTGCGCGGCCGGGCCGGCCGCGATGCCGACGCCCACGGCGACGGCGAGCGAGGCCAGGACGGCGGTGACCCGCTGCCGGGTCTTCGAGGTGCTGATGGAGTGCTGCATCGTTCGTCCTCTCTGACGGGGCTCCTCGACGGAGCCGTGTTGCTGCCCGGCCAGCGTGCGGGGCGCACGGGCACGGCGGCATCGGCAGGATCGCCGGTCCGTCACCGTCGGGACCGGGCCGAGACACCGTCTCAGGCCGTGGCGGCGGCCGGTACCGTGTCCTCACGACACGGGGTGCGCCCACCGGGAGCTGAGATCACACCCGTCGAACCTGATGCAGTCCGCACTGACGAAGGGATGTCGCCCATGCCGTCGACCCTGCCCGCCGCCGCCCGCCCACCGTGGCGACCCCGTCCCGTCCCGCGCGTGCTGTCCGTCGCGGGCTCGGACCCGTCCGGCGGTGCCGGGGTCCAGGCGGACCTGAAGGCGGTGGCGGCGGCCGGAGGCTACGGGATGGCCGCGGTCACGGCGCTGACCGCGCAGAGCACCCGCGGGGTCAGCGCGGTGCACGTGCCACCGCCGTCGTTCCTCGCCCAGCAGCTCGACACGCTCCGTGCCGACGTCGCGATGGACGGGGTCAAGATCGGGATGCTCGCGTCGGCCGAGGTGGCGGAGGTGGTCGCCCGGTGGCTGGACAGCAGCGGACCGGCGGGTCGTCCGCCCGTGGTCGTCGACCCCGTCATGGTCGCCACCTCGGGCGACCGCCTGCTGGAGCCCGCCGCCGAGGACGCGGTGCGCGGGCTGCTCGACCGTGCGGACGTCGTCACGCCCAACGTGCCGGAGCTCGCCGTCCTCCTGGGCGACGCCGACGCGCCGTCGTGGGACGGTGTGCTCGACCAGGCGCTCCGGCTGGCCGACCGGCACGACGTGCTCGTGGTGGCCAAGGGGGGCCACCTCGCGGGCGACGAGGTCCCGGACGCACTCGTCGGGCCGCGCGGCGTCGTGGCAGAGCTTCCGGGGCCGCGCGTGCGGGTCTCGAGCACGCACGGCACGGGGTGCTCGCTGTCCAGCGGGCTGGTCACCCGGTACGCCCGGCACGGCAGCTGGGAGCGGGCGCTGCGAGAGACCAAGTCCTGGCTGGCGGGGGCCATCACCGCGGGTCCCGCCCTCGAGGTCGGCGGCGGTCGCGGACCGGTCGACCACTTCTGGGCCTTGCGCGAGGCGCTCGTCGAGGGGTGACGGCCGGCGGTGCCCGGTCGGCCGTCAGTCGAACAGGTCGCCGAGGTCGCCGATCTCGTCCAGGATGCCGCCGAGCACCATGCCGCCCAGGACGGCGCCGAACGCCCCCGAGCCCGCGCGTCCGGCCGGTGCGGGCCGTCGGCCGTCCCACGGCTGGTGGTGGCCGGCGTGCGAGACGTCGCGTCGGGCGAGCTCGGCGGCCTCCGCGGCCAAGGCTGCGGCCCGGCGGGCCTGGTCGACGGCGGACTCGGCGTGGGTGGCGTTCCGTGCCGCGGTGAGCTCACGCTCCGCCTCGGCGAGCCGGGTGCGCGCGTCGGGACCCACCGGCGCGCGGTAGTCGTCCACGAGGGCCCGGGCCGCAGCCACCTGGCGGGCCGCGTCGTCGAGGGCGGGGCCGCGCTGCGCCGACGCTCGCCGGGACCGCTCGTCCTGCTCGATCCGGTCTCGCACGGCGTCGTCCAGGGCGGTGTTGGCCTGGCGCAGCCGGGTCAGGGCGGCGACGGGGTCGGTGGGATCCCCGGGCCCCGGCAGCGTCCGCAGGGCCTCCTCGAGGGCGTCGGCCGCGAGGTCGACGGCCCCCCGACGCCGGGTCGCCGGCATGGCGCGCGCCTGGGCGAGCTCGGTGCGCGACTCGGCGACGAGCGCCCCGAGAGCGGCTTCGGCCTGCAGCGCCTCGGCCTCGAAGCCGTCGACGGCGGCGAGCAGCCCCTCGGCGCGCAGCACGGACTCCTCGGCGGCCCGCGTTCCGGCCACGGCCTCTGCGACCTGTTGCGAGGCGAGCCGGCGGCGGGCGGTGGCCGCGCTGCGGGCGGCGAAGTCCAGCAGCCGGCCCGCCTGCGCCGGGTTGTCCGCCACGGGCGCGAGCGCGTGGTCCGTGTAGTCGGTGCGCAGCCGCTCGACGTCGGCGCGGGCCGGCCCGACGGCCTCTCGCACGGCCGCGACGCGCGCCTCGACCCGGTCGATCGCCTCCGGCGTCGAGCGGGCGGCGCGACGCCGGTCCGCCAGCCCGGCGTCGAGGTCGTCGAGCGCCGCTCCGGCGGTGCGGCACAGCTCGACGATGCGACCCGACCACTCGCGGCGCTCCACGTCGGTGTCGGGTACGTGGTCGTGCAGGAGCTGGTTGAGGTGGAACGCCTCGCGCAGGTGCTCGCGTGCTCGCCGCAGCGCCGGGCCGGCCTCGGCGGTGGCCGGCTCGCCGAGCTCCGCCACGGCGAAGGACAGCTCGTCCTCGGCCAGCCGGGCGCGCTCGTCGGTCCGGACCAGCGCCGACCCGGCCGCCGTGGCGAGCCGGTCGAGCTCGGTCCGGTCCGCCTCGCGCCGCCGCTCCCGCCGGCGTCGCCCGCGGAGCACGAGCGCCAGCCCCGCCACGACCACCAGCACCACGCCCGTCACCACACCGACCAGCTGCACGCCATCCATGCCGGGCATCGTACGGGCTGGGGTGGCCACGGGCTCCGACGGTTCTGCGGGACAGCGGCACCGATGGTCCGACAGCTTCAAGAGCTCAGCTCAGCCTGCGCGCGACGACCTCGAAGGTGTGCCAGTGCTTCGTCCCACCGAACGCGGGGCCGTCGTGCTCCCGCTCGTCGACGACGAGCACGTCCAGGCCGTCGAGCAGCCGGTCGACCTCCGCCCAGGGGTGGAAGGTCAGCACGTCCGCCATGGCCGGGTCCGTCGCCCAGCCGT
The DNA here is from genome assembly GCF_023015685.1 of Isoptericola sp. S6320L. Classification (NCBI taxonomy): domain Bacteria; kingdom Bacillati; phylum Actinomycetota; class Actinomycetes; order Micrococcales; family Promicromonosporaceae; genus Isoptericola; species Isoptericola sp. S6320L. Next base: position 3,756 of record NZ_JALKAT010000001.1, read on the forward strand.
CGCGCTCGCCGAAGAGCGTGACCCCGAGCCAGCCGCCCGGTGCGAGCGCGGCGCGGACGCCGTCCCAGACGTGCGCGAACTGCGACGGCGGCACGAAGGGCAGGGCGTAGGACGCGTGGACCAGGTGGGCGCCCGGGAGCGGGAACACCTCCTGGACGGCGGCGACCCGGACCTGCAGGCCCGCCCGGAGCGCCGGGGGGACCTGACGCGGCACCAGGTCCGCCGTCGCCGGCGCCGGGTCCACGGCGAGCACCCGCCATCCCGCGCGCACGAGCGCCGCGGCCTCCACCCCGCTGCCGGCGCCGAGGTCGACGGCCTGCCGGCCCGCACCCTCCCCGGCGCGCGCGAGCAGGTCGCGGCACAGCTGCCGCGGCGCGCGCCCCACCTGGTCGGCGTTGTACAGGTCCCAGTGCGCGAGGTCGAATCGGGTCACCCGCAGATCATGCCCCGGGCAAGCATGTCGGTGCTCGGTGGGAGAATGGCGGCGATGCCACCCGTCCCGCCAGAACCTCCCGCGCCCGCGGGTTCCCAGCTCGGCACGATCGCCTCGGTGCTGCGGCTGCTGCCCGCCGTCCGTCCGGCGCTGCCGCGCCTCGTCGCCGGGCTCCTCGCCTCCCTCGGCGCGAGCCTCGCCGCGCTCGCCATCCCGCGCGTGCTCCAGCGCCTCGTGGAGGGCCCGCTCGCGCAGGGCGTCGCCGCCCACGACTACGCGGCGCTCCTCTGGCCGACGCTGGCCGTCCTCGGCCTCGGCGTGACCGAGGCGGGGCTCATCCTGCTGCGCCGCAACCTCGTGATGTACCCCGGCACCCGGGTCGAGGCCGCGTTGCGCACGCAGCTGTTCCGCCACCTGCAGCAGCTCCCCGCGGCGTTCCACGACCGGTGGTCCGGCGGCCAGCTACTGAGCCGCTCGATGGGGGACCTGGGCCTGCTGCGACGGTGGCTCGTCTTCGGGCTGCTGCAGCTCGTGGTCAGCACGGTGACGATCGCCGTGGGTGTCGCGCTCCTCCTGGCCACCGCGGGCTGGCTGGGCCTGGTCTACCTCGCCGGCGCGATCCCGGTGACGATCATCGCCTTCCGCTTCTCGCGGCGCTATCGCGTGATCGCCCGGCTCTCGCAGGACCAGTCCGGCGACCTCGCCAACACCGTCGAGGAGTCGGTGCACGGCATCCGCGTGCTCAAGGCCTTCGGCCGCGGTGAGGACGCGCTCGAGTCGTTCTCGGGGCAGGCCGAGGAGCTGCGTCGCACGGAGATCCGCAAGGCCGGCAACCAGGCGACCGTCACCACCGCGCTGCAGCTCATCCCCGAGCTGACGCTCGCCGTGTGCCTGGTGCTCGGGGTGTGGCAGGCGGCCGAGGGGCAGCTCAGCGTGGGGGCGCTCGTCGCGTTCTTCCTCACCGCAGCCGTCGTCAACGGACCCGTCGTCGACCTCGGCATGACGCTGTCCATGACGCTCAACGCCCGCACCGCCGTGGACCGCTACTTCGAGGTCATGGACACCCCCAACCCGTTGACCGACCCCGTCGACCCCGTCGAGCTGGGCGAGGGCCGCGGACACGTCGTCCTGCGCGACGTGGGCTTCCGGTACGACGACGCCCAGGAACCCGTGCTCGCCGGCGTCGACCTCGAGCTGCCCGCCGGCACCACGACGGCGCTGGTCGGCCTGACCGGGTCCGGCAAGTCCACCCTCGCGATGCTGGTCCCGCGCCTCGCCGACGTCACCACGGGCGCCGTGGAGATCGACGGGCACGACGTGCGCCACCTGCGCCGCCACGACGTACGCCGGGCCGTCGCCGTCGCCTTCGAGGACCCCACCCTGTTCTCGGCGTCGGTACGGGACAACGTGCTCCTCGGCGTCGACGACGACCTGCCCCCCGAGGCGCGCGAGGAGCGGCTGCACGAGGCCGTGGAGGTCGCCCAGGCCGGGTTCGTCCACGACCTGCCGCACGGCGTCGACACGCGCATCGGCGAAGAGGGCCTCTCCTTGTCCGGCGGCCAGCGCCAGCGTCTCGCCCTCGCCCGGGCCGTCGCCGCGCGGCCCCGGGTGCTCGTCCTGGACGACCCGCTCTCCGCTCTGGACGTGACCACCGAGGAGGCCGTCACGGCCCGGCTGCGCCAGGTGCTCGAACGCACCACCAGCCTGATCGTCGCCCACCGGCCGTCCACGGTGGCGCTCGCGGACCGGGTGGCCGTCCTCGCCGAGGGGCGCATCCGGGCGGTGGGCACGCACCGAGAGCTCCTCGCCGCCGACGACCACTACCGCTACGTCATCGCCTCCCTCGAGGCGGACTGGCAGAGCAGCGAGCACGACCACGAGGCGGAGGCGACCCGATGACCGCGACGTCCAGCACGCCACCGGCCCGCCGGGACCCTCGCGACGTCCACGCCGACGACGCGGCGCTCCTCGACCGGACGACGTCGCGCGCGGTGCGACGCCGTTCGTTGCGGCTCCTCGGCGAGCTGCTGCGCCCGCGGTGGCGCCCGCTCGCCTGGGCCGGGTTGCTGATCGTGGTCGGGACGCTGGGCCAGGTGGCCGGGCCGCTCCTGGTCCAGGCGGCGATCGACACCGCGCTGCCGGCGCTCCGGGACGGCGACCCCGCTCGCCTCGCGGCGATCGGCGGCGCCTACGTCGCGGCCGCGGTGCTGGGTGGGATCTGCGCCGGTGCCTACGTCCGGGCCGCGGCCCGTGTCGCCCAGAGCGTGCTGCTCGAGCTGCGTCGTCGGGTGTTCCGGCACACCCAGCGTCTCTCGCTCGAGTTCCACGAGTCGTACACCTCGGGACGCGTCATCAGCCGCCAGACCTCGGACCTGGAGGCGCTCCGCGAGCTCTTCGACGGGGGGCTGACGGGCGTCGTGTCCTCCCTCATGCTCATGGTGTTCACCGGGGCGGCGCTCTTCGTCGTGGACTGGCGGTCGGGCCTGGTGCTGACGGCCGCCCTCGTCCCCGCCTGGTTGCTGACCCGCTGGTTCCAGCGACGTTCGCAGCGCCACTACCGCGAGCAGCGCAGCGCCTCGGCACGGCTCATCGTGAAGTTCGTCGAGACGATGACGGGGATGCGGGCGGTGCAGGCGTTCCGGCGTGAGCCCACCACCCAGGCCGAGTACGCCCGCCTCGGCGAGGAGTACCGCGACGCGAACCTGCGCATCTTCGGCGTCAACGGCCGCTACCAACCGGGACTCGTGCTGATCGGCAACGTCACGGTGGCGGCGGCGCTCGCCTACGGCGGGTGGCGCGTCTTCGAGGGACAGCTCGAGCTCGGTGCGTTGGTCGCCGTGCTGCTGTACGTCAAGCGTTTCTTCCAGCCCATCCAGCAGCTCGGCATGTTCTACAACGCCCTCCAGTCCGCCGTGGCCGCGCTGGAGAAGGTGTCCGGGCTGCTCGCCGAGGAACCGACCGTCGCCGAGCCGCAGCGTCCGACGCCGCTGCGCAAGGCCCGCGGCGAGGTGCGGCTCGCGGACGTCACCTTCCGGTACGGCGCGGGGCCGGTGGTGCTGCCCGGGCTGGACCTGACGATCCCCGCCGGGCAGACCGTCGCGCTCGTGGGCTCCACGGGGGCGGGGAAATCGACGCTGGCCAAGCTCGTCACGCGGTTCTACGACGCGAGCGACGGACGGGTGCTGCTGGACGGCGTGGACGTGCGAGACCTGTCCACGCCCGACCTGCGGCGGGCGGTGGTGATGGTGACGCAGGAGGCGTACCTCTTCAGCGGCACGGTGCGGGAGAACATCGCGCTGGGCCGCCCGGACGCCACCGACGAACAGGTCGAGGCGGCCGCCCGCGCGGTCGGTGTGCACGACGTGGTCACCAGCCTGCCCGACGGCTACGACACCGAGGTGAACAAGCGGGGCGGTCGGGTGTCCGCGGGGCAGCGCCAGCTCCTCAGCTTCGCCCGTGCCTTCCTCGCGGACCCCGCCGTGCTGGTGCTCGACGAGGCGACGAGCTCGCTCGACGTCCCGGGGGAGCGGTGGGTCCAGCGCGGTCTGCAGACGCTGCTCGCGGACCGGACGGCCATCATCATCGCCCACCGGCTCTCGACGGTCGCCATCGCGGACCGCGTGCTCGTCATGGAGGGCGGGCGCGTCGTCGAGGACGGGACACCGCAGGACCTCGTGGCGCAGCGGGGCCGGTTCGCCGCCCTCGACGCGGCATGGCAGGAGTCGCTCGTCTGACCCTCTCGGCGCCAGACCGACCGGACGGTATGCTGTGTGTCCGTCCAGAGAAGGGGTGCGACACCGTGGTCGACGTCCGAGAGAGACCGAGCGGCACCCGAGGCCGCGTCATCACGTACCCGGTCGCGCTGCGCGCTGCCAGACGGCGGTTCGCGGCGTCCGGGGGACTGGCGATGGATCAGCTCACCGAGGACCTGTGGGTCAGCAGGGCGACGCTGTACCGGGTCGTCGGCAGCCGGGACCGCCTCCTCGGTGACGTGCTGTGGCAGCTCGCGGCACGGACCCTGGACCGCGCACGCCAGGAGGCGGACGACGCGGCCAGGACGGGCGTCGGTCGTCTGCTGGCGATCGCCCAGCGGTTCGACGACGAGGTCAGGCTCGACGAGCCGCTGCAGAAGTACCTCGCCGTCGATCCCGTCGACGCCACCCGGGTCCTGTTCGGCGCCACGGCACGGGTGCACGTGCGCAACGTCGAGGCGTGGGCGGCGCTCATCCGCCGCGAGCAGGAGTCCGGCGCGCTGGGCCCCTTGCAGTTCTCGGTGGCCGAGACCGCCTTCGCCTTCGTCCGCATCGGCGAGTCGGTCCTGTTCGGCTCGATGCTCGCCGGGATCGAGCCCGACAGGCGCCTCGGCGAGCACCTGCGCCGGACGGTCCTGCCGATGGGCTAGGGCCCGCCGCGGCCGGCTGCCGGCGGGTGGTCCCTCAGGGATGGCCGGCCGCGACGAGCCTCTCCACCAGCGCGGCGGCCGGGGGAGTGGGGGCCCCCACGGTGAGGGCCAGCACCGACCGCCGGGCGCCCGGCAGCGGCACGGTCGCCACCTGGGGGTTCCGGTGCGCCCGCAGCGCGAGACCGGGGAGCAGGCTCACGCCGGCGCCGGCGGCGACGAGCGCCTGCACGGCGACGTAGTCGTCGGTCTCGAAGGCGAGCCGCGGGGCGAAGCCGGCCGCCGCGCACCGCGCGAGGAGGTCGGCGCGGCACCGTTCGCAGCCCGCGATCCACGCGTCGTCCTCGTGCGCGCGCAACAGGGGGGTCCCCGAGTCGCCGGAGCCCGCGGCGGGCCCCCGGCCGTCGCTCGCCGTCACGAGGTGCACCGTGTCGTCGAGCACGCGCGTGGTCTGGAAGCGCGAGAGGTCGTCGACGGCCCGGGCATGACGCACGTCCGCGTGCTCGAACACGAGGGCGACGTCGACCTCACCGGACCGGAGGGCCGCGACGGCCTCCGGGGGCTCCGCCTCGACCAGGCTGACGCCGATGCCGGGATGGTCGCTCCGCAGCCGGGTGACGGCCTCCGGCACGATGGTCGCGAGGGCGGACGGGAAGGCGGCGAGCCTCGCCCGGCCGGCACGCAGGCCGGCGAGGGCGTCGAGCTCCCGCTGCGCCCCCTCGACGCGGGCGATGATCTCGCCCGCACGGTCGGCGAGGAGACGCCCGGCCTCCGTGAGGCGTACGCCGCGGCCCGCGCGCTGCAGCAACGGGATCCCCGCCTCGGTCTCGAGCCGCGCGAGATGGTGGCTCACGGACGGCTGGGCGTAGTGCAGCTCGCGGGCGGCGGCCGTCACCGAGCCGGTCCGGGCCACGGCGGCCAGCACGCGCAGCCGGGTGAGATCGAGCTGCGCGGCGGGGGGCGGGACGTCGGTCATCGCACCAGGATACGAACCACTCATCGACGACGGCGATGGTTCAGGTCACAAGATGGCATTGGACCGATGGATGTGGTGCGGCCGATGCTGGGCGTATGCCTCTCGACCCGCCGACCGTCGCCGATGTCCTGACCGCGCAGCGCCGCATCGACGGGCTCGTCGTGCGCACGCCCGCGTCGACCTACGCCGAGCTCGACCGGCTGGTCGACGACGCCGGAGCCTCCGGGGCGCACGTCGTCGTCAAGCACGAGAACCTCCAGCGCACCGGTGCGTTCAAGGTGCGCGGCGCGCTCAACCTGCTGCTGCGGATGTCCGACGACGCCCGTCGGCGCGGGATCGTCGGCTACTCGACGGGCAACCACGCGCAGGCGCTCGCCGACGCCGCACGGCACGTGGGCGCACCGTGCACGATCGTCATGCCGACCGCACCGAACCCCGTCAAGGAACGCGCCGTGCGCGCTCTCGGAGCGGACGTCGTGCTGCACGGGGAGCGGCTGGAGGACGCCTGTGCGCACGCCGAGCGGCTTGCCGAGGACCGTGGTGCACGCCTGGTGAGCGCCGCCGACGAGCCGGACCTCGTCGCCGGGGTGGCGACGGCGACCCTCGAGCTGCTGCAGCAGCGACCAGACCTCGACGTGGTCGTCGTGCCGGTCGGCGGTGGCTCCGGGGCGGCCGCCGCGTGCCTCGTGGCCGCAGCGGTGGCTCCCCGTGTCCGGGTCGTCGGTGTGCAGGCCGCGGCCTCCCCGGCCGCGCACGACTCCTGGCGCGCCGGCGAGCTCCTCGTCCGCCCCAACCGCACGCGGGCGGAAGGGCTCGCCGTCGGGCGGGGCTTCGCCCTCACCCAGGGGCTGCTCCGTACCCACCTGAGCGACTTCCTCCTGGTGGACGACGACGCGATCGCCCGTGCGCAGCGCGTCTACCTCACGGCGGCCCGCACCGTGTCCGAGGGGGCCGGGGCCGCCGCCCTGGCGGCCGTGCTGACGCATGCCGAGCGCTTCGCCGGTGTGCGCACCGGGGTCGTGTGCTCCGGCGGCAACGCCAGCGAGGCGGAGCTGCGCCGAGCCCTGGCGAGCGCCTGACCAGCGGGACGGCGCCGCCTCGGCGTAGCCTGTCGAGATGGCTCGCCTCGTGGACATCCACCCCGTCGACCCGCAGCCGCGTCTGGTGAGCCAGGTCGTGGCGGCCTGGCAGGAGGGTGCGCTCGTCGCCTACCCGACGGACTCCGGCTACGCCCTCGGCTGCCGGATCGGGCAGCACGACGGCACCGAGCGCATCCGGCAGATCCGGCGCCTGGACGCCAAGCACCACTTCACGCTGGTGTGCTGCGACTTCGCCCAGCTCGGTCAGCTCGTGCGGCTCGACAACTCGGCCTTCCGCGCCATCAAGGCGGCGACGCCCGGCCCCTACACGTTCATCCTGCCGGCCACGTCGGAGGTCCCCCGGAGGCTCGCCCACCCGAAGAAGAAGACCGTGGGCGTGCGCATCCCGGACTCGCGCGTGGTCCGCGCGCTGCTCGGCGAGCTGGGCGAGCCGCTCCTCAGCTCGACGCTCATCCTGCCGGGGGACGCCGAGCCCCTGACCGAGGCGTGGCAGGTCGCCGAGACGCTGGACCGGTCGGTGGAGCTGGTCGTGGACTCCGGCGACGTCGTGGCGGAGCCGACCACCGTCGTCGACTGGTCGGCCGGCTATCCGGAGGTCGTCCGCGTCGGAGCCGGGGACCCTGCACCGTTCGAGTAGCGACGGGACGGAGCCGCGGGTCGCAACGCCCGCGTCGCGGACCGTCCACCGGCCGGACACCGGGCCAGGCTAGGGTGCTCGTCATGAGCGATCGTGGACTCGAGCTGGCCCGGGACAAGATGGAGAGCGCGGGGGTCGCACCGGCCGCCGTCGACGTCTTCAGCCGCTTCTACCGGCTGCTGGAGGGCGGCCAGAGCGGCTACGTGCGGGAGGACGACGTCGAGCCCCTGACGGGCCTGACCCGGCACGCCGATCTGGAGGTGGATGCGGCGGACGCGTCCGCCGCCCTGGCGAGGACGGCCATCATCAAGCTCAACGGGGGTCTCGGCACCTCGATGGGCATGGACCGGGCGAAGTCGCTGCTCGAGGTGCGACGCTCGGCCGAGGGCGAGTCGCTGAGCTTCCTCGACGTGATCGTCGGGCAGGTCCGGGCGGCGCGCCGGACGACCGGTGCCCGGCTGCCGCTGGTGCTCATGAACTCGTTCCGTACGCAGGAGGACACGCTCGCCGCCCTGTCGGGGTACGGCGACCTCGCCGTGGAAGGTCTGCCGCTCGACTTCCTGCAGAACCGGGAGCCGAAGCTGCGGGCGGACACCCTGGAGCCGGTCGAGTGGCCGGCCGACCCGTCGATGGAGTGGTGCCCGCCGGGGCACGGCGACCTGTACCCCGCGCTGCACGCGAACGGTGTGGTGCGGGCGCTCCTCGACGCCGGCTTCCGCTACGCCTGCGTCTCCAACTCCGACAACCTCGGTGCCGCACCCGACGGCGAGATCGCGGCCTGGTTCGCCGGCACCGGCGCCCCGTACGCCGCCGAGATGTGTCTCAAGACGCCTGCGGACGTCAAGGGCGGCCAGCTCGTGGTGCGCCGGTCCGACGGCCGGATCATCCAGCGCGAGACGGCGCAGACGCACCCGGACGACATGGACGTCTCGCTCGACCCCGAGCGCCACCGCTACTTCCACACCAACAACTTGTGGTTCGACCTGGAGGTCCTGGCCGCCGAGCTCGACCGCACGGGCGGCGTCCTCGAGCTGCCGCTGATCCGCAACGCCAAGACGGTCGACCCGTCGGACGCGACGTCGCCCGAGGTCGTCCAGATCGAGTCGGCCATGGGCGCGGCGGTCGCCGTGTTCGAGGGCGCCACCGCGATCGAGGTCGGCCGGGAGAGGTTCCTCCCCGTCAAGACCACCAACGACCTGCTGCTGCTCCGCTCGGACGTCTACGAGCTCACCGACGACTACCGGCTCGTCGCCCAGGTCGAGGCGCCCCTGGTGCAGCTGTCGAAGACCTACAAGACCATCGGCGCCTTCGACGCGCGGTTCCCGGCCGGGCCGCCGTCCCTGCGCGAGGCGAGCGGGCTCTCGGTCGCCGGCGACTGGTCCTTCGGTGCGGGGGTGCGCGCCACGGGCGACGCGGCGCTGCCCGAGCCCGACGGGGGAGCGGGGACCGTCCCGGACGGAGCCACGCTCACCGCCGGCGGCATCGCCTGACCGTCACGTCGGGACGTCGACGATCCGCTCGTCGCCCACGACGGGGCTGAGCCGCCCCGCCGTGGCCGCCGCGACGTCGTCGGCCAACCGTGAGACCTTCTCGGGCGGCACGAGCACCGTGAGGCGTGCCTGATCGGCATACGCGGTGTCGCCGACGGCGGCGTCGTGCGTCCCCGCCCACTCGCGGAGCAGATGCTCGAGCCGGCCGGCCTCGGCGTGCGGGGCGTCGAGCGTGACCTCGACGAGGGTGCGGCGGCCGACGATCAGTCGGCGGCGCTCGGCAGCGTCGAGCGCCGCCGTCACGGCGCCGGAGTAGGCACGGACAAGACCGCCTGCGCCGAGCAGCACGCCGCCGAAGTAGCGCGTCACGACGGCGACGACGTCGGTCACCTGCCGGTGTCTGAGCACCTCCAGCATCGGGACACCGGCCGTGCCCGTCGGCTCGCCGTCGTCGGAGGAGCGTCGACCGTCCGCGCGGGCGCCGAGCACCACCGCGACGCAGTGGTGCCGCGCGTCCCAGTGCTGCTTGCGCCGGCGGGTGACGACGTCGTCGGCCGCGGCGCCGTCGGTGACCGGCGCCACGTGCGCGAGGAACCGCGACCGCTTGACCACGAGCTCGTGGTCCACGGGCGCGGAGAGCGTGCGGGGCAGGGACATCCGTCGATCCTACGAGGGGTGACACGCCGACGAGCCTGTTCTTGAAATAGTGTGCCAAGCGACATGATTCTCCCATGACGCACCCTGAGGGAGCCCCGCGCTCCAACGACGGCAACGACGATCACCAGGTCCAGCCGCAGGCCGTCCGCTACCCCCGGCCCACCGTGTCGCTCGACGAGGCCGAGTGGGTCTGGCGCCAGCTCTCCGTGGAGGCGCTGCGACCGGACGGCAAGCCCGAGATCGTCCGCCTCGCGGTGATCGCCGGGCTGACCCGCGCGACCGGTGCGCGGTACGGAGACCTGCTGCGGGTGCGGGCCGAGGACCTGGACCTCGGCCCCGACGACGGAGCCGGGCGAGGTCGCGTCGGTGGTGTGCGCGCTCCGGGGGAGGGGAGGGTGCTCGTGCGCCACGGGAAGCACCGCACGCTCCGCCGGCACCGCGTGCCGGGCGAGGTCGTGGTGGTGCTGCGGCACTGGATGGTGGTGCGCACCGAGCTCGCGGCCGAGCTGGAGGGCTCCGTGCCGCGCGCGCTGCTCCTGACGGTGCACCACACGCACGACAACGGCACGACCGTCTCCAGCGGGTTGCCGATCACCCGGCAGGGGCTGGTGCTGTCGTGGAGGCGGTTCGTGCACCGGACGAACGCCCGCTACGGGGCGACGCGCCCGCCGCTGCCGACGAGGTTTGAGCAGGTGCGCAGGGCCTGGACGGACGCCGGGATGCCCGATCCGGGCACCTCGGTACACGAAGCAAAATAGTGTGCCAAGCGCCGAAACTACGCGCACCCACCCGAAGCCGCCGGTACAACAAACGCCTCGAAAGCGGGGGCGGTCCGAGCTCAGCCGGTCGTGATGCCGAGCAGCGGCCGGGTGGGGGTGTGGGAGGCGAGCTCCACGAACCCCAGTCGGTCGTAGAACGCCCGGGCGCGCGTGTTCGCCGGGTCGTACCCGAGGTGAACGCCCGGGACGCCCCGAGCAGCGAGGGCGGCCCGCAGCGTGTCCACGAGCCGGCGGCCGAGACCCTGACCCTGCGCCTCGGGGACCAGGTCGATGTGCAGGTGTGCCGGGTGGGTCTCGAGCTCGCCGCCCTGCAGGCCGCGCACCATCCGCTGCGGATCGCGACCGTCCTTCAGCAGCGCGTCCTCGGAGTAGGAGGGGTCGGCCGCGGTCGCCGGGCCGGCCACGGGGTGCCGCGCGACGAAGCCCGGCGTCCACTCCCGTTCCCACCATGTCGCGAACTCGGCCGTGTCCGCCACGGCGATGACGTAGCCCACGAGCCGTCCGTCGTCGACTGCCAGCGGCCCGCTCGGGTCGGCGTCCTGCTGCACGACGACGAAGGCCAGGTCGGGGGCGTGGTCGACGTACGGCAGGGCGTACACCTCGGGCATGAGCAGGTCGTCGGAGTAGACGCCCCGGGCGTCGCTGCCCCCCGCGGCGGTCCGGACGCACACCTCGGCGACGGCGTGACGGTCGGACGTGCGGTAGGGGCGGATCATGGTCTCAGTCATCGGGTCATCGTGGCAGCACGCGCCATGCCAGGGCCAGCAACGCCCCGCCGCCGACGAGCGCGAGGCCGGCGACCGTGGCTCCGGACGCCGCCCAGGCCGCACCGCCGACGGCCACCGCCAGCCCCAGCAGCACCAGGTCGCGGCTCCCCGTGCGGCGCAGGGCCGTGACCTCCACCCGCGTGCGCCATCCGACCTGCCCCGCCCACCAGCCCAGGCGCACGGCCACGTACGCCGCGGGAGCGAGCCAGAGCGCGGCGGGGTCGAACGGAGCGGCGGTGGAACCGAGGAGCAGCAGCGCCGTGAGGACCACGGCGGTGTGCGCGGGGACCGTGCCCGGGCGCACGAGCGCCCAGAGCGCCATGCCGGCGACGGCCGCCACCTCGAGCTCCGCCACGAGGGTGGTGCGGGCAGCGCCCGCCCATACCAGTCCCGCCACGGCACAGACCGCGGCGAGCCGCAGCACGCTGCCGGGGACGACCGGGCCGTGCCCGACGCGCACGACCGGAAGCGGTCGTTCACGACGGCGTCGCACCCAGTCGTGCACCTCGGCGCGCAGGCTCATCGTCGGCCGTCCGTCACGTGCCGTCGCGAGGCCCAGCGGGACGCGTCGGCCGGTCGGGGGCGCCGGAGCTGGGGCGGTGTGTGAGGCACGCCCCCGAGGATCCCACGGCCGAGCAGCCGTGTCAGCCACGTCGTCGCTCGACGCGCGCGCCTGGCCTGCGACCGGGAAGCGCCTGTCCGCCGCCACCTGGTCACCGACGTCGCGACCCGACGCCGGCGTGCGAGCAGCCCGGGGCGGCGGGACGCTCGTGGCGGTCCCGCACGGAGCACACCGTGCCGTCCGCCGAACCGGGAGGTAGCCCATGACCACGACCGACGCCCGTCCCGCCACCCGTACCCTCGAGCGGCTCGATCCGGCGACCGGCCGGCCGGGCCGCGCCGTCGTGTGCGCCGACGCCGACCAGGTCGCCGCGGCCGTGCGCACCGCCCGCTCGGCCTTCGCCGGCTGGCGTGCGACGTCGCCCGCCGAGCGTGCCGGGCTCCTGCGCGAGGCGGCGACCGCCGTCCGTGCTGAGGCGGACGAGCTCGGCGACCTGCTGTGCTCGACCACCGGCCGCCTCCGTGGTGAGGCGCGCGAGTCCGCCGTGGTCGCCGCGGACCTGCTGGACGAGGCGGCGGTCGCGGGGCTCGGCCGCGCGGGCCGCGTGCTGGCAGGAGCCCCCGCCGCGATGGACGTGGTGCGCCGTGAGCCGCGCGGCATCGTCGCCGTCGTCACACCGTGGAACGACCCGTACCCGGCCGCCGCCGGACTGATCGCCGCGGCGCTCGTCACCGGCAACACCGTGGTCCACAAGCCGTCCGAGCGCAGCGACGCGCCCGGCGTCCGGCTCGCCGGGCTCGTGGCCCAGGCGCTTCCCGCCGGCGTGCTCGAGGTGGTCAGCGGCGACGCCGCGACCGGGGAGGCGCTCGTGGCGCACGACGACGTCGCGCTGGTCGCGCACGTCGGCTCCTCGGCCGCTGGCCGGCGCATCGCTGCGGCGGTCGGGCAGCGCGGAGCGCGGGCGCTGCTGGAGAACGGCGGCAAGGACCCGCTGGTCGTGGACGCCGGCGTCGACCCGGCGCGCGCCGCCGAGCAGATCGCGACCGGGGCCTTCGCCAACGCGGGCCAGCTGTGCACCGCCGTCGAGCGGGTGTACGTGGTCGAGGAGGTCGCGGACGCCGTCGTGGCCGAGCTCGCCCGCCGTGCCGAGGAGCTCGTCGTCGGCGACCCCGCCGACCCGGCGACGACCACGGGACCCCTCGTCGACGCCGACCAGCTCGCCGTCGTCGCGGCGCACGTGTCCGGCGCCGTCGAGGCGGGCGCCCAGGTGGTCACCGGCGGCCACCGGCTGGACCGTCCCGGCTCGTTCTACGCCCCGACGGTGCTCGACCGATGCCCGGACGACGTGTCGCTGCTGCGCGAGGAGACGTTCGGCCCCGTCGCCCCGGTGGTCCGGGTCGCCGACTTCGACGAGGCCCTGCGCCGTGCCTCCGCCTCGGCGTACGGGCTGGCGGCGACCGTGCTGACGCCACTGCTCGACCACGCCCTGCACGCGGCCGACGTCCTGGAGGTGGGGACCGTCAAGGTCAACGCCGTCTTCGGCGGCGCGCCGGGCGGTTCGGCCGACCCGCGGCGGGCGAGCGGCGGAGGAGCCGGGTTCGGGCCCGACCTCCTCGAAGAGATGACCGTGCGCAAGGCGGTGCACCTCGAAGGGCTGTGACGAGCCTCAGCGCCGCACCATCGACAGGCTGACCGGGTCGACGACGACGGCGACCTCGCGCCGCACCCACCAGTCGCCGGTGCGCCGCCGCTCCTCGGGCGTCGAGAACCGGTAGCGGTACAGGCGTGCTCGCACCCAGCGTGGCCGCTCGCCACCGAACGGGTCGTGGCGCAGCAGGCGCAGCGTCGCCCGGTCCGCCTCGAGCAGCCGCAGCAGGAGGCGCTCGAACCAGAGCGTCCCGCCGGAACCGAGCGGCACGAACCACAGCAGCCAGTCGAGGCGCAGGTGGTACGGCGCGACCTGCGGTGGCCGGCGGCGCACGTCGCCGGGCTTGCCACGGAACTCGTACGCCTGCCAGTCGCCCGGTCCGGGGTGCGGTGCGAGCGTGCCCTCGACGACGACCTCCTCGCGGCGGCGGGTGACCGACCCGAAGGCGCCGTACGCGTTGACCAGGCGCCAGGGCTCGAAGCTCGCGTTCATGCTCTGGTGACGCGAGGCGAGGTTGCGCGCGGGCCGCACGGACAGGACGGCGAGCACGGTAACGACCGCGGCGACCGCCACCACGTGCGCGACGGACAGGTCCGGGCTCGGCCCGGCCTGCGCGCCGTCGGGCCCGGGCCCCACCGCGCCGAGCATCGTCGACCATGCGCCGTCGGAGATCATCGCCGCACCCAGCACGATCGTGGCCCAGTTGAGCCACGCGAAGTTCCCGGTGACCACGAGCCACCCCTGGGTGAGGACCACGACGACGCCGGCGATGCTCGGCAAGGGCTGGGGCAGCCACAGCAGCCACGGCACGCCGAGCTGGGAGACGTGGGTGCCGACCACCTCGACCCGGTGCCACCAGCGCGGCAGGTGGTGGGCGTGCCAGCTGAGGGGGCCCGGCATGGGCTGGGTCTCGTGGTGGAAGTCGAGCGCCGTGAGGTCACGCCACTCGCGCCCGCCGCGCCACTTGATCAGGCCCGCGCCGAGCTCCACGCGGAACAGCAGCCACCGGGCCGCCAGCACCAGCAGGAACGGCACCGGCACGGCCTCGGAGCCGAACCAGGCCACGAGGAACGTCATCTCGCACAGCAGCATCTCCCAGCCGAAACCGTAGAACCGCTGGCCCACGTTGACGATCGACAGGTAGAACCACCACAGGACCAGCAGCACGAGCGTCGGCACCCACCAGGGGCCCGCCTGGGGCAGGCCCGCGACGAGGCTTGCGGCACCGACCACGCCGGTCCACGCCACCGTCGCGAGCAGCCGGTCGCTGTAGCGCCACTGGAACAGCGACGGCGCGTCGCGGAACCGGACCTGGGCGGTGAACGTGCGCACCGGTGTCAGACCGTGGTCGCCGAGCAGCGGACGGAACTGGCCCAGCGCCTGCAGGAACGCCAGGCACAGCAGCACCCCGACGCCACGCTGCAGCACCTGGCGGGCGACGTCGTAGTCGCCGGCCGCCCACCAGCTCTCGAGCCAGGTCGTCCACGCGGGCATGCCACCACGCTATCCAGGCCTCGCGATGCTCACCGCCGCGGACGCCGGCCCGGCCTCAGGTCAGGTGCCGCACCGAGGAGCCGTGGTGACGTTCCGCCGCCCGCACGATCGCCTCGAACCGGGTGGGCGCCTCGGCCCGGGCGGTGCCGGCCCACGCCACCACCGGCACGCCTTCGCTCCTGAGCTGCCGCAGCCGGTCCTCGCGCTCCATGCTGGTCACCCGCCACGCGATGCGCAGGTGCTCCTCGTGGACCGGCCGCACGGCGGGCAGGGTGTCGACGACCACGACCCGGTGCCCGCCCTCGTGCCAGGTGCGCACCATGCGCACCGGCTCGTCGTCGAGCACCGTGGAGAACAGGTACACGACGGCGTCCGCCGGCACGCGCGGCGGACGCAGCCGCCGCGCCGGTGGGCCGAGCGGGCTCGACGTCGCCAACCCGTGCAGGACGCGCCGCAGGTGTCGTCGCCCGGCGGCCGGCGGCACGGGTCGGCGCCGGCGCCCCAGGTCCTCCAGGCCCACCCGGTCGCCGGCGTCCACGACCGCCCGGGCGACCGACGCCGCGGCGTGCCGGGCGAGGTCGAGCGAGGTCGGTTCGTCGATGCGTTGCGGTCCCTCGCCCCGCCAGGTGCGCAGGTCCGGGCCGACCTCGTCGCGGGAGTCGACCACCAGCATGGTCGTGGCCTCCGCCGTCGCGTGGGTGCGACGCACGTAGAGCTCGTCGAGGTCCGGGGCGCGCCGCGCGGTGGTACGCCAGTCGATGCGGCGCAGCCGGTCGCCCGGGGTGAAGGGATGCACGTCACGCAGCTCGCTGCCGTCGCCGAGGCGCCTCGAGGTGTGCGGGCCGGTCAGGCCGCGCAGCCGGTGGGGCAGGGGCACGCGTCCGAGCGGCATCACCTGCGGCAGGACGAGCCGGTCCGGCGCCGAGGAGCGGACCGGGTCCTCCGCCGTCGACCCGCCCGCCCCGTGACCGCGGACGTCCACGACGAACGTCGACTGCGGACCGGTGCGCACCGTCGCCAGACCGAGGCGCACCGCACGCCGGGTGGCGGGCAGCACGACGTCGACCGGGACGTGCCCAGGGGCCGCGACGCGTGCCTGGAGCAGCTCCGCCCCGGGCGGCGGGTCCAGGAGCAGCGTCGCGCCGAGCTCGCCCGGGCTCGCCTGCTCGTCGTCCGACGTCAGCCTGGTCCGGGTGACCCGGTCCGGCACGCCCTGGGCGAGCGCACCCGGTCTGCCGGACCAGCTGGCACCCACGAGGACCGGCAGGCCCACGAGCGCCACGTCCGCACGCCCGGCGAGCAGCCCCACCGCCAGGAGCAGCAGCCCCACCGACGTCCCGACGACGCCGTGCGGCGTCCGGCGCCACACGGGCTCCCCGGGCCGGCGCGTCCCGCGCTCCTGGGCCCTGGCACGCTCCGTGGTCTCGAACGTCACCGGGCCGACCCGACGGCAGCGGGCCCGGGGACGGACGCCAGCAGCTCGCGGACCACGTCCTCGGGGCGCACGGCGGCCGCCCAGGCGGTCGGGGTCAGGGTCAGCCGGTGCGCGAGCACGGGGACCGCGACCCGCTTGACGTCCTCCGGCAGGAGGTGGTCGCGCCCGTCGAGCACGGCGACCGCGCGTCCCAGCAGCAGGAGGTTCTGCGACCCGCGGGGCGAGGCACCCACCTCCAGCGAGGGGTGCGCGCGGGTCGCGGCGGCGAGGTCGACGCAGTAGCCCGCCACGTCCGGGTCGACCTCGACGGCCTCGACGCCCGCCTGCATGGCCAGGACGGTCTCCGCGTCGACGACACGGCGCACCGGTGCGGCCTCCTGCCGCCGCGCGACCCGGCGCAGCAGCACGTCGCGCTCCTGGTCGCGGTCGGGGTAGCCGACGGCGAGCCGCACCATGAAGCGGTCGAGCTGTGCCTCGGGGAGCGGATAGGTGCCCTCGTACTCCACCGGGTTGGACGTCGCCACGACGTGGAACGGCCGTGGCAGCGGGCGGGTCGTGCCCTCCGCGGACACCTGGCGCTCCGCCATGGCCTCCAGGAGCGCCGACTGCGTCTTGGGCGCCGTCCGGTTGATCTCGTCGGCGAGGAACAGCCCCGTGAAGACCGGCCCGGGCCGGAAGACGAACTCGCGGGTGGCGGGGTCGAAGACGCTCGAGCCGGTGACGTCGCTGGGCAGCAGGTCGGGCGTGCACTGCAGCCTGGCGAAGTCGAGCCCGAGCACCGTGGCGAGGGACCGCGCGGCCAGCGTCTTGCCGAGGCCGGGCACGTCCTCGAAGAGCACGTGCCCGCCGGCGAGCACCGCCGCGAGCGCCAGCTCGAGCGAGTCGCGCATGCCGACGACGGCGGTGCCGATCTCGTCGAGGACGGCGCGGCCGCGGTCGGCGACGTCGGCGACGGGCAGCGGGGTGGCGGGGTGGTTCATGCGGAGGGCCTTCCGGTGCGCGGGGGGTCGGGCGGGATGCGTTCGACGGCGTCGAGCCAGCGGTGCAGGGTGCGCGGCGTGGGTGGCCGGCGGGAGCGGAGCTGGTCGACGACGTCGGTGCCGAGGATCGTCGCGGCGGCGTCCCGGTGGTGCGGGTCGGTCAGGTCGATGCCGTGGGGGGCGAGCCGGTGCTGGGCGATCGCGTGGACGCGGCGGGTGATGCGGGCGGAGACCCGCCCGTCACGGGTGAAGGCGGCCCAGCCGAGGTCGGTGACGTCGTGGCGGGCGCCGTGGCGTCGTTCGGCGGGCGGTGCGGGCCAGGCGGCCTCGGCGCCGTCGTCGATGGTGCGCCAGGCGTGCCAGACGACGAGGCCGGCACAGGGCAGCAGGAGGGCGTGGAGGGGGTCGAGCGTGCCGGTGGCGGCCAGCGCGAGGGCGGTGAGGAGCGCGACGGCGGTCGGCAGGTGGCGGCGGGTCATGGTGCGGTGCCCCGCGTGTCGAGGCTGCGGGCGATGCGGGTGAGGGCGGTGCGGGCAGCGGTGACGTCGTCGTCCTCGGTGGGGTGGGTGGTGAAGCGGGCGCGCTGGTAGAGGGTGCGCAGCGTGGCGACCTGGCCGGGTGGGGCGGGCGTGGTGGCGAGGATCGCCTGGGTGAACTCGGTGGGCGTCTGGGCGGGGTCGCGTGCGGTGCCGTGCTCGGCGGCGGCGTCCTCGAGCGCCACCCAGGCGGCGATGACCGCGTCGGTGGGGGTGCGCGCGTCGTCGAGGTGCTGCAGGGCGCGGGTGACGGCGTCGGCGAGCTCGGGCAGGGGGACGGTGGGGACGGCGGCGGTGGCGAGGTCGCCGCCGGGGTCGAGGGTGTCGGGTTCGGGCGGCTTGCGCGGGGCGTCCCGCAGCGCGCGCAGGATCGTGCGGCCGGCGGCCCACAGCAGGAGCACGAGGATGATCGCCCCGAGCACGATCAGGGTGGTCAGGATGGTGTCGTCGGGTTCGCCGGTGGAGGCGTCCGTGCGGGGCGCGGCTGGGGGCGGGGACGGCTCGGTGGAGGGGAGTGGTCGGCCGGGTCCGGCGTCGAGGAGGAGCTCGGGCACGGTCAGGTGCCAGGGGGTGGCGGTGGCGGCGCCGAGGACGGCGAGCACGGCGAGGATCAGCAGGGCGGATGGGTGGGAGAAGACGGTGGCCGAGCGCGTCCGCTGCCCGGCGGCTGTCATGGGAGCAGGTCGCGGGCGTGCTGGCCTGCGACGGCGGCCGCGACGAACGCCGCGGGGTCGGCGTCCAGGCCCCGGCCCATGGTGGACAGCCGCGCGGGGCATCGGCGCAGCGCCTCGAGGAGGTCGGTGGTGGCGGGGACGTCGACGAGGCGGTGGCGCGCACCGAGGGTGGCGGCCTGGTCGTGGACGCGACGGGTCAGGGCGGCGCCCCAGCCGGGCAGGTCCTGCAGGGTGTCGTCGGGGTGCGGCACGACGACGTCGGCGCGCGCGAGGGCGACCCGGCCGTACGCGGTCAGGGAGTGGTGGGACACGCCGAGGTGCCGGTCGCGCGCGTCGGCGCCGGACACGCGCAGGGAGGCGACGGGCCGGCCGCCGAGGGTGGCGGCGGCGTTGACGGCCTCGCCGGCCGTGACCCCGGAGAAGCCCCATCGGGTCCCGGTGCCGAGGTTGCCGGGCCCCTGGGCCACGACGACCAGGTCGGCACCGACGACGTGGTGGGCGGCGAGCAGCCCGCTGTGCACGCTGACGGCCTCGTGGTCGCCGCCGAACGCCTGGCCGACGGTGAGGGTCGCCTCGAGCCAGCCGTGCTCGCGCAGCGCGGCGACGGTGCGCGAGAACGCGGCGGGCAGCGCTCCACCGTCGGTCATGAGGTAGGCGACCCGTGGTGCCGCCGTGCCCGCGAGCGCCGCGGCGTACCGGGCGCCCGCGACGATCGCGGGCACGGCGGAGTGCAGGTCGGCGACGACGACGGGAGTGGCCGCCAGGTCGTCGGCGTCGCGCAGGACGTCGTGGTGGGCGGACTCCTGCTCGTCGACGCCGAGCACCATCGCCTGCAGCGGGGTGTAGCGGGCCTTGACGAGGTGACCGGGTCCGGGAAGCGGGTCGGGGGGCACGGCGTGGGGGTCGGCGGGGGCGACGACGAGGGCGTACCCGCCGGTCCCGAGCCCGCGGGCGAGCGCCGAGACGTTCAGCGCGAGCCGGTCGCCGACCTCGGGGTCCCCGACGAGCGTGGTGTAGGCCAGGGCGCGGACCTCGCGGACGCCGTCCCCGCCGTCCGGCGCGGGCAGCGGTTCGCCGAGCCGGACGGTGAGCTCGCGCGCGCCGGGCCAGGCGCGGCCCCGGGCGGTCACGGAGCCGGTGCGCCAGGTCACGTGGTCGGCGGCGGTTCGTCGGTGGGTCGGCCCTGTCGTCACCCGTGGAAGCGTACCTGGGACTACCGTGGTGGCCGATGGCAGGTGATGACGCGGCGGGCGGCCCGCCGACCCGACCGGACGAGCGTCTGCTGAACCTCGTCATCGCCCTGGTGAACACCTCGGCGGCCATGACGAAGCAGCAGGTGCGCTCGGGCGTGCACGGATATGACGGCGCTCCGTCCACGGAGGCGTTCGAGCGGATGTTCGAGCGCGACAAGGACACCTTGCGCGCGCTCGGCGTCCCGATCGTGACGGTCGAGGGCTCGGGGCACAGCGACGAGGTCGGCTACCGGATCGACAACGAGGCGTACGCCCTGCCCCCGGTCGACCTGACCCCCGCGGAGCTCGGCGTGGTCTCGCTGGCCGCGCAGCTGTGGTCGGACAAGACGCTGCGCACGGACATGTCCCGGGCGATGACGAAGCTCGCGGCCGCCGGTGCGGCGGACGCGGCGGGCGACGCCGTCGCCGGGCTGACGCCGCGGCTGCGGGCCGCCGGGGACGCCTACGGGCCGTTGCTCGAGGCGGTCTCGGAGCGCCGGGTGGCCACGTTCCGCTACCGGGCGGCGAACACGGGCCGGGTGCGGGTGCGCACCGTCGAACCGTGGCGGATCGCCGCGCGCGGCGGCGCCTGGTACGTCGTCGGGCACGACCGCGACCGGGAGGCGACGAGGGTGTTCCGGCTGTCGCGCATCGACGGCCGGGTCCGGGTGGGTCCTGAGGCCGGTGCGTTCACCATCCCCGACCGGGTGGACGTGGACGCCGCGCTGGGCGCCCACGTCGGCTCCGAGCGCACCGCGCACCTCGCCGTCGTGCCCGAGCGTGCCCCGGTGCTGCGGGCGCGCGCCGTGGAGCCGGCCGGTGCGGTGCCGCGAGCGCCGCAGGGTCGTGACGTCGTGACGGTGCGGTTCCGGTCGTTGACGGCGCTGGCGGACGAGGTCGCGGGCTACGGGGCGGCGGTGCTCGTCCTGGAGCCGGCCGAGCTGCGCGCGGAGGTGCGCCGGCGGCTGACCGCCGCGGCGGGCCTGGACCGCGCTCCAGGGGCTACGGGCGGGCCGGACGGGGCCGGCGGGACCGGCGGGCCGGAGGAGCGTCATGGTTGAGCGGGCGGACGACCGGCTGGTGCGGCTGCTGGGCATCGTGGCCTACCTCGACGGTGCCGGTCCGGTGGGCGTGGACGAGCTGGCCCGGCAGTTCGGCGTGACGCCGGAACGTGTCCGCCAGGACATCGACGCCCTGTGGGTCTCGGGCACGCCGGGGTACATGCCGGACGACCTGATCGACTTCGACGCCTACTCCCTGGAGGAGGGGCTGGTGTCGCTGACCCAGGGTCGGGGCCTGACGCGACCGCTGCGGCTCGGCACGCGTGAGGCCGTGGCGCTGGTGGCGGCCCTGCGCGCGATGCACACCACGCCGGCGGTGCAGGCCGACCCGGAGCGGGCCGCCGTGGTGGCCTCGGCGCTGGACAAGCTGACGGCGGCCACGGGGGAGGCCGCCCAGGCGGTGGACGTGCGCCTCGGTGGCGAGGGCGACGCGCGGGTGCTGGGCGTCCTGGCGCACGCGGTCACGACGGGGCGGCGGGTGCGGCTGCGGTACGTCGACGCGGCGGACACCGTCAGCGAGCGCGACGTCGACCCGGTGCGGCTGGTCACGCAGGACGACGCGACCTATCTGGTGGGCTGGTGCTACCGGGCGGCGGGGCGGCGCACGTTCCGGGTGGACCGGGTGCTGGACGCCGTGCCCACCGGTGAGGCGGTGCAGGACCGCGAGGTGGACGGTGACGTGGACGTGTTCGCCCAGGTGGCCGCGGAGGCGGGGCAGTCGGCCCAGGTGGCGGTGCTGCGTCTGGCGTCCCCGGCGCGCTGGGTCGCCGAGGAGGTCCCGGTCGAGTCGGTCATCGACCTGCCCGACGGCTCGTTCGAGGTGCGCCTGCGGGTGACGAACCCGGCGTGGCTGCGCCGGCTGCTGCTGACCAACGCCCCGGACGTCCTGGCGGTCGAGCCCGCCGACGTGGCCCGGGAGGTGGCCGACGCGGCCCGCGAGGCCCTCGCGGCCGACGACGGCGACCCGCCGCGGCTAGGCTGAGCGCATGCCGGGTTGGGGATGGACGCTGCTCGTGGTGTGCGCGCTGGTGCTCCTGGGCTGGATCGCCTGGGGCGTGGTCCGCGCCGGCCTGGCGCTGCTGCGCGAGGCGACGGTCGCGGGCCGCACGTTCGGTGCGGCCTCCGAGCGGGTCGCGGACGCCGTCGCCCGGGCCGAGGCCGCGCGTCCCGACACCTCCGCGACGATGTTCGCCCCCCGCGCGTCCCTGCACGCGCGCGTGCAGGGACGGCGTCGTGCCGGTGACCGACGCCGGGTCGCGCGCCGCGCGCGCCAGCGCGCGACCTGGCAGGCGTGGCGGTCCGGGAGCTGGCTGGAACGACGTCGCGCAGGTGTTCCACCGCACCGTGGCGTAGGCATAGACTGATGTGGCGCCGGCCCGTGGCGCGCACCGAACGCTTGGGAGTTGAAGTCCGTGGGTATCTTCCGAAACCCCGCCGTCATCATCACGCTCATCCTGCTCGTCGTGGTGCTCTTCGGTGCGCGACGCCTGCCGGACGTCGCCAAGAGCGTCGGAACCTCCTTGAAGATCTTCAAGAAGGAGGTGCGTGAGCTGCGCGACGACGACGAGGACGAACCGCGCCGCAGCACCACCGAGAGCGCCTCCACGGAGGCCGGGTCCGGCACCGGTGCCCCCGCCGGCACCAGCGCCACCACGCCGGCGCCGCCGACGTCCGCCGCCGGCACGAGCGACCCCGGCCCCGGCGCGGGCGAGCACCGGAACGCCTGAGGGGTCCACCGTGCCCCGCACCCCCCGGGACCCCGAGGGGCGCATGCCGCTGCGCGACCACCTGGTCGAGGTCCGCAAGCGCGTCGTGCGCATCGCGTTGGGCCTGCTCGCCGGCGCCGTCCTCGGCTGGATCCTCTACGACCCGCTGCTCGCGGCACTCGTGCAGCCGCTGCAGGAGGCCGCCGCACGGCGCGGCGCGCTCATCGGCCTGAACTTCGACGGCGTGGCGACCGCGATCGACATGCGGGTCAAGGTCTCGCTCTTCCTCGGCGTCCTGGTCTCCAGCCCCTGGTGGCTGTACCAGGTCTTCGCCTTCGTCAACCCCGGCCTGACCCGCAGCGAGCGGCGCTACGTCTACGGCTTCCTGTTCGCCGCCGTGCCGATGTTCCTCGCCGGGGCCGGCCTGGCCTGGTACGTCCTGCCCTACGTCGTGCAGGTCCTCAACGACTTCGTGCCCGAGGGCAGCTCGAACCTCGTGGGCGCCCAGCTGTACCTCAGCTTCGTCATGCGCCTCATCCTGGCCTGCGGCATCGCGTTCCTCGTGCCGGTGTTCATGGTGGTGCTCAACCTCATGGGCACCGTGCGCGCACGCACCTGGCTGGCCGGCTGGCGGTGGGCGATCCTGGTGTCCTTCCTCTTCTCCGCGATCGTCACCCCCACCATGGACGTGCTCAGCATGTTCGCGATCGCCGGTCCCATCTGCGCCCTGTACTTCATCGCGACCGGGATCTGCTTCCTGCACGACCGGCGCGTCGACCGCCGCCGCGTCGCGCCCGTCGGGTGACGCCGGCCGTCACCGGCGGCGCACGACGCCTGGGTGTGGTGGTCAACCCCGTGGCCGGCGGCGGGCGCGGCGCCCGGGCCGGGCGCGAGCTCCTCGACGCGCTGCGCGCCGCCGGGCACGACGCCACGGACCTGTCCGGCAGGGACCTGCAGCAGGCCACCGCGCGCGCCCGCACCGCCGTCGCGACCGGGAGCCTGGACGCGCTCGTCGTCGTGGGCGGGGACGGCATGGTCCACCTGGGCACGCAGGCCGTCGCCGGCACCGGGACGCCGCTCGGGGTCGTGGCGGTGGGCACCGGCAACGACTTCGCCACCTGCCTCGGCCTGCCCGTGCGCGACCACGTCGCGGCGGGCTCCGGTCTGCTGGCGGCGCTGGCAGCCGGGGCCGAGCGCACCGTCGACGCGATCCGGGTCACCTCGCCCGGCCGGCCCGACCGGTGGGTCGCGGGTGCCGTGTCCGCCGGGCTGGACGCCGCCGTCAACGCCCGCGCCAACGCCATGCGGCACCCCCGCGGTCCGGCGCGCTACACCCTGGCCGCGCTCGCCGAGATCGTCGCCTTCCGCGCCTGGGCGTACACCCTGCACCTCGAGGACGTCACCGACGCCGCAGACCTGCCCCTGACCCAGCCCGACGGCGGCACCGGCGCACGCACGTGGACCGGCCGCGCCGCCATGGTCACCGCCGCGAACACCGACCGCATCGGCGGTGGCATCCGCGTCGCCCCGCACGCCAGCGTCGACGACGGCCTGCTCGACGTGCTCGTGGCCCCGGTGCTCACCCGCGCCGGCGCCGCGACGATCTTCCCGCTGATGTTCTCCGGACGGCACGTGCACCGCCGTGACGTGCATCTGCTGCGGGCCCGTGCGGTGACCATCGCCCCGGCACCGCCACCGGCCGCCGACCTGCCGGCCGGCACCACCTCGCTGCCCGAGGCGCACGGCGACGGTGAACGGCTGGGCCCCCTGCCCGTGACCGCCCGTGCCGTGCCCGGCGCCGTCCGGCTGCTGGCCGACGGGCGGCCCTGAGCATCGCCCCTGACGGCCCGCACCGACCACCGAGCAGCGGGTGGACGCCGAAGTCACCGTAGGCTGGCGAGCATGACGGCCGACCTCAGCCCCGCCGAGCGGTACGCCGCCGCTCGAGCCCGCTCCGCCCGCGACAAGGCCGACGCCCTCGGCGAGCTCGGACGGTTCCGCACGGTCCTCGACTTCGAGCTCGACCCGTTCCAGGCCGACGCCTGCGCGGCCCTGGAAGCCGGACGCGGTGTCCTGGTCGCCGCCCCGACCGGCGCCGGCAAGACGGTCGTGGGCGAGTTCGCCGTCCACCTGGCGCTGGCCTCCGGCACGAAGGCCTTCTACACCACGCCCATCAAGGCGCTCAGCAACCAGAAGTTCAACGACCTGGCGCGGCGCCACGGCGCCCAGAACGTCGGCCTGCTCACCGGCGACACCTCCATCAACGCCGACGCCCCGGTGGTCGTGATGACCACCGAGGTGCTGCGCAACATGCTGTACGCCGGTTCGACCGCGCTCGAGGGTCTGTCCTACGTCGTCATGGACGAGGTGCACTACCTCGCCGACAGGTTCCGCGGTCCCGTGTGGGAAGAGGTGATCATCCACCTCCCCGACCACGTCCAGCTGGTCTCGCTGTCCGCGACCGTGTCCAACGCCGAGGAGTTCGGCGACTGGCTGGCGACCGTGCGCGGCGACACCGCCGTGGTGGTCAGCGAGCGCCGGCCCGTGCCGCTGTGGCAGCACGTCATCACCGCACCCAGCGAGCCGCGCGGCGTGCCACGGCTGTTCGACCTGTACGCCGGGCACGTCGACCCGACCGACCCGGGCACGAACCCGCCGATCGACCCGGACCTGGCGCGGCTGTTCCACACCCACGGGCGGTCCGACGGCGGCACGCAGCGGGGCCGTCGTGGTCGCGGAGACCGCGGCAACCGGGGTCGCGGCGGTGCGCGCCCCGCCGGGGGAGCGGTGCCGCAGCGTCGCACGCCGCGGCGCTTCGGCGTCGTCGAGGCGCTGGACTCCGACGCGCTGCTGCCGGCGATCTACTTCATCTTCTCCCGGGCGGGCTGCGAGGGGGCGGTCGAGCAGTGCCTCGGGGCCGGCCTGCGCCTGACGGACGCGGAGGAGGAGGCGGAGATCCGGCGGGTCATCGACGAGCGCACGGTGACCATCCCGCCGGAGGACCTGGAGGTGCTCGGCTTCTGGTCCTGGCAGCACGCGCTGTGCCGGGGGATCGCCGCGCACCACGCCGGCCTGCTGCCGGTGTTCAAGGAGACCGTCGAGGAGCTGTTCGCCCGCGGGCTGGTCAAGGTGGTGTTCGCCACCGAGACCCTCGCGCTGGGCATCAACATGCCGGCCCGCTCGGTGGTGCTCGAGAAGCTCGTCAAGTGGGACGGCACGGCGCACCAGCCGGTGACGCCGGGGGAGTACACCCAGCTCACGGGGCGGGCGGGCCGCCGCGGCATCGACGTCGAGGGGCACGCCGTGGTGGTCGACCACCTGGGCCTGGACCCGGTGGCGCTGGCCGGTCTGGCCTCCCGCCGCCTGTACCCGCTGCGCTCGAGCTTCCGCCCGACGTACAACATGGCGGTCAACCTGGTCAGCCAGGTGGGTGCGGAACGAGCACGGGAGGTGCTGGAGACCAGCTTCGCGCAGTTCCAGGCGGACCGTGGCGTGGTGGGGTTGGCCAAGCAGGCGCAGGCGCACGCCGAGGCCCTCGAGGGCTACTCCGAGGCGATGACGTGCGAGCGCGGCGACTTCGCGCAGTACATGTCGATCCGCCGGGCGCTGACCGACCGCGAGAAGGAGCTCTCGCGCGCCGAGCAGGGCGCCCGGCGAGCCGACGCGGTGGCCTCGCTGGAGAAGCTGCGCCGCGGTGACGTCGTCGAGGTGCCCACGGGACGCCGCCGCGGGTACGTGGTGGTCCTGGACCCGGGCCGCGGCGAGGGCGGGTTCGACGGTCCGCGACCGACGGTGCTCACCCAGGAGAAGCAGGTCAAGAAGCTCACGCTGGCCGACGTCCCCGGCGGGGTGCGCACCGTGACGAGGGTGAAGATCCCCTCCGGGTTCAACCCGCGCAAGCCGGAATCCCGCCGCGACCTGGCGTCCTCGATGCGCAACGCCCTGGGCGCGTTCTCCGACGACGGCGGCAGCGGGCGGGCGCCCGGGAGCCCCGGACGCCGGGCCGACGCGGCCTCGGACGCGCGGGTGCAACGGCTGCGCGCCGAGCTGCGCGACCACCCGTGCCACGACTGCCCGGGGCGCGACGACCACGCCCGGTGGGCGCAGCGGGCCGACAAGCTGCGCCGTGAGCGCGCCACGCTCGTGCGGCGCATCGAGGGCCGCACCGGCTCGATCGCGCGGACGTTCGACCGCACCTGCGTGGTGCTGCGCGAG
Organism: Isoptericola sp. S6320L; assembly: GCF_023015685.1. Taxonomy (NCBI): domain Bacteria; kingdom Bacillati; phylum Actinomycetota; class Actinomycetes; order Micrococcales; family Promicromonosporaceae; genus Isoptericola; species Isoptericola sp. S6320L. The sequence continues at coordinate 30,537 of NZ_JALKAT010000001.1, forward strand.
CTCGGCTACCTGGCCGCGGACGACTCCGGCGCCCTGCAGGTGACCGACGAGGGCCGCTGGCTGCGTCGGCTCTACGCCGAGGACGACCTGCTGCTCGCCGAGTGCCTGCGCCAGGGGACCTGGGACGACCTGCACCCGGCCGAGCTCGCCGCCGCGGTCTCCGCGGTGGTCTACTCGGGCCGACGCGACGAGGTGGACGACCCGTACGTGCCGGGCGGCCCGCAGGGTCGGCTCGCCACGGCGCTGGACGCCACGGCGCACGTCTGGTCGCAGATCACGTCGCTGGAGGCCGCCTACCACCTGGAGGCCACCGGGCCCCTGGACACCGGTCTGGCCGGGGCCGTGCACCGGTGGGCCTCGGGCAAGAGCCTCGACGCGGTGCTGCGCGGCACCGACGTCGCCGCCGGGGACTTCGTGCGGTGGTGCAAGCAGGTCGTCGACGTCCTCGACCAGCTCGCCGTCGCGGCGCCCCGGCCGGGTGTGCGGGCCGCGGCGAGCACGGCGCAGGACGCCGTCCTGCGCGGGGTGGTGGCCTACTCGAGCCTGTGATCGTGACAGCATCGTGAACCGGCTCGTGGCGGCCGGGGCGACCAGGTGCTCTAGGCTTTCGGCCGTGACCTCCACCCTGTACCGCAACGGTGTCGTCCACTCCTCCGCGGACCCGTTCGCCGAGGCGATCCTCGTCGACGACGGGGTCGTGGCCTGGCTCGGGGCCGAGGACACCGCTGCCGGCCTGGCGGCACGTGCCGACGCCGTCGTCGACCTCGACGGGGCACTGGTGACACCCGGGTTCGTCGACTCCCACCTGCACACCCTGGAGACCGGGCTCGCGCTGGAGTCGGTCGACCTGAGCCCGGGGGCCGCCGGCGACCTGCCGGCCGCCCTCGAGGCGCTGGCGGCCGGGGCCCGCCGTCTCGAAGCCCGGGACCCGGGCGGCAGAGAGGTCCTGCTGGCCTTCGGCTGGGACGACGACGCGTGGCCCGCCGGACGCGCACCCCACCTGGGCGAGCTCGACGGGGCCACCGGCGGGCGCCCCACCCTGGCGGTCCGCGTCGACGGCCACACGGCGCTCGTGTCCTCGTCGTTCGCTGCTGCCACGGGCATCGACCGTGACCCGTCGTGGGACGGCTCCGGCGTCGTGACCGGCGAGACCTACCTGCGTGCCCGGGCCGCCGCCCACGACCTCGACCTCGCCCGGCGTACCCGCGCCTACCGGCAGGCGCTGCGGCAGGCGGCCTCGCACGGCATCGTGTCCTTGCACGAGATGAGCGCTCCGCACGTCGACACCCGCGCCGGGCTGACCGAGCTGATGGCTCTGGCCGCGGACCCCGCCGAGCCGTTGCCGCACGTGGTCGCCTACCGCGGCGAGCTGTGCGCGTCGGTCGACGACGCCCGTCAGCTGCAGGCCGAGCTGCCGTTCCTGACCGGCATCGGCGGCGACCTGACGGTCGACGGCTCGATCGGCTCGCGCACCGCCGCCATGCGCGCGGCGTACGCCGACCTGCCGTTCCCCTCCCCGTCGGGGACGTCCACGAACGGGCAGCTCTACCTCTCGGCGGAGCAGATCGCCGCCCACCTGGTCGCCTGCTCGGAGGCCGGGCTGCAGGGCGGCTTCCACGTCATCGGCGACCGCGCGATGGACGAGCTCGTGCACGGCCTCGAGGCGGCCGCCGACCGAGCCGGCGCGGGGCTGCTGCGCAGCGGGCACCACCGTGTCGAGCACGCCATGCTCGTGGATGCCGGGGCGCTGGCCGCTCTGCTGCTGTATGGCGTGGCCCTGTCGATCCAGCCGGCGTTCGACGCCACCTGGGGCGGACCGCACGGCATGTACGCCGCCCGGTTGGGCGGACCGCGGGCCTCGAGCCTGTCGCCGTTCGCGGACCTGGCCGGCGCGGGCGTGCCCCTGGCGTTCGGCTCGGACTCGCCGGTGACGCGCCTCGACCCGTGGGAGGCGGTGCGCGGCGCCATCAGCCACGCCGACTCCTCGCAGCGCATCAGCGCCCGTGCCGCGTTCCGCGCCCACTCCCGTGGCGGGTGGCGCCTCGCCGGCCTGGACCACACCGGCGCCGGCGAGCTGCGGGTCGGTGCGCCGGCGCACCTCGCGGTGTGGCGCGCCGACTCCCTGGCCGTCCAGTCCGCGCCCGGCCGGCTGTCGCAGTGGAACCCCGAGGCGCGCTCCGGCCAGCCGCTGCTGCCGGACCTGTCGCCCGGTACGCGCGCGCCGCAGTGCCTGCGCACCGTGCGCGACGGCGTCGTGCTGTTCGACGCGATCGACGCCTGAGACCATGGTGACCAGCGTGGACCCCGACGTCGGCCGCACCGCCGCCGCACCGCCGCCGCCCGCGGCGCGACCTGACCGGTGGACCTCCCGGCCGGTGACCCTGCTGCTCGCGGTCGCGGCCGGGGCCGGGCTCTGGGCCGCGTTCCCCGACGTCGACGCCTGGCCGCTGGCCTTCGTCGCCGTCGGCCTGCTGTACGCGGCGCTGCGGCGCGACGGGCGCCGGGCCGCCGCGTGGAACGCCCTGGTCGGTTTCGTGGCGATGCTGACGTTCTGGCTGCCGCACATCTGGTGGGCCAACTTCGCCACCGACACCGTCCCGTGGTTGGCCCTGTCGATCCTGCAGGCCTGCTTCGGCGCCGTCCTCGGTGTGCTGTGGACGTGGGCGCGACGGCTGCCACCGCTGCGGCTGCGCGGGGCCGGTCGACCCGGCGGGTCGACCACCGTGCGCGCCTGGGGGCGTGCCGTCGCGCACGCAGGCGCGTTCGCCGTGGTGCTCGTCGCCGTCGAGCAGTGGCGTGCGGAGGTCCCGTTCGGCGGGTTCCCCTGGGGTCGGCTGGCCTGGACCATGGTCGACGCGCCCACCGGTCGGGCCGCGTGGCTCGGCGGCACCACCCTGGTCTCCCTGCTCGTCGCGTTCGCCGGCACCCTCGGCGCCCTGGCGCTGGCACAGGCCGTCGTCGCCTGGCGCACGCGTGCTGCCCGGCCGCGGGACCGCCGTCCGCTCACCGTCGCCGCGGGACTCGTCGCCGTCGGCGCCCTGGCTGTGCTGGCACCGGCCGCGCTGCCGCTGCCGGCCGGGTCCGCCGCGGCGCCCGTCGCCACCGCCGAGCTGGACACCACGGTCGTCGACGCCGGCACGGCCACCCACGAGGCCGACGGTCCCGTGCTGCTGGCCGGAGCCGTCCAGGGCAACGTGGCCGAGCCCGGCCTGGGTTCCTTCGCCAACCGGGCCGAGGTCCTCAACAACCACCTCGAGGGCACCGCCGTCCTGGCCGACCGCGGCGAGGACCTCGACGTCGTGCTGTGGCCCGAGAACGGGTCCGACCTGGATCCGCAGGAGGCACCCGAGGTCGCCACGGCGCTCGACGAGGCCGCCACCGCGGTGGGTGCCCCGATCCTGGTGGGCGCCCAGGAGTACCCCGACACCGGCGGGCGGTACAACGTCTCGCTGCTGTGGCAGGCCGGCCGCGGCGTCACCGACCGGTACGCCAAGCAGCACCCCGCGCCGTTCGGGGAGTACATCCCCCTGCGCAGCTTCGTGCGGGTCTTCTCCGACCAGGTCGACCGGGTCACCAACGACATGCTCCCGGGCGCGGAGCCGGCGGTCGTCGAGCTGCCGCGCGACGACGGCACCACGGTGCCCATGGCCACCATCATCTGCTTCGAGATCGCCTACGACGAGATCGTGCGCGACGCGGTGGTGCGCGGCGCCGAGGTGCTCGTGGTGCCGACCAACAACGCCTCGTTCGGCTACACGGCCGAGTCCACCCAGCAGCTCGCGATGACGCGGATGCAGGCGATGACGACGGGCCGCGCGGCCGTGCAGATCTCCACCGTCGGCGTCTCGGGGGTCGTGACGCCGGACGGCACGCTCGTGGCGCGGACCGAGCTGTTCACCGCGGACCAGCTCGTCGCCGCGCTGCCCCTGCGCACCACGCTGACGCCCGCCGTGCAGGCCGGCTACTGGCCGGGCTGGGTGGTCGGCGGGCTCGCCGTCGCCCTGGTCGTGGCCGGTGCGGCCACCGCCGCCCGCGAGCGCCGCTCACGGGCCCGCTGATGCGGACGCTGGTGATCGTGCCGACGTACGACGAGCGCGAATCGTTGCCGGTGCTGCTGGACAGGCTGGACGCCGTCGCTCCGGAGGTCGACGTGCTGGTGGTCGACGACGCGTCGCCGGACGGCACGGGGGAGCTGGCCGCACGCCGGGCCGCGGACGACGACCGGCTGCACGTGCTGCACCGGGCGGGCAAGGGCGGGCTCGGTGCGGCGTACGTGGCGGGCTTCGGCTGGGGGCTCGAGCGCGGGTACGACGTGCTGTGCGAGATGGATGCCGACGGCTCGCACCGGCCCGAGGAGCTGGAGCGCCTGCTGGACCGGCTGGCGGGCGACGACGTCCCGGACCTGGTGATCGGGTCGCGCTGGGTGCCGGGCGGGCGGGTCGTCAACTGGCCGTGGCACCGGATGCTGCTCTCGCGGGCGGGGAACACCTACGTGCGCCTGGCGCTGGGGATCGGTGTGCGGGACGCGACCGGCGGTTACCGGGCGTTCCGCGCGGACACGTTGCGGGCGGTCGACCTGGCGGCGGTGGAGTCGCACGGCTACTGCTTCCAGGTCGACATGACCTGGCGGGTGCTCCGGGGCGGAGGAACGGTGGCGGAGGTCCCGATCACCTTCGTCGAGCGCGCGGCGGGGGTCTCGAAGATGTCGCGCTCCATCGTGGTCGAGGCGCTGACGAAGGTCACGCTGTGGGGTCTGCGGTTCCGGTGGGGTCAGCTGCGCGGTCTGCCGGCACCGCGCTGAGGAGCCGCGGCGAGAAGCACGAAGTGCGGCCCTCCGGGGACGGAGGACCGCACTGGTGCTGCGCACGACCGTGGTGTGCCCACGGCGGGGCGTCAGGCCGAGCGACGCAGCTTGCCGGCGCGCAGCAGCTCGAGGCGCTCGTCGAGGAGCTCTTCGAGCTCGGAGACGGAGCGCCGTTCGAGCAGCATGTCCCAGTGGGTGCGCTGCGGCTTGGTCGGCTTGGCCTCGGGGCGTTCCGCGTCGCGCAGGAGCGCCTCTCCACCGCACTGGCACTCCCACAGCGGGGGGACCTCGGCCTCGGTGGAGAACGGCAGGATGATGGTGTGGCCGTTGGGGCAGTCGTAGTGCGCCTGGAACCGCGGGGCGAAGTCCACGCCCTCGTCGGACTCCATGCTCTTGCTGCCGATGCTCATGCCGCGCAGGGAGCGGTCGGGCATGTCGTCCTCCACAGGTCGATGGGTTAGGGGCCTTGGTGTCCAACGCGCGCCTGACGGCGGTTGTTCCGCCGGGGCGTGAAGAACCGGTGAAGCGTACCGGCTCGGTCCGGGGTGGGGCCGTGTGCAGGTCAAGGCTGGCCAGCGCGGGCCCGCCACGCAAGTCGAGAACGGTCGCAGGGACCGGGTTGTGGGTGACGTCACCTCGTCGCTGACTGCGGCGCGACCGGGGGACGGGAACAATCGGGGGGAGCGGCAGGTTGGCACGGTCGATACATGCAGATGCATGAATCAGTGAGCGATCCAGGGAGTCATCGTGCAGTTCGGCATCTTCTCCGTCTCCGACATCACGCCGGACCCGACCACCGGACGGGTCCCGGACGACACCGAGCGTGTGCGCGACATGCTCACCATCGCCCGGCACGCCGACGAGGCCGGGCTCGACGTCTTCGCCACCGGCGAGCACCACAACCCGCCGTTCGTGGCCTCCAGCCCCACCACCATGCTCGGTTACCTGGCGGGGGTCACCCGGAACATCACGCTGTCGACCGCCACCACGCTGATCACCACCAACGACCCGGTCCGCCTGGCCGAGGAGTACGCGATGCTCCAGGTGATCTCCGACGGCCGCATGGACCTGATGATGGGTCGCGGCAACACCGGACCTGTCTACCCCTGGTTCGGTCAGGACATCCGCAACGGCATCCCCCTGGCCGTGGAGAACTACGCGCTGCTGCGCCGGCTGTGGACCGAGGACGTCGTGGACTGGGAGGGCACGTTCCGCACCGCGCTACAGGGCTTCACCTCCACGCCCCGCCCGCTCGACGGCGTGCCGCCGTTCGTGTGGCACGGCTCGATCCGCTCGCCGGAGATCGCCGAGCAGGCCGCCTACTACGGTGACGGGTTCCTGCACAACAACATCTTCTGGCCCATGCACCACACCCGGCAGATGGTCCGCTTCTACCGCCAGCGCTACGAGCACCACGGCCACGGCCGCGCCGACCAGGCGATCGTCGGGCTCGGAGGCCAGGTGTTCCTGCACCGCAACAGCCAGGAGGCCGTGCGGCAGTTCCGGCCCTACTTCGACGTCGCACCCGTCTACGGCCACGGGCCCTCGCTCGAGGACTTCTCGGCCCAGACACCCCTGACCGTCGGTTCGCCGCAGCAGGTCATCGACCGGTACGCGTCGTTCGTCGACGACGTCGGCTACTACCAGCGCCAGATGTTCCTCATCGACCACGCCGGTCTGCCCCTCAAGACCGTGCTGGAGCAGATCGACCTGCTCGCCGGCGAGGTCGTGCCCGCGCTGCGCACGATCGTCGAGGCCAAGCGCCCCGCCGACGACGTCCCCCTGAACCCGCCGACCCACGCCGAGCGCGTCGCGGCCGCCCGCGCTGCCGGCCGGACCGCCGCGACCCACGTCGGCGACGGCGTCGACGACGTGACCGGGACCCTCGCCGAAGGAGCACGCGCATGAGCACCGAACGTCTCCTCACGGTGGTCGCGGCGGGGCTGTCCCAGCCGTCCTCCACGCGGCTGCTGGCCGACCGGCTCGCCACGGCGACCACCGACGAGCTGCACCTGGCCGGCGTGCCGGTCCGGGTCGAGGTCGTCGAGCTGCGCGACCACGCGCACGCGATCGTCGACGCGATGCTCACCGGCTTCGCCGCGGGCGACCTCGCCGAGGCCGTCCGGCACGTCGAGCAGGCCGACGGGATCGTCGCGGTGACCCCGGTGTTCACCGCCAGCTACTCGGGACTGTTCAAGTCGTTCGCCGACATCCTCGACCCGGCCGCGCTCACGGGTGTCCCGGTCCTGCTCGGCGCGACCGGCGGCACCGAGCGCCACACGCTGGCGCTCGAGTACGCCCTGCGCCCGCTGCTGTCCTACCTGCACGCCGACGTGGTGCCCACCTCCGTGTTCGCCGCCACCGCCGACTGGGCGGGCGCCTCCGCCCCCGACGGGCCGCGGGACGGCGCCGGCGGGCTGCCGCAGCGCATCGCGCGCGCCGGCCAGGAGCTGGCCCGGGCCGTCGCGGCCCGCGAGCCGCGCGGCGAGCAGGCCGACCCGTTCGCGAGCACGCCGAGCTTCTCGGACCTGCTCGGCGGCTGACCCGACCACCGCGTCCGGGTCGTGACCGGCGCCCGGGCCGCCACCGCGGCCCGGGTAGGGTTGGGGCCATGCGCGTTCTGGTCTCCGGCGGTGCCGGCTACATCGGTTCCCACACCGTCCTGTCCCTGATCGCCTCCGGGCACGACGTCGTCGTGGTGGACGACTTCTCCAACGCCAAGCCCACGGTGATCGGCCGGCTCGAGTCGCTGTCCGGGACGCACGTGCCGGTCCACGCGATCGACCTGACCGACGCCGAGAAGACCGACCTGCTCTTCGCCCACGAGCGCTTCGACGCCGTGGTGCACTTCGCGGGGTTCAAGGCGGTGGGGGAGTCCGTCGCCAAGCCGCTGGAGTACTACCGCAACAACCTCGACTCCACCCTGTCGCTGCTCGAGGCGATGCGCCGCCACGACGTGTCCCGCCTGGTGTTCTCCTCCTCGGCGACCGTCTACGGCGAGCACGCGCCCGTGCCGTACCACGAGGACTACGAGCACCTGTCGTCCTCCTCGCCCTACGGCCAGACCAAGGTCATGATCGAACGCATCATGACCGACGTGGCCGCCGCCACCGAGGGCTTGCGGGTCGCGCTGCTGCGGTACTTCAACCCGGTGGGCGCCCACCCGTCGGGCGAGATCGGCGAGGACCCGCAGGGCATCCCGAACAACCTCATGCCGTTCATCGCCCAGGTCGCCGTGGGCCGGCGCGAGAAGCTCACCGTGTTCGGCGACGACTACCCGACCACCGACGGCACCGCCGAGCGCGACTACCTGCACGTCGAGGACCTCGCCGCCGGTCACGTGGCCGCCCTGGAGCACCTCGACACGATGGCCACCCCCGTGCGCGCGTTCAACCTCGGCACCGGTACCGGCACCTCGGTGCTGCAGATGCTGCACGCGTTCGAGCGCGCCGTCGGGCGCGAGCTGCCCTACGAGGTCGGACCGCGGCGCTCCGGCGACCTGCCGGCGTTCTGGGCCGACCCGACCCGGGCGCAGGAGGAGCTGGGCTGGCGTGCCGAGAAGTCCATCGACGACATGTGCGCCGACACGTGGCGCTGGCAGTCCGCGAACCCCCAGGGCTTCCCCGACTCCTGAGGCCGGCTGCGCCCGCCGACCGCTTGCGCGACGTCGACCCTGGGCGCGAGGATGATCCCATGACCGACGACGGCCGCACCCGCCCTGACCAGCGCTGGAACCCGGGCGCCCGGTACCGGGGCCCCATGCCGGCTCGTCGGCCGGCGAGCGCTGCCGCGGACGTCCAGCCGCTGGCCGGTCGCCTGCGCCGCGGCCCGGCACGGCGCACCGCCGTCTTCGACCGTGACGTGTGGCGGCCCGCGACCGCGGGCGTGCGCCCCCAGGTCGCCGAGGCGCTGTCCGCGGCGGCCGAGCGCTACCGGCGTGGTGCGGTGAGCACCAGCGGTCTGGTCCGCGCCGTGGGGCACGCCCTGGCCTCGTGACCCGCTGAGCATGTCCCGGCGCGAGCTCGTCGTCCTGGGCACCGCGAGCATGGTGCCCACCCGGACCCGCAACCACAACGGGTACGTGCTGTTCTTCGACGACACCACGATCCTGTTCGACCCCGGCGAGGGCACCCAGCGCCAGATGACCCACGCCGGTGTGTCCGCCACCGACCTGAGCCGCATCGCGCTCACCCACCTGCACGGCGACCACTCGCTGGGACTCGCCGGCGTCGTCCAACGGATCTCCGGCGACAACGTCCGGCACACCGTGCCGGTGTCCTTCCCGGCGTCCGGCGAGCCGTGGGTGCGCCACCTGCTGGCGGCCAGCGCGTACGACCACCACGAACGCCTGGCGCTGCAGCCCCTGTCGGTGCGTGCCGACGACGGCCCCGTCGTCGTGCCCCGCGTGACTGGGGAGCGGGGCGCACCCGCGCCCGGCGACCCCCGTCCGGGCGCCCTCGTGCTCACCGCCCGGGCCCTGGACCACCGGGTCGACGCCGTCGGCTACCGCCTCGACGAGCCGGACGGCGTCTCGTTCGACCCGGCGGCCCTCGCCGCCGCGGGCGTCACGCTCGGCCCCGACGTCGGTCGCCTGCGCCGGGACGGCGTCCTCGCCCTGCCGGACGGACGCGTCGTCCTGCGGGCACAGGTGAGCGTGCCGCGCCCCGGCCAGTCGGTGGCCTTCGTCATGGACACCCGCCTGTGCGACGCCGTCCATGCCCTGGCCGACGGCGTGGACCTGCTGGTCATCGAGTCGACGTTCCTGCACCGCGACGTCGAGATCGCCGAACGGTTCGCCCACCTGACCTGCCGTCAGGCGGCGTCGGTCGCCGCGAGCGCCGGGGTGCGCCACCTGGTGCTGACGCACTTCTCCCAGCGCTATGCCGAGCCGGACGAGCTGCCGCTCGCCTTCGAGCGGGAGGCGCGCGAGGTGTTCGACGGCGAGGTGACGGTGGCGGCGGACCTCGACCGGGTGCCGATCCCGCCCCGGCGTCGTGCCGGCGGGGTCACAGCACGTCCCTGACGGACACGTGCTCGAGGCCGTGCGCCTCGGCGACGCCGGCCTGGACGACGGCGCCGTCGTGGGTGTTCAGGCCGTGGGCGAGCGCCGGGTCCGCGCGCAGCGCGTCGCGCCATCCGGAGTCGGCCAGCGCCACGACGTAGGGCAGGGTCACGTTGGTCAGGGCGTAGGTGGAGGTCCGCGGCACGGCGCCGGGCATGTTGGCCACGCAGTAGAAGATGCTGTCGTGCACGCCGTAGGTGGGGCGCTCGTGCGTCGTGGGGTGCGAGCTCTCGAAGCAGCCGCCCTGGTCGATGGCGATGTCGACGAGCACGGAACCGGGCCGCATGCGGGCGACGAGATCGTCCGGGACGAGCACGGGGGCCTTGGCGCCCGCGACCAGCACGGCGCCGATGACGAGGTCGGCGTCCAGCACGGTGTGGGTGAGGGTGAGGCGGTTCGAGGAGAGGGTCTGCACGCGCCCGCCGAGCTCACGGTCCGCGGCGCGCAGGGCGTCGGCGGAGGTGTCCAGCAGGGTGACCCGCGCACCCATGCCCACGGCGATGCGGGCGGCGTTCATGCCGGACACCCCCGCGCCGATGATGACGACGTGCCCGGCGGCGACCCCCGGCACCCCGCCGAGCAGCACGCCGCGGCCACCGGCGGCCTTGAGCAGGGTCGCCGCGCCGACCTGCGTGGCGAGCCGGCCGGCCACCTCGGACATGGGGGCGAGCAGCGGCAGGGAGCCGGCGGGTGTCTGGACCGTCTCGTAGGCGACGGCGGTGACGCGGCGGGCCAGGAGCTCCTCGGTGAGCGCCTTGTCGGCCGCGAGGTGGAGGTAGGTGAACACCAGCTGGTCCGAGCGCAGCCGGTGGTACTCCTCGGCCACGGGCTCCTTGACCTTGAGCACCATCTCGCCGGCGGCCCAGGTGGCGTCGGCGCCGTCGACGAGGACGGCGCCGGAGGCCGCGTACTCCTCGTCGGTGATGCCGGCGCCGAGCCCCGCTCCCGCCTGCACGTGCACGGTGTGGTGGTGCGCGGTGAGCTCGTGGACCCCGGCGGGGGTGATCGCCACCCGGTGCTCGTGGTTCTTGACTTCCTTCGGGACCGCGATGTCCATGGTGTGCCGCCTTCGGTGTGGCTCCGGTGGGAGCGTGCTGCTGCGCCCGTCGGGGTGTGACGGCGCTCACCACCAGTGTGGTCCAGAAGTTCGACGCCGTGCCACGAACCGGACGATCCTTCGGTAGATTGCCGTCATGGTGCCAGATGCTTCGGGGCGCGGGGCGGATAGAGCGGCGCGCCCGAACGATCTTCGGACCCGCGTGGGTGGCCAGTCGGGTCTCGAGCGCCGCCCTGTGGCGACGCTGCGGCTGGACGACGTCGACCACCGCCTGCTCGCCGCGCTGGCCGAGGACGCCCGCCTGGCGAACAACGCCCTGGCCCGCCGGGTGGGGATCGCGCCGTCGACCTGCCTGGCCCGGGTGCGTCGCCTGCGCGAGGAAGGCGTCGTCCGTGGCTTCCACGCCGACGTGGACCCGGCGCTGGCGGGCCGGCCGCTGCAGGCGATCGTCGCGGTGCGGATGCACGGCGCCGCCCGTTCCAGGCTCAAGGCGTTCCTGCGCGAGCTTGCCGAGCTGCCCGGCGTGATGAACGTCTACCTGCTGGGCGGCGCGCACGACTTCTTCATCCACGTCGCCGCGCCCGACTCGGACGGCCTCAACGACTTCGTCATCGAGAACCTGTCCGCGAACCCCGGCGTCGCGCTGACCGAGACCAACCTGATCTTCGAGCACGTGCGGGCCAGCTGGTACTGAGCGACCGACGAGGCCCGCGTCAGGGCGCGCCGGAGGTCACGCGGACCAGCCAGCGGTGCAGCTCGGTGGCGAGCGCGACCGGGGCGTCGAGCTGGATCAGGTGCCCGGCGTCGGGCACGAGCGTCACCGTGCTGCCCGCGACGGCGGCCGCCAGCCGTGCTGCGCGGTCCGGGGGGATCCAGGTGTCCTGCTCGCCCCAGACGATGTGCGTGGGCACGTCGATCTCGCCGAGGTGCGGCTCGATCTCCGCGGTGAAGCGTTCGTCCGCCTGGGCGATCTGCCGGTAGAAGGCGGCCTGCCCGACGGGGTCGCGCCACGGTGCCAGGAGCGCCGCGCTCTGCGCGGGGGACAGGCCGCGGTGGCTGGCACCGGCGACGTAGGCCTCCAGCGCCCCGAGGTGCACCGGCGCCGGCAGGCGACCGAACGTGTCGGCGTGCTCGGCCACGAGGGTGAAGAACGGCGAGCCCCACGGCCGCAGCGCGACGACGTCGACCAGGCACAGCGACGCGAACCGCCGTCCGTGCAGCAGGTGCGCCCGCAACGACACCGCGCCGCCGTAGTCGTGGGCGATCACGTGCGGGGCCTCGAGGTCCCAGTGCTCCAGCAGTGCCGCGAACGCCTGCCCCTGTATGCCGAGGTCGACGTCGTGCTCCGGTGCCTTCGACGAGGCGCCGTACCCGGGCATGTCCCACAGGTGCACGGTGAACTCGGCGGCCAGGGCGCGGGCGTACGGCGCCCAGAGCCACGACGACCACGGCGTGCCGTGGCACATGACCACCGGCGGGCCCGACCCGATCGACGTCCAGGCGATCTGGCGTCCGCGCCACGCGAACCGGCGGTCGAGCTGCGGCCCTGTGTCGTGCACGGCCGCCATCAGTCCCGGCCCCTGGCGTCGGTGTCACGGGCCTCGGAGCGCCGTGCCTCCAGGGCCTGGCGCAGGCCGGCCACCTCGCCCTCGGCCTGTGCGCGGGCCGCCTCGGCGGTGGCCCGCTCCCGCTCGGCCAGGCCGGCCTGCTCCCGCGCGGCCTGCAGTTCCTGCCGCAGTGCCGTCGTCTCACCCTCGAGGCGCGCGACGGCACGCTGGGCGGCCGCGCGCTCGGCGTCGGCCTCGGCGCGGTCCTCCTGGGCCCGCAGGCTCGCGGCCCGGGACCGCTCCAGGGTGGCGCGGGCCTCGGCCAGGGCCTCCCGGGTGCCCTCGACCGCTCCGTGCGCCTGGGCGCGGGCCTCGGCCTGCTCGGTCCGGCCCCGCTCGGCCTCGGCGAGCCGGTCGCGCAGGTCGGCGAGCTCGGTGCGCACCTGCGTGAGCTCGCCGTCCAGCGTGGCGGCCTGCCCGACGGCGTGGGCGGCCTCGGCGCGCGCGTCGTCGCGCGCGGTGGTCGCCGCCTCCAGCCGGTCCGCCAGGGTGGCGGCCTCCTCACGGGCAGCGTCCAGGTGGGGACGAAGAGCCGCGTAGTCGGTCTCGGCACCGTCCAGCAGCGCGGCGACCCGGGCGGCGTCCTCGCGAGCGGCGTCCAGCTGCTCGCGCGCGGCCGCCCGCTCGGCGGTGTGCTCGGCGCGGGCCGCCCGCACCGCCTCGGCCCACAGCGCCGTGACCCCCCGCTCGACGAGCAGGCCGACGCCGCGGGGGAGTGCGGGCAGCTGGGCCGCCTCCGCCTCGGCCGCGGCCCGGTCGGCGCGCCACCGGCGCAGGAAGGTCGTCGCGACGGCGTTGGAGCAGCCCGCTCGCTCGCGCACGGTCGTGACGGTGACGGCGGCGTCCTCGGCCGCGAGCGCGTCGGCGGCCGCGTACACCCGGTCGCGGGCGCTGGCCGGCATCGCCCCGGGCTGCGGCGCGGGGTCGGAGGGGCGCTCCTCGGCGTCCGGCTCCCTCGCCGGGACCGTCGTCCCTGTCGTGCCGGCCGTCGTGGCGCTCATCGTCGCGGTCGTCGTCGAGTCCATCTGGGCGTCCTTGGTTCAGGTCGGAGGAAGAGGAGAAGTTTCGCCAAACTACTCCTACTTCTCTCGCGGAACTACCGACACCCGCTTTTCCAAAGCGGGTGTCGGTGCATGACGTCGAGCGGCCCTGAGCGGGGTGTTCTACCTGGTCAGCGCGTTGCGAGGCGAGGCAGCGCGCGGACGTCCGGCACGCTGGTCGAGCCATCGGTGAGCGTGTGGTGAGCAACGGATGTCAGGCTCTGCGCCGCGAACTGCGCGGACATCGCCTCGCCCAACCGGTCGAGGTCGTCCTCGAACAGGCCCGCGTAGGTGCGCAGCGTGAGCACCGGCGACTCGTGCCCCAGCATGCGCTGGACGGCCTTGACGCTCGCACCGCCGGCGATGGCCAGCGAGGCGGCCGTGTGGCGCAGGTCGTGCAGCGTCAGCGGCTCGAAGTCCTCCGCGCCGGCGCCGAGGGTGAGGCGGGCCGCGACGCCCAGCCGGTGGCTGCGGGCGACCTTGGCGGCGCGGGACAGCTCGCCGCGGTGACGGCGGTCCTCGGCGACCAGCACCTCCCAGGTGGCGGCGTCGACGACTCCGGTGACCGGCAGCCCGCCCTGCGTCTGGACGCGGCGCACCGCGGCGAGGGTCTCGGCGTCCACGACCCGGGTGCCGCGCACCCCGAGCAGCTCCTGCAGCGTCGTGACCGCTCCGCCCGCTGCCCGTACCGCGGGGCGATAGGCGTTGCGGTCGAAGCTCTCGCGCCGCAGCGGGCCGCCGTCGCGCCCCGCGAACAGCAGGCCGGTTCCCCGGGCGGCCAGGAGCACGGACAGGTCGGCGGCGAGCACGCCGGGCACCGGCACCTCGCGCCGTGCGTGGGTCTTGGTGTCGCCGAGCAGCAGCGTGCCGTCGTCGAGCCGGGTGTAGGCGCGCTCGATCACGATGCGTCCGCGCAGCAGGTCGACGTCGCCGGTGCGCAGCGCCGAGATCTCGCCCCACCGCAGGCCGGTCAGCCCGGCCAGCAGCACGAGCGTGCGTCCCTGGTGGGTGCGGGCGGCGTCGGCCACCCGCCGCAGCTGTTCGTGGCTCAGGTAGCGGTGCGCCTTGGTCCGCGGCGCCCGGGGCAGGCCGGGGACCCTGCCCGACGGCGTGCGGGCGGGGTTCGTGGTGAGCCGGCGCGAGTCGACGGCCGCGTCGAGCAGGGCGACGAGCAGGCGCACGGCGTCGCGTCGGCGCGCCGGCGAGGCCACCTCACCGGTGCGCGGCGCCCGCATGCCGGCCGCCCAGCGCGAGACGTCGTCGTGGGTGATGCGCCGCAGCGGGGTCTCGCCAAAGGTCGGTGCCACCAGGGAGCGGAACCGCTCGCGCTCGGCCTCCAGGGTGCGCGGGGCGCGATCGGCCCGGCTCGTCTGCCAGTCCGCGAACCACCCGGCCAGCGTGATCGCCGACCCGCGCGGGTCCACCCAGGCGCCGAGCTTGCCGGCCTCCTCGGCGCGGCGCGCCTCGGCCAGCGCGTCCCGCCGCGACCGGAAGGCGCGCGTGCTGCGCAACCGGCCGTCGACGCGGAACCGCCCGACGTAGGAGGCCCCACCGGTGCGGGTGTCGCGCTTCTCGGTGTAGGCCATGGCCCGACCCTAGCGCCCGGCGCACGCCGCTGACCTGCGGCGGCGCTCAGGACGCGGCGGCCCGGGCCCGGTCGCGACCCTGGGCCGGGGCGACCGGGGCCAGCGTCATGAACACGCTGTGCGGGTCCTCGACGTAGCTGCCGAACGGCCCGCACCCGACGAACCCGTGCCGCGCGTACAGCCGCCGCGCGGCGGCGAAGTAGTCCTGGGGCCCGGTCTCGAGACTCACGCGCGTATACCCGCGCTCGGCCGCGAGACCGAGCAGCCGGTCGAGCACCGCCGTCGCGACACCGCGGCCGCGGGCGGCCCGCGCGGTGCGCATCGACTTCAGCTCGCCGTGGCCGGTCGCACCGGGGCCGGGGGACGGCAGCTCGCTGAGCGCCCCGCACCCCAGCAGGGTCCCGTCCGCGTCGCGCGCCGTGAGGAAGGTGACCGACGGTGCCAGCAGGGCCGCGTGGTCCAGGGCGTGGACGGACTCGGGCGGCGAGGTCGCGAACATGTCGGCCAGGTGCTCGTCGAGCAGGGCGCGCACGTCCGGGGCGGCCGGGGTCTCCTGGGTGATCTTCACGGGGTCATCCTGCCCGAGTGGACCACGTCCGTGCACAGCCCGCCGGCCGCCAACTAGGGTGTGCGCGTGAGTCCTCGTGCACTGCACAACGTGCGCGCCGTCGGTCCGGTCGACGGCACTCCGCTGGTGCTCGCCCACGGCCTGGGCTGCGACCAGACGATGTGGCACCGGGTGGTCGACGCCTTCGCGGTCGACCACCGGGTCGTCCTGTTCGACCACGCCGGTGCCGGTGGCGCCCACCCCAGCACGTTCGACCCCGACCGGCACGCGTCCCTCGAGGGGTACACCGACGACGTCGTCGCCCTGCTCGACGACCTGGCCCTCGGTCCGGTGGTGCTCGTCGGTCACTCCGTCAGCGCGACGATCGCGCTGCTCGTGGCTGCCCGGCGCCCGGACCTGGTGGACCGGCTGGTGCTCGTCGGGCCCAGCCCGCGCTACCTGGACGACGACGGGTACCGCGGCGGGTTCAGCGCCGCGGAGATCGACGAGCTGCTCGCCACCCTGGAGACGAACTACCTGGGCTGGTCGGACGTCATGGCACCCGTGATCGCCGGCAACCCCGACCGGCCCGAGCTCGGCGCGGAGCTCACCGCCTCCTTCCGGCGCACCGACCCGCAGGTCACCCGCGCCTTCGCCCGCGCGACGTTCCTGTCGGACAACCGGGCCGACCTGGCCCGGGTGCGCACCGCGAGCCTGGTCGTGCAGTGCCGCGAGGACGCGATCGCGCCCGTCGAGGTCGGTCGGTACGTCCACGAGCACCTGGCCGGTTCCCGGTTCGTCCTGATCGACGCCGTCGGGCACTGCCCCCAGCTCAGCGCACCCGAGGAGCTCGTGGCGGTCGTGCTCGACTACCTGGCCGGACCGCCCGCACCATGACCGGCCCGGCGAGCACCGAGTCCCGTGCCTGGTCCACGGCGCCGCTAGGGCTGCTCCACCTGGATGCCGACGGCTACGTGCTGCGGGCGAACGACACGTTCGTCGGGTGGGTGGCGGGCCAGGACGCCGGCACCGGGGTGGCCGGGCGGCGGATCGGTGACCTGCTCACCGTCGGCGGACGGATCTACTGGGACACGCACGTGGCGCCCGCGCTGACCCTGGCGGGGCAGGTGGAGGCGGTGCGGGTCGAGGTGCGCATCGCGGCGGGTCCGCTGCCGGCGCTGCTCACGGCGCGGACGCGTCCGCGCGACGGAGCGATCGACGTCGCGCTGCTGGCGGTCCGCCGCCGGGCCGAGTTCGAGCAGGAGCTCGTGCGCGCCCGCTCGGCCGCCGAACGGTCGACCGAGCGCCTGCGCTGGGTGCAGCACGCCACGGCCGCGCTGTCGCACGCCGCCGGGCCCGAGCAGGTCCGCGCCGCGCTGCTCGCGGCGGTCGCGGCGCACCCGGGCGTCGCCGCGGTGCGCCTGCAGGCGGCAGGTGGCCTCCAGGCCGGTGACCCCACGGGCGGGCGGCACCCGGGTCCGGACGGGCGCCTGAGCGTCCCGGTCACCGGCGCGGCGGGGCCGCACGGGGACCTGGTCGTGGAGGTGCGCGGTCGTCCCGCGGAGGCGACCGTCGACGCCGACGCCCTGGCCACGATCGCTCAGCAGGGCGGCGTGGCGCTGGACCGCGCCCTGCTGCACGAGCGCAGCATGTCGGTCGCCCACGAGCTGCAGCACGCCATGCTGACGATCGACCTGCCGCGCCGCGAGGACGTGACCGTCTCGGCCGGGTACCGGCCGGCGGACAGCGGGATGGAGGTCGGCGGCGACTGGTACGACGCGTTCTGGGTCGCGCCCGCCGTCCTGGCCCTCGTCGTCGGTGACGTGGTCGGGCACGGGCTGCTGGCCGCGACGGCCATGGGTCAGCTGCGCACCGCCACCCGGGCGCTGGCCGGTCCCGGCCTGGGGCCGGGCCGGGTGCTCGACCGCGTCGACGGGTTCGTCGTGGACCGGGAGACCGGGTTCGGCTCCACGCTGGTCTACGCCGAGCTCGACACCGGTTCCGGGGTGCTCGCCTACGCCTGCGCCGGTCACCTGCCGCCGCTGCACGTCACCGACGCCGGCGCCGAGTTCCTGTGGGAGGGGCGCTCGACGCCCCTCGGCGTGCACCACCGGCGGGTGGGCCCCCCGCGTCGCCAGGGTCGGGTGCGGCTCGCGGCGGGCGACACGGTGCTGCTCTACACCGACGGGGTGGTCGAACGTCGTGACGTGCCGCTGACCGACGGGCTGGCCGGTCTGGCGCGCACCGCAGGACGACCGGCGGCGGGCGCGGCGCTGACGACCCAGGTCCTGGACGCCGGACCGAACCGTCGCGACGACGCCTGCGTGCTCGCCGTGACGTGGTCCGGCACCGCCGGCACCTGAGCGGCGTGGTGCACCCACCCGTCACCACGCCCGCGGTGCCTCCGGTGAGGTGCCTCCGGTGCGGCCGTGCCAGGATCACGCCCATGGCATCCTTCGAGCTCGCCCAGGTCAACGTCGCCCGCCTGCTGGCCCCGCTGGACAGCGCCGAGCTCGCCGACTTCGTCGATCTGCTGGCACCGGTCAACCAGCTCGCCGAGGCGTCGCCGGGCTACCTGTGGCGGCTGCAGAGCGAAGGGGGCGACGCGACGGACATCGAGGGCTTCCGCTTCGACGTCGACGACTCGCCGGGCGTGATCGTCAACATGTCCGTGTGGCGCGACGTCGCCTCGCTGTCGGGGTTCGTCTACGGCGGCCTGCACCGTCAGGTGCTGCGCCGCCGCCGCGAGTGGTTCTCCCGGATGACCGAGGCGTACACGGCGTGCTGGTGGGTGCCCGCCGGGCACCGGCCGACGGTCGCCGAGGCCGAGGAGCGGGTGCTGCACCTGCGGGCCCACGGTCCGTCCTCGTGGGCCTTCACCCTGCAGCGGGCCTTCGACGCCGCCGGGGCACCGGCGGCGTCGGACGGTGTGCCGGACGCTGTGCCGGACGCTGTGTTGGACGTGGACCGCGCGAGCCGTCCCGCCTGAGTCGGCCGCACCGGAGCACACCCAGGGCGCGCAGGGCGTGTCAGGGGGGCGTCAGGGGGCGTGGACCGTCGGGTCGGCGCGCAGCACGTCCAGCAGCAGGGCGCGCACCGCGTCCGGCAGCTCGAGGGCGGGCAGGTGCCCGGCCCGGTCCAGCTCGACGAGCTCGGCGCCCTCGACACCGTCGCCGACGCGGGCCGCGACGGCGCGGAAGTGGTCCATGTCGTGCGCGCCGGTGACCACCACCGTCGGCACCGCGACCGCCGCCAGGTCGACCTCGATGCGACGGGGCGCGGGCGGGTCGTCGCTCGCGTCGGCGGCGAGCTGGACCTCGAACGCACGGCGCTGCATGGCTGCGAGCGCCTCGCGCACGGACAGGTCGGCCGCGGGCCCGAGCCAGGTGTCCACGTTGAGCCGCACGGCGCCCTCGAGGTCGCCGGCGGCCAGGAGCCGGTCCTCCTCGGTGTCGAACGCCGCGGCGGTGGCGCTCGGCTCGACCCCGCGCAGGTCCGGGTTGAGCAGGACGAGCTCGCCCACCCGGCCCGGGTGGGTCGTGGCGAGCTCCAGGGCGACGCGTCCGCCGAACGAGGAGCCGACGACGGCGACGTCGGCCACGTCCAGGTGGTCCAGGAGCACGGCGAGGTCGTCGGCGTCGGCGTACTCGCCGCCGGGCAACGGTGTCTCGCCGAACCCGCGCAGGTCGGGACGGATCACCCGGAAGGCGTGGCTGAGCGCGGGCACCAGCGGGTCCCACATGCGGCGGTCGGCCACACCGGCGTGGATCAGCAGCACGGCGGGTCCCGTGCCGGCGTCGTCGTGGGTCAGGATCACGGCCCGAGACTACGCCGCCGCCCGTCGTCGCCGCCCCCGGGCGGGAATGTCGCCCGGGGCCAGACGTTGACGCCGGTATGAAGCGCATCGGGTTCCTGTCCTTCGGCCACTGGACCGACCACCCCTCCTCGGCGACGCGCAGCGCCGCCGACGTGCTGACCCAGTCCATCGAGCTGGCGGAGGCGGCCGAGGAGGTGGGGGCCGACGGCGCCTACTTCCGGGTGCACCACTTCGCCCGCCAGCTCGCCAGCCCCTTCCCGCTGCTGGCGGCCGCCGGGGCGCGCACCCGTCGCATCGAGATCGGCACCGGCGTGATCGACATGCGCTACGAGAACCCGGCCTACATGGCCGAGGACGCCGGGGCGGCCGACCTGATCTCCGGCGAGCGCCTGCAGCTGGGGATCTCGCGGGGGTCACCCGAGCAGGTCGTCGAGGGCTACCGCCACTTCGGCCACGAACCGGGCCCGGGGGAGTCGGACGCCGACATGGCACGCCGGCACACCGCCCGGTTCCTCGACCTGCTCGACGGTGAGGGCTTCGCCGAGCCGAACCCGCAGCCGATGTTCCCCAACCCGCCCGGCCTGCTGCGCCTCGAGCCGCACTCGCCGGGGCTGCGCCGCCGCATCTGGTGGGGCGCCGGGTCGCGCGCCACCGCCGAGTGGACCGCCGCGCAGGGGATGAACCTGATGAGCTCGACGCTGCTGACCGAGGACACCGGCGTGCCGTTCCACGCGCTGCAGGCGGAGCAGATCCAGCGCTTCCGCGACGCGTGGGCCGCCGCCGGTCACGACTGGGAGCCGCGCGTGTCGGTGTCACGGTCGATCTTCCCGATCACCGACGACCGCGACCGCGCCTACTTCGGGCTCGAGACGCAGTCGACCGACCAGGTCGGCATCATCGACGGCGGCCGGGCGCGGTTCGGCAAGACCTACGCCGGCGAGATCGACGAGATCGTGGCCGCCCTGGCCGGCGACACCGCGATCGCGGCGGCCGACACCCTGCTGCTCACGGTGCCCAACCAGCTCGGCGTCGACTACAACGCCCACGTCATGGAGAACGTCGTGGCGCACGTCGCCCCCGCGCTCGGCTGGCGCTGAGTCTCAGGCGGCCTGCGCCAGGGCCAGGTCGACCAGGTGGCGACCGTGCGCCTCGACGGCGGCATCACCCGCCTGGTAGGCGCGCACGGCCGTGCCGATCGCCTCGCGCACGACGGCGCGGCGCCACACGTCGCCGCAGCGCGGGTCGGCGCCGTACCCGGCCACGAACGCGGCCACCAGGTCCGTACGACCCTCCAGCCGGCGGTCCAGGCGGACGAGGTCCGTGCACGGTGCCCGCCACCCCGCGCGGCCGAAGCCGACGAACCGGACCACACCGTCGCCGAGGACCCAGCTGCGCGGCCCGACGTCACCGTGGGTGGGCACCACGAGCACCGGCGGGTGGGCGTGCGACGCCAGGACCGCCCGCAGGCGCTCCTCGAGGCGGGCTCCGAGACCGTGCGGCCCGTCCAGCCACCGCATCGCGCGTGCGTCCTGCGCCGCCTCCCAGTCGCCGTCCACCCGGGTGCCCAGCGCGTGCAGGCGCGCCAGGAGCTCGCCCGCCTGCCGGTAGGTGGCCGGGTCGTGCTCGGCCGCCGTGCCCTCGACCGGCTCGCCCGCCAGCCACGCGGTGGCGAGCAGGTGGCGCTCGCGGTCAGCGTGCAGCAGCCGGGGCACGCGACCGCCGGGCACCAGCGGCGCCAGCAGCGACTCGTGGGCGGTGATCTCCGGTGCGAGGCGCAGGTCGGCCGGCCCCGAGGCCTTGAGCGCGACGTCCGTGCCGTCCGTGCCGTCCGCGGCCCGCAGCCGCAGCACCGTGACGCCGGTCGACCCCCGCGAGTGGTCGGCGACCAGCGTCACCGGACCGCACCAGGCCGCGACGAGCTCGCGCTGGGCGGCGTCCAGGCCGGGCAGGTCGCGGGTCACCCGTGCACGGTACCGGTCGGCGGCATACTGGGCCCCGACACATCGGTCCCACCGGGCGGCAGCGTCGCCGCCCGAGAAGGAAGGCATCGTGGCTCTTCCCAGCCCCAGCTACACCATCACCCTGCGCGTGCAGGTGCCGGCCTCCCAACGAGCCACCTCGACGGTGGTGGGTGCGGTCGCCGACGCCGGCGCGGCGGTCACCGGCGTCGACATCGCCCACTCCACACCCGCCGGCCTGGTCGTCGACGTCACCTGCGACACCGTCGACACCCAGCACAGCGAGCAGGTCGTGGCCACCCTCGAGGCGCTGGACGGCGTGCACGTGCTCAAGTGGTCCGACTCCACGTTCCTGCTGCACCTGGGCGGCAAGATCGAGGTCGCCCTCAAGGCGCCCATCACGACCCGGCGCGACCTGTCGCGCGCCTACACCCCCGGCGTGGCACGGGTGTGCACCGCGATCGCCGACAACCCCGACGACGCCCGCCGACTGACGATCAAGCGCAACACCGTCGCCGTGGTCACCGACGGCACCGCGGTGCTCGGCCTGGGCGACATCGGCCCGGCGGCCGCGCTGCCCGTCATGGAGGGCAAGGCCGCCCTGTTCAAGCAGTTCGCCGGCGTGGACGCCTGGCCGGTGTGCCTGGACACGACCGACACCGAGGAGATCATCGCCGTGGTCAAGGCGATCGCACCCGTCTACGGCGGCGTCAACCTCGAGGACATCTCCGCGCCGCGCTGCTTCGAGATCGAGGCCCGCCTGCGCGACGAGCTCGACATCCCCGTCTTCCACGACGACCAGCACGGCACCGCGATCGTGGTCCTCGCGGCCCTGGTCAACGCCCTGAAGGTCGTCGACAAGAAGCTGGCCGACGTGCGGATCGTGGTCTCCGGCGTCGGCGCCGCCGGCAACGCCATCATCCGGCTGCTCAAGGCCCAGGGCGCCGAGCACATCGTCGCGTTCGGACGCGGGGGAGCGCTCGGCCCGGACACCCTCGACGGTGACCCGCACCGCAACTGGATCTCGGCGAACACCAACACCGACCGGTTCGCCGGCGCCCTGCACGAGGGCCTCGCCGGCGCCGACGTGTTCATCGGGGTGTCCGCCGGCAACATCCTGACCGGCGCCGACATCGCCCGCATGAACGCCGACGCGATCGTGTTCGCCCTGGCCAACCCCACCCCCGAGGTCGACCCGATCGCCGCGGCCGAGACCGCCGCCGTCGTGGCCACCGGCCGCTCGGACTACCCCAACCAGATCAACAACGTCCTGGCCTTCCCCGGCCTGTTCCGCGGCCTGCTCGACGTCGGCGCCACCGAGATCACCACCGAGCTGATGCGGGTCGCCGCCCTGGCGATCGCCGACGTCGTCGCCGACGACGAGCTTAACAGCGCCTTCGTCATCCCCGGCGTGTTCGACCACCGCGTCGCCGAGTCCGTCGCCGAGGCGGTGCGCGCCGTCGCGGCCCCGCCCGCCCCGGACACCCGCACCGCCTCCGGGCGCCGACCGGGCGCGAGCACTAGCCTGGCCCGGTGACCGCACGCCGCGCCCCCCGCACCCTGCTCGCCGCCCTGCTGGGCACGCTGCTCGCCGCGACGGCGCTCGCGGCCTGTGCGGGGGGCGCGGGCGACGTCGCCGGTCGCACGTTCGTCGTGACCGACGTCGTCGGCCGCGAGCTCGCCGGCGGGTCGCCGATCGTGCTGGCGTTCACCGAGGACTCCGTCGGTGCCCAACCCGGGTGCAACAGCATGTCGGCCCCGGCCACGTGGGACGACGGCACCCTACGACTGACCGGCGAGATGCGATCGACCCTGATGGCCTGCTCGGACGAGCTGATGGACCAGGAGACGTGGTTCAGCGAGCTGCTGCGCGCCGAACCGACGCTGGCGCTCGACGGCGAGACCCTCACGCTCACCGCACCCGACGCCACGGTCACGCTCGTCGAGCAGACCTGACCGGCGCCCCTGCCTGCGACCTGCCTGCGACCTGCCCGGCGTCCGCATCGCGGTGCCCGGCGCGTGCCCGCCCGGCTCCCGTGCCACGATGCCCGCACAGACCTGGCGCGAGCAGCACACAGGAGGACACGTGGAACTCACCGAGCAGGTCCGTCGGCGACCGGACGGGCTGCTGATGTTCGCGATCACGCCGCCGCGGCGCACCACGACCCCCGCCGACGCCCAGCGCATCGCCGACCGCACCCTCGAACGGCTGGCCGGCCTCGACCTCGACGCGCTCGTGCTGTACGACATCGACGACGAGACCGACCGCAACCCCGACGAGCGCCCCTTCCCCTACCTGCCCACCCTCGACCCGGCCGAGTTCCGCAGCCGCTACCTGACCCGCTGGCAGCGACCCGTGGTCGTCTACCGCAGCGCCGGCAAGTACAGCCCCGCCGAGCTGGCGGACTGGGTCACCGCCCAGGACCCGCACCAGGTCAGCACCGTGCTGGTGGGCGCCTCGTCCGGCGACAGCGCCGTACGCACCACGCTCGGCGAGGCCCAGCGGCTGTGCCGCGAGCACGCTCCGGACCTGCCGCTCGGGGGAGTGGCGATCCCCGAGCGGCACGAGTCGCGCGGCGACGAGCACCTGCGCATGCGCCGCAAGCAGGCCGCCGGCGTCGGCTTCTTCGTCACCCAGGTCGTCTACGACGTCGGCGCCGCGAAGTCGATGGTCTCGGACTACCACTACGCCTGCCGCGACGACGGGCAGCAAGCCGTACCGGTCGTCTTCACCCTCTCGGTGTGCGGCTCGCCCAAGACCCTCGAGTTCCTGGAGTGGCTCGGCGTGCACGTGCCGGGCTGGATGCGCAACGACCTGCACCACACGGACGACCCGCTGGCCACCTCCTTCGACCAGTGCACGGCCATCGCCGAGGACCTCGCCCAGTTCTGCACCCGCCACCAGATCCCCTACGGGTTCAACGTGGAGTCCGTGTCCATCCGGCGCGCCGAGATCGAGGCCTCCGTCCGCCTCGCCGCGCACCTGCAGGCCCGTTCCCACGCCGGCCGGCACGCCGTCCTCTGAACCGGCCCCTGACCCACCGACCCCGCGGAGCGCACCCCGGCCGGAGGGCCCACGACATGGCAGCATCGACCACGTGAGCACCCGCAGCGCCACCGACCAGCACCTGCGCGACCTCGCACTCCTGCGCCGCGTGCGCGACCGCATCGACCGCGAGTACGCCAGCCCCCTCGACGTCCCGGCGCTCGCGGCCGACGTCGGGCTGTCCGCCGGGCACCTGAGCCGCCAGTTCAAGGCCGCGTACGGCGAGGCCCCGTACAGCTATCTCATGACACGCCGGGTGGAACGGGCGATGGCCCTGCTGCGCCGCGGCGACCACACCGTCACCGACGCCTGCTTCGCCGTCGGGTTCTCCTCGCTCGGGACGTTCAGCACCCGGTTCACCGAGCTGGTGGGCATGCCGCCCAGCGAGTACCGCCGTCGCGCCCGGGACGCCGACGAGCTGCCGTCGTGCGTGACGAAGCAGGTCGCCAGACCGATCAGGAATCGAGAAGCGCCGGGGGTACGGGCACACCTAGCGTGAGGGGCATGGACATCACCATTCACACCACGTTCCTCCCGCACACCGACCCGGACGCCTCCCTGGCGTTCTACCGCGACCTGCTCGGCTTCGAGCTCCAGGGCGACGTCGGCCAGGGCGCCATGCGCTGGCTCACCCTCGTCTCCCCGGCGCAGCCCGACGTCCGCCTCGTCCTCACGCCGCCCGCCGCCGACCCCGGCGTCACCGAGGACGAGCGCCGCACCATCGCCGAGCTCATGGCCAAGGGCGCCTACCAGTCCATCATCCTGGCCACCCGCGACCTCGACGGCACCTTCGAGCGCCTCGCGGCCGCCGACGCCGAGGTCGCGTCCGAACCGGCCGAGCAGCCGTGGGGAGTGCGCGACTGCGCCTTCCGCGACCCCGCCGGCAACATGGTCCGCATCGACGAGGTGAAGTGACGTGGCCACCGCCACGACCACCACGAGACGCCCCGGGAGGTTCTCCCGCTGGCTCCAGCACACCGCCAACGCGCGCACCGTCGACAAGATCCGCACCCACGGCGGCACCCGGATGGGCATGGAGCTCCTCGTGCTGCACACCGTCGGGCGGCGCAGCGGCTCGCGACGGCAGAACCCGCTGGCGTACGTCGACGACGGCACCGGCGGCTGGGTCGTCGTCGCCTCCGGAGGGGGTGAGCGCCACCCGGACTGGTACGAGAACCTGCTGGCGCACCCCGAGGCGGCCGCCGTCGAGGTGCACGGGAGCGAACCGACCGGCATCACGCCGCACGTGCTCGCCGGCGCAGAGCGTGACGCCGCCTGGGCGCGGCTGACGCAGGCCGTCCGCAGCCTGGCCAGGTACCAGACCAAGACCTCGCGCACCTACCCGGTGGTGCGGCTCGCCCGCCGCTAGCCTGAGCACGCCGCAGGGCGCCGTCGCCGGCGCACCACGCCCCACGAAGGAGACCCCCAGCATGGCTCCCAGCACCCCCGAGCAGGTCCCCGCCCACCCGGCCGACGCCCACGACGTCATCCGGGTCCAGGGCGCTCGCGAGAACAACCTGCGCGGCATCGACGTCGACCTGCCCAAACGGCGTCTGACCGTGTTCACGGGGGTGTCGGGATCCGGCAAGAGCTCCCTGGTGTTCGCCACCATCGCCGCCGAGTCGCGCCGGCTCATCGACGAGACCTACTCCACGTTCGTGCAGGGCTTCATGCCGTCCCTGCCCCGGCCGGACGTCGACCTCCTCGAGGGGATCACCACCGCCATCCTCGTCGACCAGGAGCGCATGGGCGCCAACGTGCGCTCGACCGTCGGGACGGTGACCGACGCCAACGCCATGCTGCGCAACCTGTTCAGCCGGGTGGGCGAGCCGTACGTCGGCCCGCCCACCGCGTTCTCCTTCAACATCCCCACGTCCAGGGCGAGCGGGGTCTTCGCCACCGACAAGGCCGACGGCAAGACCGAGAAGAAGGTGGTGCGCGACCAGGTCTACCTCGGCGGGATGTGCCCCGAGTGCGAGGGGCGGGGGACCGTCTCCGACCTCGACCTGTCCGTGATCCTCGACGAGTCGCGGTCCTTGCGCGACGGGGCCATCCTCGTGCCCGGCTACAAGGCCGACGGCTGGATGGTCAAGGGCTTCTCGGAGTCCGGGTTCGTCGACGGTGACAAGCCGGTGCGCGACTACACCGAGGCCGAGCGCCACGACCTGCTGTACCGCGAGAAGGGCAAGGTCAAGGCTCTGGGCATGAACATGACCTATCAAGGCCTGATCCCCAAGCTGCGCGAGTCGTTGTTCTCCAAGGACCCGGAGTCGCTGCAGCCTCACCTGCGGCGGTTCGTCGAGCGGGCGGCCGTGTTCGGTCCGTGCCCGGCGTGCGAGGGCACCCGGCTCAACGCCTCGGCACGATCGGCCAAGGTCGAGGGCCGCACCATCGCCGAGGTGTGCGCGATGCAGATCACCGACGCCGCGCAGTGGGTGCGCAGCATCGGCGACCCCGGCGTCGCCCCCCTGGTCCGCAGCCTGCTGCACCTGTTCGACGCGTTCGTCGAGATCGGCCTCGGCTACCTCTCGCTGGACCGGCCCGCCGGGACGCTGTCCGGGGGAGAGGCGCAGCGCACCAAGATGATCCGCCACCTCGGCTCCGCCCTGACCGACGTCACGTACGTCTTCGACGAGCCGACCATCGGGCTGCACCCGCACGACATCGCACGCATGAACAACCTGCTGGTCGACCTGCGCGACAAGGGCAACACCGTGCTCGTGGTCGAGCACAAGCCCGAGGCCATCGCCGTCGCCGACCACGTCGTCGACCTCGGACCGAGGGCGGGGACCGATGGCGGGACGATCTGCTTCGAGGGCACCGTCGAGGGGCTGCGGACCAGCGACACCCTCACCGGCCGGCACCTCGACTACCGCGTCAGCGTCAAGGACACCGTCCGCGAGCCCGACGGCGCGCTCGAGATCCGCGGGGCGTCGCAGAACAACCTGCGCGGCGTGGACGTCGACGTACCCACCGGCGTCCTCACCGTCGTGACCGGTGTCGCCGGATCCGGCAAGAGCTCGCTGATCCACGGCAACCTCGCCGACCGGGACGGCGTCGTCGTCGTCGACCAGGGCGCCATCAAGGGGTCCCGGCGCTCGAACCCGGCCACCTACACCGGCCTGCTGGAGCCCGTCCGCAAGGCCTTCGCCAAGGCCAACGGCGTCAAGCCCGCCCTGTTCAGCGCGAACTCCGAGGGCGCCTGCCCCACCTGCAAGGGCAACGGGCGCATCTACACCGAGCTCGGCTTCATGGAGACCGTCGAGAGCCCCTGCGAGGACTGCGGCGGCAAGCGGTTCATGGCCGAGGTGCTCGAGTACACCCTCGGCGGCAAGAACATCGCCGAGGTGCTCGACCTGTCCGTGGCGCAGGCGCACGACTTCTTCGCGGCCGGTGAGGCCAGGATCCCCGCCGTGGCGACGACGCTCGCCCACCTGCAGGACGTGGGCCTCGGCTACATCCACCTGGGGCAGCCGTTGAACACGCTGTCGGGCGGCGAGCGTCAACGCCTCAAGCTCGCCATGCGCATGGGGGAGCGCGGCGGGGTGTACATCCTCGACGAACCCACCACCGGTCTGCACCTGGCCGACGTCGAGAACCTCCTGCGGCTGCTCGACCGGCTCGTGGAGTCCGGCAAGTCGGTGATCGTCATCGAGCACCACCAGGCGGTCATGGCGCACGCCGACCGGATCATCGACATCGGGCCCGGCGCGGGGCACGACGGCGGCACGGTCGTCTTCGAGGGCACGCCCGCCGAGCTCGTGGCGGACCGGTCCACGCTGACGGGGGAGCACCTGGCCCGGTACGTCGGCGCCTGAGCGCCCTGCTCGCGCACGAGGGGGTGCGCAGGGGCAGGGACAGCGCACCTTGACAGGCAAGTCGGCACTTGCCTATCGTCGGGGCATGGCCGACGATCTCTTCAAGGCGCTGGCCGACCCGACCCGCCGCACGATCCTCGACGAGCTCGCCGAGAGATCAGGGCAGACGCTGTTCGAGATCTGCGGACGGCTCGCCGTGAAGCATCGGCTCACGATCTCGCGGCAGGCCGTCTCGCAGCACCTCGCGGTGCTCGAGGCCGCCGGGCTCGTCAGGAGCCGACGGGAGGGCCGCTACAAGTTCCACGACCTGGACACCGCGCCGCTGCGGCACATCGCTGCGCGGTGGCCTCTTCCCGACGAACCGGAGACCACCCCATGAAGATCCAGCTGACCAGCGTGTTCGTCGACGACCAGGCCACGGCGCACGCCTTCTACACCGACATCCTCGGCTTCCGGACCAAGCACGACGTCCCGCTGGGGGAGAGCGACCGGTGGCTGACCGTCGTGGCGCCCGACGACCCTGACGGCACCGAGCTGCTCCTGGAGCCCGCCGGACACCCGGCGGTCGCGCCCTACCGCGAGGCTCTCGTCGCGGACGGCATCCCGCTGGCCCAGTTCGCCGTCGACGACGTGCGCGCGGAGTGCGAGCGGCTGCGGGGCCTGGGCGTGCGGTTCACCCAGGAGCCGCTGACGATGGGACCGGTCACCACGGCCGTCTTCGACGACACCTGCGGCAACCTGGTCCAGATCGCCGGCCCGGCCTAGGGATCCGGCGAACGGACCAGCCGGTCAGAAGCTCTGCCGGGCGACGACGGCACGCTGGTGGCGCCGACGCAGGACGCGTGCGGTCGTGATCAGGGCGAGGCCGGCGACGAGCAGCGTCCAGGCCGCGACGACGTGGAAGGCGGCGGCGACACCGGTGGCGGCGAGGACGGGCGCGGTCTGGGCAACGGTGGAGTGGTACATGGCGAGCTCCTTCTGGGGGTTGTCTTCTTCGGTGTCCGGGCGCGGTCTACCGCGCCCGGTGGTCCTGCGGGCAGAAAAGACGGGGGAGTGGCGCCGCTCAGGCGACGGCGGTGACGTGGTTCCAGGTGGTCTGGCGGCGGCCGAGGAACAGCGCCGCGGCGTGGACGAACGCCCGCTGCAGCGCGAGGTCGTAGACGAGCTCGGGCAGCACGAGCGCCGCGAGGAGCCGTGCCCGGCGCCCGGCGCTCCAGACGGTCACCAGTCGCTCGACGGCGAACACCAGGCCGACGCCCGCCCAGAGCGGGGACAGCACGAAGGTTCCCGTGACGACCGTGACGACGGTGAGCAGGAGGAACGCCGTCATCATCAGCGTGCCGACGACGAGCATGACCTGCTGGCCGATGTAGCGGGCGGTCGTCCGGGTCACACCGTAGGCGGCCAGGTTGTCGAGCATGCCCTTGTACCAACGCACGCGCTGGCGGTGCAGGTCGCCGGCGGTCGGCATGAGCTCGGTGGTGCAGCTCATGGTGACGGGGGAGCGCAGCTCGTGGCCGAGGGTCCGCAGCGCGAGCGTCAGCTCCGAGTCCTCGGTGATCGCGTCGCGGTCGTACACGTCGCCGCGCCGGCCCGGCAGCGTGGTGCCGCGCGCGGCCGCGACCTCGTCGAGCGCGCTGCGGCGCACCAGCGCCGCGGTCCCGGTCAGCACCGCGGTACGGCCCGTAACGTCGACCTGGACGCCGTAGCGCGTGTACTCGTTGGCCTGGCAGCGCTGCAGGTAGCCGACCGGCGGGCGTCCGCGGAACACGCCGCCGACGGCGGCCACCCGCGGCTCCGCGGCGAGGACGGCGAGGCCCTCCTCGATGAACGTGGGCGCGATGGTCGTGTCGGCGTCGAGCACCATGACGACGTCCTCGCCGACCGTGCTGATCGCCTGGTTGAGCGCGCCGGCCTTGCGGGCGGTGTTGGCCACCGACTCCATGACCTCGGCGCCCGCCGCCCGCGCCACGGCGACGGTGGCGTCCGTGCTGTTGTCGGAGACGACGAGCACGCGGTCGGGCCGGCGGGTCTGGAGCCGCAGCGAGGCGATCGTGTCCGGCAGCGCGTCCTGCTCGTCGTGGGCGGGGATGATCACGACGACGCGCGGGCCGGTCTCGCCGACGGCGTGGTCCGGCTGAGCGAGGTGGCGCTGCGGGCGGTTCGACGAGGTGTTCACCGTGGGCTCCGAGGTCGACGTTGTGCGGTCGATACGAAGCCTCGGCGAGCGATCTCAGGCTGCCGTCGGGAAGTGCGCAGGTCAGCGCGTGTTCTCGCGCTGGATCGTCGCGGCTCGCTCAGTTGCTCAAGGCGCCGACGGCGTCGACGCCGGGGGACCTCAAGATGCGATCAGGGCGGCGTCGACCGACGTGCGGCTCGGGTGGCCCGTCAGCGCCCGACCGCCGCTCGGCGTTTCGGCTCTGACTGGATGAGGTGCGAGCTCGTGAGGTGCGAGCTCGCTGGCAGGCGACACCTCGCGAAGCCTGCCAGGCGGTGGGCGACGCCAACGCGGGGGCGAGCCGTTCTGGTGGTGCTCGGGACCTGTGGATGTCGGCAGAGGCCGCCGCGTCGGAGGTTCAGTGGACCGCCGATAATGCACATTATGTCATTTTGGGTGGAAGAAGCGGCCGACAGCGGCCGCCGGTCGCTCCCCCCGCAGCGTGTCAGTGCGTCGTCAGCTTCAGGCCCGCCACGCACGCGACGATGCCCAGGATGAGCACGATCCGGACGACGGTCACCGGCTCGGCGCCGGTCGCCATCGCGTAGCCGGCCGTCAACGACGCGCCGATGCCGACCCAGACGGCGTACGCCGTGCCGACCGGCAGCTCGCGCAGCGCGTACGCCAGGCCGGCCATGCTGGCCGTCAGGCTGACCGCGAACACGATGCTGGGCACGAGCCGCGAGAATCCCTCGGAGCGGCCGAGCGCCGTGGCCCACACGGCCTCCAGCATCCCCGAGACGACCAGGACGATCCATGACATGACACTCACTCCCCGATGCCGTCTTGTCGCGTTCCGGGTACGGCAACCCTCGTCCGGGAGCCGTGTCAGGCTCTGGACCCGATCATCGCACGGCTCGGCGGCCCGTCGACGGCGCGCCCGGCGAGCTGACTCACCATCCGGTCACCATCTGGCCACCGTGCGCGTCCCGGGCTACACTGAAACGGACATTCGGCTCAAACCATTGTGTATGCCACAACACAGTGGTTCCGTCCCGGTCAAGTCCTCCTCCCTGCCGTCACTGTCGGTGCCGGCGTCTACCCTGACGACGATGACGGTGCAGGTCACAAGCCTGCGCTCCCCCGGTCATCCCAGGCCGCCAGAGGTCGGACAGGAGGAACACGATGGTCGCGCCGCCCCGGCTCGAACGGCTCACCGTCGCCCAGGCGGCG
Source organism: Isoptericola sp. S6320L (assembly GCF_023015685.1). Taxonomy (NCBI): domain Bacteria; kingdom Bacillati; phylum Actinomycetota; class Actinomycetes; order Micrococcales; family Promicromonosporaceae; genus Isoptericola; species Isoptericola sp. S6320L. The sequence continues at coordinate 62,270 of NZ_JALKAT010000001.1, forward strand.
GACCGCTACCTCGCGTCGGTGCGGGTCGAGACGGTCCGTGGCGTCCTCTCCCCCGCCACCGAACGCTCCTACGCGCGCGACGTGGCCGAGCTCGCCCGCCTCCTCGGCCCCGACCGCGTGCTCGACGACGTCACCGGCGACGACGTCGACGACGCTCTCGTGCGCTACCAGTCAGGCCCGGACGGGCGGTACACCGACCCCCGCCGCAAGGGCGCCCCCGGCCGCTCCACCGCCACCGTCAACCGCTTCCGCCAGTCCGTGACCCGGTTCTTCTCGTCGGCCGCCCGGCACTGCTGGGTGCAGGCCGACCCGATGCAGTGGGCCGCACCGCCCGCCAAGGTGCGCGAGCGGCTGCGTGTCGAACGGACCGCGCTCTCGGCCTCCGCCGCGCAGGCCCTCGTGACCACCGTCCAGGAGGCCGCCGACCACCCGGGCCCGGCTCGCACCGCCCGCGCCGACCAGGCGCTCGCGGCCCGGGACCGCCTCGTGGTCGCGCTGCTGATCGTCCTCGGGCCCCGCGTCTCCGAGCTCGCCCGCGCCGACGTCGCCGATCTCACCCGGGAACCGGACGAGACCCGCTGGCGCATCGTCGGCAAGGGCGGCTCGACCAGGACGGTGGCGCTGAGCCCTCCGCTGGCGACCGCCCTCGAGAGCTACCTGACGGGCCTGCGACCGCAGCTGGCCGCCCGCCGACCCGAGGACGCCGACGCCCAACGCGCGCTCCTGCTGTCGTGGCGGGGTCGTCGGCTCGACACCCAGGCGATCCGTGCCCTGCTGGCACGCGCCGTCGCGCGCATGCCCGAGGCCTACCGGCGCCCCGCCACCCCGCACGCGCTGCGCCACACCACCGCGACGCTCCTCGTCGCCGACGGGTGGGACGTCAAGGTGGTCGCCGAGCTCCTCGGCCACGCCTCGATCGCCACGACCGGCGCCTACCTCGACCGCATCGACGGCGAGCTCGCCGCAGCCATCCGCACCCACCCCCTCGCGGACTCCCTGCGGGACGCCTCACACGCCGTCGCGGCCGAATCACCAGGCGCGACGGCCTCGACGCCGCTAGCGTGAGGACGTGCCCAGCCCGCAGCAGCAGTCCCTCGCTCTCCCGGTCCACATCCAGGTCGACTGGCGACGCATCGGCAAGGCCGCCCGGCGTGCCGCGATCCTGGCCGCCGCCGTCCCGCTGACGGCCGGTGCCGCGGTCATGGTCACCGACAAGATCCGCGGCCAGCGGTACCCCCTCGACAGCAAGTTCCCGACCGCCGCACCGATGTCGACGGAGATCGACGGCACCACCGCGACGCTGTACACCTACGGTGACGACCTCTACGAGGCGATGCTCGAGGCGATCGACGGCGCCCGGCACACCGTCTTCCTCGAGACCTACATCTGGAAGGGCGACGACACCGGCGAGCGTTTCAAGCGGGCGATCTCCGAGGCCGCCGCGCGCGGCGTCGAGGTCTACGTCGTCTACGACGGCTTCGCCAACCTCGTCGTGCCCCAATCGTTCTTCCACTTCCCGCCGCAGGTCCACGTCCTGCGGTTCCCCGCCCTGCGCCCGGGCCTGCTCACGCTCGACGTGCGACGCTCCGGGCGGGACCACCGCAAGATCCTCGTCGTCGACGACGAGGTGGCGTTCGTGGGTGGTTACAACATCGGCGAGGAGTACGCCACCAAGTGGCGCGACACCCACATCCGGCTGGAGGGCCGGGCGGCGTGGGAGCTGCAGAACGCCTTCGTCGACTTCTGGAACCGCTGGCGCACCCACAAGCACCCGGTGCTGCAGGACAAGGGCGCCGAGCACTGGCAGCCCAGCCTCAGAGCGGCCCGCAACGCCCCCAGCGACCTCGTCTTTCCTATCCGGGGTCTCTACCTCGACGCGATCGACAGGGCGACGAGCCACATCTACATCACCCAGGCCTACTTCATCCCCGACCGCGACATCCTCAAGGCGCTGCTCGCCGCCGCCGCCCGCGGGGTGGACGTGCGCGTGCTCGTCCCCGAACGTTCCAACCACTCCCTGGCCGACTGGCTCGCCCGCGGCCGGTACACCAAGCTCCTGCGCGGCGGGGTGCGGATCATGCTGTACGAGGGGGCGATGGTCCACGCCAAGACGGCCACCATCGACGGCCGCTGGTCCACCGTGGGCACCGCGAACATCGACCGGCTCAGCCTCACCGGCAACTACGAGATCAACCTCGAGATCGTCGACGCCGGCGTGGCGAGCACGCTCGAGGAGGTGTTCCGCATGGACGAGAGCAACTCCCACGAGCTCACCTACGACGAGTGGCGGGAACGCTCGTTGCTGACGAAGGTCGCCGAGCGGGTGCTGGAGCCGCTCGAGCCGCTGCTCTGAGCCCGCCACGCCGGCTCGCGGGACGAGCGAGCCGGCGTCACACCTCGAAGGACTCCCCCGCGGCGAGGCGGCGGTACACGTGCTCGCCGCCGATGCGCCCGGTGTCCAGCCATCGCCGCGTCAGCTGGTGGCCCGTCTCGCTCAGCAGCGCGTCGTGCACCGGGACGACGGTGCGGGCGCTCGCGGCCAGGGTGACGTCGATGACCTCGGACAGCCGCAGCCACGGCCCGGACACGGGCAGGCACAGCACGTCCAGGGCGCCGGCGGGTACGTCGAACGAGTCCCCGGGGTGGTGGACCGTGGCACCGTCGAGCGCGACGGTGTACGTCCGGTTGGCGATCAGCGGCAGCCGCGGGTGGATCGGGGCGTGGTCGCCGCCGCCGACGAGCACCCAGGCGGCACCGAGCGCCAGCTCCTCGCCCGGTTCGGCCGCCTGCGCACGTTCGCCGGGCATCCCGGCGTCGCGCAGCGCCTCGACGACTCCGTCGGTGCCGCGCACCGTGAGCGTGGCGTCGCCCCGCAGTGCTTCCACGACGGCCTCGACGTCCAGGTGGTCCGGGTGCTCGTGGGTGATCAGCACCCCGCTGGCGCCCGCCAGCGCCCCGCGAGCATCAGCCAGCGTGCCGGGGTCGATCACGACGCGGGTCCCGGCGCCCGAGATGCTGACGCAGGCGTGCCCGTGGAACGTCAGGCGCACCGGTCAGCCGACGTGACGTGCCCGCCGGCGTGCGGCGAGCTCGTCCTCCCCGTGCGGTCCGTCGTCGCCCTCGTCCTCGAGCGACTCGGTCGGCATCTGGGACAGCGTGCCCTCGATCTCGCGCCAGACCCGGCCCACGGCGATGCCGAAGACGCCCTGGCCGCCCTGCACGAGGTCCACGACCTCGTCCGGCGAGGTGCACTCGTAGACGGACGCACCGTCGCTCATGAGCGTGATCTGGGCCAGGTCGTCGACGCCGCGCTCGCGCAGGTGGGTGACGGCGCTGCGGATCTGCTGCAGCGACACCCCCGTGTCGAGCAGCCGCTTGACGACCTTGAGCACCAGGACGTCGCGGAAGCTGTACAGCCGGTGCGTGCCGGAGCCGCTCGCCGGTCGGATCGACGGCTCGACCAGACCGGTGCGCGCCCAGTAGTCGAGCTGCCGATAGGTGATGCCCGCGACCCGGCAGGCCGTGGTCCCGCGGTACCCGGTGCCGCCGTCCTGCTCCGTGAGGTCCTCACCGAAGAGAAGTCCCTGGGCGCCGGTCGGCGCTGCGCTGACCTCGACGCTCGCCTCACCGCTGCTGTTCACTGTGCCTCCAAGATGTCGATTCCACGCTAGGACCGCCCCCGGGGGGCGTCAACGACGTTGCGCTCGAGACGTTCGGCGTGTCGCGGACCGGTGCTGAACCGTGACCTGTCGTGGCGACCGTGAACCGCTGGTAGAGGGTTCCTGGACACCATAACCCGCGACCTTCAGGCTGAACCTGAGGGTCAAGGTGGCGTGTCGTCGCCGAGATCGCTCGGCCCCTCGGGTGTGGTGAAGTCCTCGGCGGTGACGTGGTCGAGGAAGTTGCGGAACTTCTCGACCTCCTTCTGCTGGTCCAGGTCGACGACCTCGACGCCGGCGGCTGCCACCACCTCGGCCGAGCAGAGCACGGGGCTCTCGGTGCGGACCGCCAGGGCGATCGCGTCGGAAGCCCGCGAGTCGAGCCGGACGCCGGTGGACAGGACGAGCTCGGCGAAGAAGATCCCACCGTCGAGGGCGACGATCTCGACGCGGTCCAGGTCGACGCCCACGGCACCGAGCAGGTCTCGCAGGAGGTCGTGGGTCATGGGACGGGGCGTCGCCACGCCTGCTTGCGCCATGGCGATGGCGGAGGCTTCGCGGGCGCCGATCACGATGGGCACGGCAAGCTCGGCCGCGGTGTCGAACAGCAGGACCACGATCTCCTGGTCACGCTGCTGCTGCCGGACCCCGAGCACCTCGACCGGCACCATCGGTGCCTCCGCGTCGTCGCTCTCCACGCGTTCCACGGTATTACGGCACGGGTCCGCGCGCCCCCAGAGACGACGTGTCCGGCCGGTCGGGTTCAGCCGAGGGACGAGGTGCCCTCGCGGACCCAGGCGGCGTGCAGCCGGGCGACGAGGTCGCCGAGCTCTTCGGCCAGGCCGGCGGCGTGCGCGCGACCGTCCGCGGCCTGCTGGCTGCGGTAGGGCGCGACGACCTGGTCGACGAGGCCGACGTGGCGGTCGGCCGACGAGCGCAGCGGTCGTAGGTGCCGGGGCTCGATGCCGTGCTCGGCCAGCCGGGTGGCCAGGCGCACCACCTCGGGCGCTCCGGCGTCGAGGTATCCCGAGGAGGTGCGCAGCAGCCCCGCCGTGATGAGCGCCCGGACGAACTCGGGCGGTGTGCTCGTCGCGTCGCAGACCGACTCGACGGTCCAGCGGCGACGCGCGGCGTCGGTCGTCGCCCCGGCGTCCGCGGCGAGGCGCGGCGCCGGTCCGGGCGCGGGCTCGCCCGCGTCCATCGCGGCCAGCCGTTCCTTGATGACCTTCAGCGGCAGGTAGGAGTCGCGCTGCTCGGCGAGCACGAAGCGCAACCGTTCCACGTCCGCAGGGCTGTACTGGCGGTAGCCGGCCGGCGTGCGGACGGGTGTGATCAGCCCCTGCTCCTCGAGGAAGCGCAGCTTGGAGTGGGACACGGACGGGAAGTCGCCGCGCAGCTGGGCGAGGACGTCCGAGATCCGCATCGAGGCCTGCCGTGATATCCCGCGCGGCCAGGGCTCCTGGGCGTCGTCGGGCTCGGGGGCCGGCTCGACCCCGGCCCCGACGCTCACGGGACCGGCGCCTGGTGGTCCCGCGGCGCCTGCGGGCTCGCGTGGAAGGACATGCGGAACTTGCCGATCTGGACCTCGTCGCCCGTGGTGAGCGTCGCGGCGTCGATGCGGTCGCGGTTGACGTAGGTGCCGTTCAGCGACCCGATGTCACGGACCACGAACCGGTCGCCCTCCCGCACGAACTCGGCATGCTTGCGCGACACCGTCACGTCGTCGAGGAAGATGTCCGCCCGCTCGCTACGGCCGGCGACGGTCCGGTCGGAGTCGAGGAGGAACCGTTCGCCGACCGCGCCGGAGCCGTACTGCACCACCAGCAGGGCGGAGTGCCGGGGCAGCGCGGCCACGGCCGCAGCCTCCTCGGCGGTCAGGGGGATCCGGGGGGCCTGCTCCTCCGCGGGCGCGCCGAGCCGGCCGAGGTGGGCCGTGGTGTCAGCACCCGTCTCGTGCGGGAGTGCGCGGGGGTCCGTCATCAGTCCTCCTGGCTGGGTCGGGCGGTCCGACGTGCGCCGTCGTCCGTCAAACCTACCCTCTCACCGGTCGTGGCGGGAAGCCGCACGCGACGGCGTGCGCAGGTCATCCCTCTGGTCCCTGCGGTGTCGCGTACTGCGGCTCGGGAGGTTCGCGCACCGCCGTCACCTCGACCTCGTCGTGCTGTGTGATCGTGGCCTCGGCACCGGCCGTCCGCAGCGTCGCCAGGGCGCCGCCGGGGATCTCCAGGGCGGGGCTGAGCGTCGAGGGGTCGCCGATGACGGTCCACCGGTACGGCGAATCGAGCACCTGGTCGTCGACGACGATCCCCTCGTCGGTGTCGCGGAACCACGTCGAGGTCACCAGACGCACGCCGTCGAGCTCGACCACCTCGGCTCCCGCGTTGCGCAGCTCCTCGAGCACGTTGAACATCTTGGCGGCGTCCACGAGCCCGTCCGGGTCGCGGACGACGATCTCGACCCCGGGACCGACGGCGGGCAGCCGCCCGGACAGGATGCCCTCGGTGCCCGCGCGCTCCTGCGCGAGGTCGACCGCCGCCTGGGCCTGACCGGTGCCCGACTGCAGCTCGTCGCGTGTGCGCGACAGCTCGGCGACCTGGTCGGCGAGCTGCTCGGAGCGTTGCGTCACCTCGTCCAGGAGCCGGACGAGGTCGTCCTGCCGGGCGGACGACAGCGGGTCCTGGGCGGACTGCTGCACCTGGACGACGAGGGCGAAGCCGAGCGCAGCGCACAGCACGGCGGCGAGCAGCTGGGACCTGTTGGCCCGCGGGCGCATCGCACCGGCCAGCGCACGCCAGCCGCCGGCCGGTGGCGGCCCGTCCGGCGGGGCCACGTCCTCGCGGTCCGCCTGCGGCTCCGGCGGCACCACCGCGGACACCGCCGGGACCGATCCCGTCCCGGGGCCCGGCCAGGTCCCCGGCACGCTGCCGGCGGACGTCTCGCGCGGTGGGTCCCCACCGTCCGGGCCGACGATCGAGGCCACGGGCACCGACAGGTCGAGGGGGTCCAACGGCTCGTCCGACGGCCCGGCAGGCCCGTGGGCGTCGGCGTCGTCCGCGCGGTCCGGCTCGGCAGGCTCCGTCGCCTCGGAGCCCTCCTGCGCGCCCTCCGGTGTCGTGGCGTCGTCCGGGGTCGCAGGAGTGTCCTGCGACCCGTCGCGCTCGCGGTGCTCGTCGCTCATGCTCACGCCCTGAACAGGTGCCGTCGGATCGACGCGGCGTTCGAGAAGATCCGGATGCCGAGCACGACCACCACCGCCGTCGACAGCTGCGAACCGACACCCAGCTGGTCGCCGAGGAAGACGATGAACGCCGCCACGAGGACGTTCGACAGGAAGGACACGACGAACACCTTGTCGTCGAACAGCCCGTCGAGCTTGGCGCGCAGCCCCCCGAAGAGCGCGTCGAGCGCCGCCACGACGGCGATCGGCAGGTACGGCTGCAGCGCGACCGGCACCGTCGGGTGCAGGACGAGCCCTGCCACCACACCGATCACCAGACCGACCACGGCGATCATGGACTCTCCTCCTGGCTGTCTTCCACGCTGTCTTCCACGTCCGGCTCCCACGGTTCTGCGTACCGCAGACCCTGCCCACCCACGCTCGGCAGGTCGATCTCGTCCACGGGGTTCATGCTCGACCCGATACCCCACTCCGAAGAGAGGTACTGGGTGTACGCCGGAGCGCCGGTCCGAGCGTACGCGGCCTGCATGCCTTCCGGGTCACCGATGGCACGCACCACGTACGACGGGCCCGGCAGGGGTACCAGATCGACCAGGATCGCCTCGCCCGCGTGCCGGATCGCCGACAGCGACGTCAGCCGCTGGTCGCCCACGCTGATCGCCTCCGCACCCGACGCCCACAGCGCGTTGACCACCGTCTGCAGGTCCACCGCCTGCACCCGGGTGTCCGAGGGCGCGACGTCGCCGCCGAGGTCCGCGTCGCTGTCGCTCAGCGTCAGCTCCAGGCCCGGCCCGGACACCGCGGTCGTGCCCGTCACGACGCCGTCCAGCCGCAGCTGGTCCAGCAGACCTTGGTCCGCGGCCGACAGCGCCTCCGCCTGCAGCCGCTCGATCTCCTCGGTGAGCGCCACCGTCTGCGCACGCAGCGCTTCGGCCGACGCCTGACGCTCGGAGATCTCCTGCTCCAGCACCTCACGGGCCGACGGACCCTCCGACGGCGCACGCAGCTGCTGGGCGGCGGCGACCGTCATGAGCCCCAGCAGCACGGCGACGAGCAGGAGCAGCAACGGACCCGCCCCCCGCGACGGGACCTCGCCCTCCGCCCGGCGGCGCGCAGCCTCCGCGTACCCCGCGTCCAGGGGCTTCTCCATGACCTCGACCAGGAGCGTCATCGACGCGTCCGGCCGCCGGGCCGGCGGCACCCCGGTCATCCCCGACCCTCCGCACGGCCGCGCTCGCGCAGCACCAGCCGGCGCGTCTGCACCAGATAGTGCCAGCCGGCCAACCAGTACAGACCGATCCCCCACCAGGCGAACGCCCACCCCACCGCGTGGGAGACGGTGCCCACCACCCCCGGCGACTCCGCCAGCAGCAGCAGGGGGAACGCGTACAGCAGCGCGAAGGTCCCGGCCTTGCCCACCATGCTCACCGCCAGCGGGCCGTAGCCGTGACGAGCCAGGACCGGAGCGAGACAGGCCAGCAGCACGTCACGCAGCACCACCACGGCCAGCACCCACCAGGGCACCACGCCACGCCACAGCAGACCGACGAGCGTCACCAGGATGAACAACCGGTCCGCCGCAGGGTCCAGCACCTGGCCGAGCTTCGTCACCTGGTCGAGCCGGCGCGCGAGGTAACCGTCCAGCCAGTCGCTCGCGCCCGACACCGCCAGCACGACCAACGCCCAGACGTCCTCGCCGGACACGATCAGCACCGCGAACACCGGGACGAGCGCCAGGCGCACCATGCTCACGACGTTCGGCACCGTCCACACGGCCGCGTCGCCCTGCCCTGCCTGCACGATCACCGCCTGTGTCCACCGAGTCCCCTGCCGCGCACATCCTACGCAGGGCCGGGCAGATCCTGCCGCAGTGGGCAAACTCACCGGCCTCCGGCCCACCGCTCGGCGCTCGCGGCCCGTACGATGGGATCAATCCATTCGGAGTTCGTCGTCTTCCCGCGTGTTCGTAGGCCCTGGCAGATCAAGCAGACAGCCAGCCAGGTGCAGGTGTGTGTCCGGGACCGAGCGACCGCCGCGCCCCACGGCGTGGCAGGACTCCCCCCGCACCCGACGAAACGGTCACCCTTCGCCATGAGCACCCCTGACTCCACGCTGCCCACCGAGCCCCAGGTCACCTTCGCCGACCTCCACCTTCCCGCACCGCTGCAGAAGGCCGTGGACGACCTCGGCTTCACCACCCCCTCCCCCATCCAGGCCGAGGCGATCCCCGCCCTCCTGTCCGGCCGCGACATCACCGGTGTCGCCCAGACCGGCACCGGCAAGACCGCGGCCTTCGGCATCCCGCTGCTCGCCGCCCTCGACCCGGCCGCCGACGTCTCCCGCGGGCACGTCCAGGCCCTCGTCCTGGCCCCGACCCGCGAGCTCGCCATGCAGGTCGCCGACGCCGTCGAGAGCTTCGCCGCCCACCTGCCCGGCGTCCGGGTCCTGCCCGTCTACGGCGGTGCGCCCTACGTGCCCCAGCAGCGCGCCCTGCGCGACGGCGTCCAGGTCGTGGTCGGCACGCCCGGTCGCGTCATGGACCACCTCGAGCGCGGCTCGCTCCACCTCGACACCGTCAAGTTCCTCGTCCTCGACGAGGCCGACGAGATGCTCCGCATGGGCTTCGCCGAGGACGTCGAGAAGATCTTCGGCCAGGCCGCCACCGAGCGACAGGTCGCCCTGTTCTCCGCGACGATGCCGCCCGCCATCCGCGCCGTCGCCGACACCCACCTCAACAACCCGGTCCAGGTCGCCGTCTCGCGGCAGTCCAGCACCGTCACCGCCGTCGAGCAGACGTACGCCGTCGTGCCGTTCCGCCACAAGGTCGGTTCGCTCGTGCGCGTGCTCGCCACCTCCGAGGCCGACGCCACCATCGTCTTCACCCGCACCCGCGCCGCCGCGGAAGAGGTCGGGGTCGCGCTCGTCGAACGCGGCGTCTCCGCCGCCACCATCTCCGGCGACGTCGCCCAGAAGGAGCGCGAGAAGATCGTCGAGCGGCTGCGCAACGGCTCCCTCGACGTCCTCGTCGCCACCGACGTCGCGGCCCGCGGGCTCGACGTCGACCGCATCGGCCTCGTCGTCAACTTCGACATCCCCCGCGAGCCCGAGGCCTACGTCCACCGCGTCGGCCGCACCGGCCGCGCCGGACGCACCGGACGCGCCCTGTCGTTCGTCACCCCCCACGAGCGGGGCAAGCTCAAGCACATCGAGCGCACCATCCGGGCCAAGCTCACCGAGGTGGAGGTCCCCTCCCCCCGCGACGTGTCCGCACACCGCGCCCGCACCATCCTCGGGACCGTGCCCGCGCGGCTCGAGGCCGGCCGCCTCGAGCTGTACACCGAGCTCCTGAGCGAGCACCTCGCCCCCCGCGAGGACGGGACCGCGCCCGACGCCGCCCAGGTCGCGGCAGCGCTCCTGGCGCTCGCGGTCGGCGACGACGGCCCTGCCCACCGTGCTGCCCAGGAGGAGCACGAGAAGGAGCGCGCCGAGGTCAAGGGTGGCCGCACCCGCGAGACGCAGCGGGCCGAGCGCGGCGACCGCGACGGCGACCGGACGCACCGCCACCCGCGAGCGGACCGCGAAGGCCGCGGCATCCGCCGTCCGGCGGAGGGCACCCGCTACCGCATCGCCGTCGGGCACACCCACGGCGCCCAGCCGCGCGGCATCGTCGGTGCGCTGACCAACGAGGGCGGTCTGCGCGGTGGCGACATCGGCAAGATCGACATCTTCGGCAACTTCTCGCTGGTCGACATCACCAAGCCGCTGGACGACGCGACGATGAACCGCATCGGCCGCGCCAACGTCGCCGGCCGCCAGCTGCGGATCTCGGTCGACAAGGGCGCCCCGGAGCGTCGTGCGCCCCGCACGGAGCGCCGGCCCGCCCACGCCGCGCACTGAGCCGGGCGGCTCAGGGCCTGTCGGGGGCCTCGCCGAGCTGACGGGCCAACGCCTGCAGCCGGCGGGCCTCCGCCATCCCCCGCTCGCCGTCGGCCCGCTGGATCCCCATGACGGCCAGCGTGCCGCCGTCGGCGAGGTCCAGGGTCACCCAGGGGTCGTTCACCGTGAGCCGCACCGCGACGATCTCGGGCCACGCGACGCGGCGCCTGCTGATCACGTTGCGCACGGTGAGCCCGTCGGCGTCGGGTCGCGCGTGCACGCCGCCCAGGCGCCAGAGCAGCCACACCGCGAAGAGCGCGAAGGCCACGAACGTGACGCGCGTCCCCGGACCGAGCAGAACCCCCTGCGGGGCGAACAGGCCGACGACCACGCTCCCGCCGGCGGCGAAGATGCCGGTGACGACGACGGCGACGCGCGTCCACCACGGACGGAAGGTCCGGAACGGGTCCCGCGTGCCGTCGTCGTCCATGGCTTACAGGCGGCTGGCGTGGATACGGGTGACGAGGATGCCGCGGGCGCCGACGTCGTAGAGCGCGTCCATGACCTGGTTGGTCTCCGAGCGCCGCACCATCGACCGCACCGCGGCGGACTGACCGTTGTGCAGCGGTGACACGGTCGGCGACTCGAAACCCGGCGTGACGGCCACGGCGGCGTCGAGCAGCTCGGTCGGCACGTCGTAGTCCAGCAGCACGTACTCGCGGGCCGTGATGACGCCCTGCAGGCGTCGGGTGAGGATCTCGATCCCCGCCGGGACGTCGTCGCCCGACCGGCGGATCAGCACGGCCTCCGAGCGCAGGATCGGCTCCCCGAAGACCTCGAGCCCCGCGGCCCGCAGGGTGGTGCCGGTCTCCACGACGTCGGCGATCACGTCGGCGACCCCGAGCCGCACCGAGCTCTCCACGGCTCCGTCGAGGTGGACGATCGCCGCCGGCTCGACACCCTGGCGTGCCAGGTGGGTCCGCACGAGGGTGGTGTACGACGACGCGACGCGCTTGCCGGCGATCTGGGCGACGTCGTCGATCGTCCCGGCCGGGGCGGCGAACCGGAACGTCGACCCGGCGAAGCCGAGCGGCAGGTGCTCGACGGCGTCGGCGTCGGAGTCGAGCAACAGGTCACGGCCCGTGATGCCCACGTCCACGGTGCCGGCACCGACGTAGACGGCGACGTCCCGGGGGCGGAGGAAGAAGAACTCGACGCCGTTGTCGGCGTCGGTGAGCACGAGCTCGCGGGTGTCGCGGCGCTGCCGGTAGCCGGCCTCGCGCAGCATGTCGGTGGCGGGCGTGGAGAGCGAGCCCTTGTTCGGGACGGCGATGCGGAGCAACGGGTTACCTCGTTCGGTTCGAGCGGGACGGCGGTGGTACGGACCGGAGCGCGCGCTGCGGTCCGGCGTCGAGCGGGCGACACCGGACCGGGCGCTCACAGATGCGCGTACACGTCCTCCAGGGTGAGTCCCTTGGCGACCATCAGCACCTGCAGGTGGTACAGCAGCTGCGAGATCTCCTCGGCGGCGGCCTCGTCGGTCTCGTGCTCGGCGGCCATCCACACCTCGGCGGCCTCCTCCACGATCTTCTTGCCGATCGCATGGACGCCTGCGTCCAGCTGAGCCACGGTCCCCGACCCGGCGGGACGGGTCCGGGACTTCTCGGACAGCTCGGCGAACAGGGAGTCGAAGGTCTTCACCCCACCAGCCTAGACGGCGACCCCCGGTCGTCCGGGCTCTGTTCCGGTGCTCGGGACGGACGTCACAGCGTGTTGTACGCGCTTGGCACACTATTTTTATCGATGGCACAGATCGGTGACGCAGAAGGGATCGTCCGCCGGCCGGTTCCCGACGGCGCTCAGTGCGTGTGCCGGTTCGCCATCTCCCGCAGCACCTCGATCTCACCCGCGACGTCGTCCGCCCCGAACACCGCCGAGCCGGCGACGAAGACGTTCGCCCCGGCGTCGGCGGCCCGCTCGATCGTGTCCCGCGACACTCCCCCGTCGACCTGGATCTGCACGTCCAGGCCGGCCTCGCTGACCGCCTGCCGGGCGCGCCGGATCTTCGGCAGGGTCCCCTCGATGAAGGACTGTCCCCCGAAGCCGGGCTCCACCGTCATCACGAGGATCAGGTCCACCTCCGCCAGCAGGTCCAGGAAGGGCTCCACAGGGGTCGCAGGCCGCAGCGCGACCCCCGCCCGGGCACCTAGCCTGCGGAGCTCGCGTGCGAGCCGCACAGGAGCCTGGGCCGCCTCGGCGTGGAACGTCACCGACGCCGCACCCGCCTCGGCGTAGGCGGGTGCCCAGCGGTCGGGGTCGTCGATCATGAGGTGCCCGTCGAGCGGCACCGGCGAGACCTGCGCCAGCCGCTCGAAGACCGGCAGGCCGAGCGTCAGGTTCGGCACGAAGTGGTTGTCCATCACGTCGACGTGCGCGGAGTCCGCCGTCGAGATCGCCTGGAGGTCGCGCTCGAGGTTCGCGAAGTCGGCGGACAGGATGCTCGGGTTGATCAGGGCTGCCATGGCTCCCAGCCTAGAGGCGGCGAGGGATCGGCACGTCCGGCCTGCTCGGCGGGCTCAGCCTGGCCAGCGCTCTTGCCTACGTCCGGAGTTGAGCCGTGCGGCCTGGCGGACCAGGTGGTCGCGCTCGGGCTGGTTGGTCGCCTCCCGCGCCGCCTCGGTGTAGAGCCGCGCCGCCGTCACCAGGTCTCCGTCCCGCTCGTGCAGGTACGCGGCCGCCGCGGCGTGGCGCGGCAGACCGGGATCGAGCTGCGCCAGCGCGGCCAGACCCGCTCGCGGTCCGTCGGCCTCGCCGACGGCGACGGCACGGTTGAGCCGGGCGACGGGGTTGTCGGTGAGCCGCAGCAGCTCGTCGTACCACTCCACGATCTGCACCCAGTCGGTCTCCCCCACCGTCCGGGCGTCGGCATGGAGCGCCGCGACGGCAGCCTGCGCCTGGAACTCCCCGAGCCGGTCCCGCGCGAGCGCCGCCTGGAGGATCTCGACGCCCTCCGCGATCAGGTCCGTGTCCCACCGGCCACGGTCCTGCTCGGCGAGCGGCACCAGACCACCGTCGGCACGGGTCCGGGCGGGCCGGCGCGCGTGGTGGAGCAGCATGAGCGCGAGCAGGCCCGCGACCTCCGGGTGGGGAGACATGTCCCGCAGCTCGCGCGTGAGTCGGATCGCCTCGGCGGCCAGGTCGACGTCGCCGGTGTAGCCCTCGTTGAAGACGAGGTAGAGAACCTTCAGCACCGTGGCCACGTCGCCGGACCGGTCGAGCCGGACACCCGCGACCGTGCGTTTGGCCCGGCTGATGCGCTGGGCCATGGTCGCCTCCGGCACGAGGTACGCCTCGGCGATCTGCCGCGTCGTGAGGCCCCCGACGGCGCGCAGCGTGAGGGCGACGGCCGACGACGGCGTCAGGGACGGGTGCGCGCACAGGAAGTACAGCCGGAGCGTGTCGTCGACGGAGGCGGCCGGCTCGGGCGACGGTTCCGCCTCCACCCGAGCTTCCCGCTGCCGGCGGGCCGCGTCCGCGCGGGCGACGTCGAGGAACTTGCGCCAGGCGACCGTGACCAGCCACCCGCGCGGGTCCTCCGGGGGGTCGTCCGGCCACCGGCGCACGGCCTCGACCAGTGCCTCCTGCACGGCGTCCTCCGCCGTCGCGAAGTCCGCTCCGCGACGGCAGAGGACGCCGATCACCGTGGGCGTGAGAGCCCGCAGCAGCGCATCGTCCACCGGGTCACTCCGTGACGGTGGGCGCTGCCGTCAGGAACGGCCGGAGCTCGAGCCACTCGTGGATCGGGCGTCCGCCCGCACCGGGCGCCGCGGACAGCTCCCCGGCCAGCTCGACCGCCCGCTCCTGGTTCTCGACGTCGATCACCATCCAGCCGGCGATCAGGTCCTTGGTCTCCGGGAAGGGCCCGTCGGTGACCGGTGGGCGACCCTCGCCGTCGTACCGCACGAACATGCCCTCGGGCGAGAGCGCCTGGCCGTCCACGTACTCGCCCGTGCCCTCGAGCCGGGCCGCGAAGTCGTTCATGTACTGGATGTGCGCGGAGACCTCCTCCGGCGTCCACCGGTCCATCGGGACGTCGTTGACGGCGGCCGGCGCGCCCCGGTAGTGCTTCAGCAGCAGGTACTTGGTCATCGTGCTCTCCTTCGTCGCGGAGACGGCCCCTCGTGGCCGCTCTCATCCCTGGGACGGAGCCCGGCTCGTGTTCTCGACATCCCGCCTCGACCCATCCTGGCCGGGCACCGGTACTCTCGCGCCGTGGACACACCAGCCCCTCGGCCGCTCGTCCGTGCCGCCACCGCTCGCGACCTGCCCACCGTCGCCGCGATCCTCGAGCCGTACGTGCTGCGCACCGCGGTGACGTTCGACGAGGAGCCCCCCGGCGTCGAGGCCTGGGCGGTGCGCCTGGACGACCTCCGAGACCGGGGTCTGCCGTTCCTGGTCGCCGAGGTCGACGACGTCGTCGTCGGCTACGCCTACGCCTCTCCGTGGCGCCCGAAGGCCGCCTACCGGCACACCGTCGAGACGACGATCTACCTCTCCCCCGCGGCCCAGGGCCGCGGGGTGGGGACGCGGTTGCTCTCGGCGCTGCTCGACGCGTGCTCGCTGGCCAGGGTCCGCGAGGTGGTCGCCGTCGTCGCCGACGATCCTGCCGCGGCCGGTTCCCTGCCGCTGCACCGCCGCCTCGGTTTCGAGGTGGTCGGCGTCCTGCGCGACGTGGGCGTCAAGCACGGTCGGAGCGTCAGCACGATGCTGCTCCAGCGCTCCCTGCGCTGAGGCGTCAGTCGACCGACCGGCGCAGCACCTCGGCGCGCTCGACCACGGTGCGCCACGCCTCGGCAGGGACACCAGGGTGGGCGTCCCGGTCGATCTCGCCCAGCGCCGCCCTGAGGTCGTCGAGGGTGCGCGCCACGACCCGCACGGCGCGGCGCCGTGGCAGTCCCCACGAGACACCCTCGGCGACGAGGTGCTCCCCCGTGATCGCGTCCATGTCCCGCTCGCCCGCCACGTCCATCGCGAAGATCCGCGAGGCGTGGGAGTGGTGCAGGTGCATCGAGACGTCGTAGGCCGGGGCCAGCGCCACGGTGCCGTCCTCGCGGCGCAGCAAGGAGATGTTCTTCGCGTGGGCGTCGGTGTTCCCGACGGCGAGGTTGAGCGCGGTCAGCGCCAGCAGCGGGTCCGGGCGCGCGCCGTCGTCCCGCAGCACCTGGGCGACCCGGACGAGGGAGGGCAGCGCCCGTCCGTGCTGGAACTTGCGCTCCGGGTCGCGGGTGTTGATGCCCAGCGCCTGGGCGGCGTCCTCCTGGTGGATGCGTCGGAGCCCGCCGGGTGCGCCGTCGTCGGGGACGCGGTCGTAGCGGGAGACGACGATGCACCGCATGTCGGCGAACGTCTCGACGTGCGCGTCGATCGTGGTCAGGCCGATGCGCCGGGCGAGGTCGAGCGCCGCCGCCTCGGTGTCGACGAGGTCGGCGGTGGGCGAGTCCGCCGCACGGGCGACCTTGAGGATGTGCGTGGTCGGCTGCTCCGGCGACGCCCGCCACCAGTGCTCGCCGGCGCGCACCAGACCGATCTTGGGCTCCATACCCGGCAGCGAGCTGGTCAGTCGCTGGCTGCGTCCCTGCCCGCCCGCGCGGGCGACGCTCGCGTGCAGGAGCGTGGCGATGTCGTCCGCCTCCAGGGGACGCCCGCCGACGGCGGCAGCTCGCGGTGCGGCCTCGACCGGCACGAACTGCAGCGCGCCCACGGTGTCACCGCCGTAGGCACCGAAGAAGCCCACCGTGTCCTCGGGGTCGACCCCGGCGTCCATGGCCATGTGGTCTCGGACGCGCCCTTCCGGCATCAGCCCGTCGAGCCAGGCGGTCACGCGGGCAGGAGGCGGAGCGTGGTCCGGGTCCATCGGGAGCAGGTGGGACAGGACCCGCGAGCCGTAGCCCCAGCGGGTCAGAGCGTCGCGGTCCCACGTGAGATCGACACGGGGCGCAGCGCGACCCGCGTCGCGCGCGGTGAACCGCGCGACGCGGCTGCCGTACAGCCACGCGTCCAGCTCAGACGTCGTCATCGTCGCCTCGTTCCTCCAGGCGCACGTCGATGCCGAGCTCGTCGAAGATCTCGAACAGTCGGGTGATGTAGAGGTTCCCGACGCCGGACTCGACCTCGGAGACGTACTGCCGGGTCAGGCCGAGCTCGTCCGCGAGCGCCGCCTGGCTGAGATGGCGGCGTGTGCGTGCCTGTCGGACGAAGCGGCCGAGGTCGCGCGGTCCCCGGGCTCGGGTCCAGCGGGGCATCTCGCCTCCTTGAGTCAGGATATCCATGCACTCGCTTGTGTCAGGTTATCCCGACGGTACCCGGGTGGGCAAGGATTTCCTGGCACTGCACGTCGCCGGATCGCCCGGCAGAAGGCCTGGTCAGGCCAGGCGTCGCAGGAGCGTCAGGTGCATCGCGTCGGTGCCGTGCACGTGCGGCCAGAGCTGGACGTCCAGCCCGTCTGCTCCGCCGTCGTCGGCCCCCAGGTCGATCTCGGCGCCCGGGACGAGGACGTCGCGCACCACAGCGCGGGCGTCGAGGCGTTCGACGTCGTCGCGGCGGCGCAGCACGTCCTCGACCACCAGGCGTGTCTCGGCCAGGTGCGGCGAGCACGTCACGTACGCCACCACTCCCCCGGGCCGCACGGCCTCCAGCGCGGAGGTGAGCAGCTCGGTCTGCAGGCCGGTCAGCGTGCCCAGGTCGGCGGGCGTGCGGCGCCACCGGGACTCGGGCCGACGCCGCAACGCGCCCAGGCCGGTGCACGGCGCGTCGACGAGCACCCGGTCGTAGGCGCCCGGCTCGTCGGTGCCGACCTCGCGCCCGTCCCCGGTCCGCACGGCCTCCACCGCCTCCTGCGGCACGGCACGCAGCCCCTGGCGCACGAGGCGGGTCCGGTGCGGCTGGACCTCGTTGGCCACGAGCCGTGCGCCCTGCCGGGCCGCGAGCGCCCCGAGCAGGGCGGCCTTGCCGCCCGGGCCGGCGCACAGGTCGAGCCAGCGTTCGTCGCGTCCCTCGAGGGGTGTGGCGGCCAGGGCCAGGGTGACGAGCTGGGAGCCCTCGTCCTGGACGCCGGCGCGTCCGTCGCTGACGGGGCCGAGGGCGGCGGGGTCCGTCCCGGCGGCGAGCACCCGTGCCGTGGGCGCCCAGCGTCCCGGCGTGAGGCGCACGTCGCCGTCTGGCTCCTGGTCGGCGGTCAGGTCGTCGGGCTCGACCAGCCCGGGACGCACGACCAGCGTGACGCGCGGGGCGGTGTTGTCGGCCTCGAGCAGGTCGGCGAGCTCGCCGGTGGGACGCCCGGAGCCGTGCAGGGCCTCGCGCAGGGCGCGGGTGATCCACACGGGGTGCGAGCCGGTCAGCGCGAGCGCGGTGGTCTCGTCCGGCGCCTCGGCGCGGATGCGGTCCAGCCAGTCGTCGAGGCTGGTGCGTCCCACGGCCCGCAGCACGGCGTTGACCATCTGGGCGGGCCCGGCCCCCACGCGGTCGCGGCACAGGCCGACGGTCTCGGAGACGGCGGCGTGGGCGGGCACCCGCATGCCGAGGACCTGGTGGGCGCCCAGGCGCAGCACGTCGAGGACCTCGGGGTCGAGCTGGTCCAGGGGGCGGCTGACGCAGCGGGCGAGGATCGCGTCGTAGCGGCCCTGCAGGCGCAGGGTGCCGTAGGCGAGCTCCGTGGCGAACGCGGCGTCGCGGCCGGTGATGCCCCGTTCGCGCAGCAGCGGCGGCAGCACGAGGTTGGCGTAGGCGTCCGAGGCGTCGACCTCGCGCAGCACGTCGTACGCCGCGGTGCGGGCCGGGTCGGTGGCCCGCCGGCGCTGCGAGGGCGCCTGGGAGGTGCGGTGCCCCTGACCGCGGGACCGGGCGGCGCCACGCTGGCGCCCCCGTGCGTCCCGCCGGTCGTCGCGCTGGTCGGCGTTCATCGGGTCCCTCCCAGGGGTGCGTCGGCGTCGAGCACGGCGCGACCGGCACCGCGCGCCCAGTCGGCGGCCGGCATCGGCTTCTTGCCGACGGGCTGCACGTCGCCGAGCGCGACGGCGTGGGTGGCGGTGCCCACCAGCACCTCGGCCTTGGTGGCCCGCAGACGGCCCGGGTCCAGGTCGGTGACCTCGGGCCGCATCCGCACGGGCCCGACGCCGAGTCGCGGCGGGGGCGTCGCGTCGTCGGCGGCCGGCAGGGTGGTCCACGCCCCGGGTGCGGGCGTGACGGCACGGATGCGCCGGTCGACCGCGAGCGCCGGGTCGTCCCAGCGCACCAGGGCGTCCTCGCGGGTGATCTTGGGGGCGAGCGAGGCGCCCTCGGCGGGTTGCGGCTGCGGTGCGAGGCGGCCCGCGCCCAGCGCGTCCAGGCTCGCCACGAGCAGCTGGGCGCCGGAGACCGCGAGGCGGCCGAGCAGGTCGCCGGACGTGTCCCGGGGGCGGATCGTCTCGGTGGCCGTACCGAGGACCGGCCCGGTGTCCATGCCCTCGTCGAGCAGGAAGGTGGTGGCGCCGGTCACCTCGTCCCCGGCGAGGATCGCGTGCTGCACCGGAGCGGCGCCGCGCCACGCGGGCAGCACCGAGAAGTGCAGGTTGACCCACCCCAGGCGCGGCACGGCCAGGACGTCGGCGCGCAGCAGGTGCCCGTAGGCCACCACGGGTGCGGCGTCGATCTCGAGGTCACGCAGGCGCTCGACGAACTCCTCGCCGCGGGGGGCGTCGGTGATCACCGGGATGCCGGCGTCCTCGGCGGCGACGCGCACGGGGCTGGGCGCCAGGCGCCGACCGCGTCCGGCCCGGGCGTCGGCTCGCGTCAGGACGGCGACCACCTCGTGCTCGGAGTCGATCAGCGCACGCAGCGCGGGGACGGCGGGTTCCGGGGTTCCGGCGAAGAGCAGACGCACCGTGCAAGTCTAGGGCCGGCATCGTACCGGTACGCCGAGGTCCGCGAGCGCCGCCCGTAGCGCGCCCGTCCCGGTGAAGTGCACGGCCCGGAACCCCACCGCGCGGGCGGCCTCGACGTTGCGCGGGGTGTCGTCGACGAACACCGCGCGGGCGGGTTCGACGGCGAAGCGCGCGGCGGCGAGGCGGAAGATCGCCGGGTCGGGCTTGGCGAGGTGGACCCGGCCGGAGACGACGACGTCGCGCAGGCGGCCGATGGCGGGTGCGGCGGGCACGGCGTGGTGGAAGGTGTCGGCGGCCCAGTTCGTCAGCCCGTACAGGCGCACTCCTGCCGACGCGAGCTCGTCGACGAGCGCGGCCGAACCGGGCACCGGTCCGGTGAGGGTGCCCGGGTAGGCGGTGCGGTAGCGCTCGGCATAGGCGGCGAGGTGGGGGCGGGTGGCCTCCAGGTGGGCGACGGCCTCGGTCCACGTGCGCCCGGCGTCCTGGGCGAGGTTGAACGCGGCGAAGTCGACCTCTGCCATC
Source organism: Isoptericola sp. S6320L (assembly GCF_023015685.1). Lineage (NCBI taxonomy): Bacteria > Bacillati > Actinomycetota > Actinomycetes > Micrococcales > Promicromonosporaceae > Isoptericola > Isoptericola sp. S6320L. Next base: position 82,423 of record NZ_JALKAT010000001.1, read on the forward strand.
CAGGCGTCGACGTCAGCCCGGTCCAGTCCGTCGAAGGCTCCGTAGGGGTCCCAGCCGACCAGGACGTTGCCGAGGTCGTAGATCACGGCGTCGATCGGTGCGTGGCCGTCGGCGGGCAGGGGGTCGGGCGTCATCAGAGCATCTCCGCGGGGTCGAGCTGGACACGGACCGTGCCGCCCTCACGGCGGGCGGCACGCACGGCCATCGAGGCGCGCAGCTGGCGGGCGAGCTCGGTGCCCTCGGCGAGCGGGACGCGCACGACGACCCGGACGGCCGCGTCGAGGCGGCTGCCGTCACCCGGCAGGTCGACCGGGCCGAGCACGGCGTCGGGCGTGGCGAGATCGACGCGGCCGACGACGGCGCGCACGGCGTCGACCTGTCCGGTGACGGCGGCGACGCGCACGGCCGGCGGCAGGTCGAGCTCGCGCCGTTCGTCCAGCTCGCGTTCCGCCAGGACTGGCGCGTCGAAGCGCACCAGCGCGCTGGTGGGCGCGGGCGCGGCGTCCCCCACCAGCAGGACCTGACCCTGCGGGGCGGGCCGCACCAGGCTCGCGGCCGCGAGCCAGCGGTGGGCCGCCTCGGTCGCCGTGGCCAGGCCGGTGCCCGCCGTGGCCACCGCGGCGTCGAGCAGCAGCGCGGCCGCGTAGCCGGCGTCGGCCACGGGCTCGGCACCCGGTGTCGCCACCACGAGCGCGGGCGTCGCGTCGACGTGGTCGAGCACGCCGCCGGGCGCCGAGGAGGCCGAGACCCGCACGGGTACGCCGGGGAAGGCACGGCCCAGCTCCTCGGCGGTGCGTTCGGAGCCGACCCGCACGGCCCGCACCCGGTCGTGCCCGCACTCGCCGCAGCGCCACCCGCCGGCGAGGCGGGCGCACCACGTGCACTGCGGCGTCGCGCTCGCACCGCGCAGCCCCAGCGGGCCGTGGCAGTGGGCGCAGCGCGCCGCGGTGCGGCACCGGGCGCACGCCACCACCGGCAGGTAGCCGGTGCGCGGCACCTGGACGAGCACCGGCCCGTGGGCGAGGGCGTCGCGGGCGGCGCGCCAGGCCGCGCTCGGCAGCCGCGCGGCCGCACCGGCGCCCTCGCGGGCGAGCTCTACCGAGGTCAGCGCACGCACCCGCGGCGCCCGGGCCCGCACGACGTCGCGGGGTGCGCCGATCTCCTGCGCCCAGCCGCGCGCGAGCAGGGCCTGCGCCTGGACCGTCCGGCCGGGCGAGCCGAGCAGGAACGCCGCCTGCTGCAGCTCGCTGCGCAGCGCCAGGACCTCCCGGGCGTGCGGGTACGGCGCATGGGGCTCGGCGAGCGTCTCCTCGCCGTCGCCCCACAGCACCACGAGCCCGAGGTCCGGCACGGGCGCGAACATCGCCGCGCGCGTGCCGACCACCACGTCCGCCAGGCCGTGCCGGGCGCGCAGGAACGCCCGGTAGCGGGGTGCGGGACCGTCGTCCGCCTGCAGACGCACCGCACCCGTCACCCCGGCGGCACCCAGCGCGGCGCACACCCGGTCGACGTCCCGGGCGTCGGGTGCCACGACGAGGGCCCGGCGGCCGCCCGCCAGCGCCGCACGCACGGCCTGGGCGACGGCCGCCGCCCAGTGCGGCGTGCGCGCCGGCTCGGCGAGGGTCGGATCGGCGTGCGCCGTCCCGGGGGCAGTCCCGGGGCCGGTCCCGGGGCTGGTCTCCAAGCCTGGCAGCGGCGTCCACACGGCCCGTGGAGCCTGCCCGGCGAGCACCCGGCGGCAGAAGGCGTCCCCGCCCCGGTACGGCGCCCACGCGCCGTCCCAGCCCTGGCCCTCGGGCGGCGCAGGGGGCGCGGGCCGTGGCACGTCGTCCACGCCGTCCCCCTGCTCGGCGAGGGCGGCCAGCACCTCGGCCTCGACGCGGGCGTGCCGCGGCGGCACGGCGAGGCGCAGCACGTCGGACAGCGTGCCCGCGTACCGCTCGGCCACCCGGCGTGCCAGCGCGAGCACCTCCGGGCCCAGCACGGGGTCCGGCGAGACGACCCGCTTGAGAGCCACCAGCCGGCCGTCGTGGTCGGACGCCGCGGCGCGCGCCACGACGTAGCCGCTCACCTCCTGCGGGCCGAACCGCGCCCGCACCCGGACCCCCGCGACGGCCTCGTCGGCCAGCGGGGCGGGCACCAGGTAGTCGAACTCACGATCCAGGTGCGCCGGGGCGAGGTCGAGCACCACCCGCGCCACCGGGTCCACGGCGGCCGGTCCCACCGGTGCCTTCGTCCGGCCGCGCCGGCGCGGCGCCGGGGCCGCTGGGACGTCGTCGAGCCCGAGCAGCGCGGGCTGCTCGGGCTCGTCAGAGATCGTCACGACACCATGCAACCATGCGGTACCGACGCGCCCGCCGGCACGTGCGCGAGCGGCGAGCAGCCTCGGGTGCGGCTCACACCGCCGCGCGCAGCGCGTCGACCCGGTCGGTACGCTCCCAGGTGAAACCGTCGAGCTCGCGACCGAAGTGCCCGTAGGCGGCCGTGGTGGCGTAGACGGGGCGCAGCAGGTCCAGGTCCCGCACGATCGCCGCCGGGCGCAGGTCGAACACCTCGCGGATGGCCGCGCTGATGCGCTCGGGCGCCACCGTCTCGGTGCCGAACGTCTCGATGTACAGCCCGACCGGGTGCGCCTTGCCGATCGCGTAGGCCACCTGCACCTCGCAGCGCCGCGCCAGGCCGGCGGCCACGACGTTCTTGGCCACCCAGCGCATCGCGTACGCGGCCGAGCGGTCGACCTTCGAGGGGTCCTTGCCGGAGAACGCCCCGCCGCCGTGCCGGGACATCCCGCCGTAGGTGTCGACGATGATCTTGCGACCGGTCAGGCCGGCGTCGCCCTGCGGCCCGCCGACGACGAACTTGCCCGTCGGGTTCACGATGAGCCGCACGTCGGCGGTCTCCAGGCCGACCGACGCGGCCACCTCGTCGACCACCGGGTCGATCACGTGGTCGGCGACCTCCCGGTAGAGCTTGTCCTGCTCGACGTCCGCGTCGTGCTGCGTCGACAGCACCACCGTGTCCAGACGCACCGGGCGGTCGCCGTCGTAGCCGACCGTCACCTGCGTCTTGCCGTCCGGTCGCAGGCCCGCCACCGCACCCGACTTGCGGACCTCGGCGAGGCGCTCGGCCAGGCGGTGCGCCAGCCAGATGGGCAGCGGCATCAGCGACGGCGTCTCGTCGGTGGCGTACCCGAACATGAGCCCCTGGTCGCCCGCGCCCTGCGCGTCCAGCAGGTCCTCCTCGGCGGCGCCGCCGGTGCGGCGCTCGAGCGCGGTGTCGACACCCTGGGCGATGTCCGGCGACTGCTGGCCGATCGACACGGACACGCCGCACGAGTCGCCGTCGAAGCCGATGGCGGACGAGGTGTAGCCGATGCCGCGCACCACCTCGCGCACGATCTGCGGGATCTCGACGTACGCCTCGGTGGTCACCTCGCCGGCGACGTGGACCAGCCCCGTGGTGACCATGGTCTCCACCGCGACCCGCGAGCGAGGGTCCTGCGCGATGAGCGCGTCCAGGATGGCGTCGGAGATCTGGTCGCACACCTTGTCCGGGTGGCCCTCGGTCACGGACTCTGACGTGAACAGGCGCAGCGCATCGCTCATGCGGTCAGCCTACGTCCCCCGCCGCCGCTCGCCCAGCGCCGACCGGCAAAAACGTCTCACTTGATGAGAACGTCTCACATGCTGGGAAGAATCTTGGCCACGGCGTCCCACAAGCCGTCCGCGACCTCACGCTTGGACCCGGCGACCGAGGTCACCGTCTCGCCGCGCGCGTCCAGCACCGTCACCTCGTTGACGTCCGTGCCAAACCCCAGATTCTCCCCGACGGCGTTCACGGCCAGCAGGTCGGCACCCTTGCGGCGCGCCTTGGCCCGACCGTGGTCGAGCACCGAGGCGCCGTCGTCGCCGGTCTCCGCCGCGAAGCCCACCACCACCTGGCCCGGCCGCAGCCGGTCCGCGGCCAGCTCGGCCAGCACGTCCGGGTTCTCCACCAGCTCGATCGGTGCGGGCGCCGCACCCGCGACCTTCTTGATCTTCGCCGTCGGCGGGGCCGCCGGACGGAAGTCCGCGACGGCCGCTGCCATGACGACGACGTCGGCGCGCTCGGCGGCGGACCGGACGGCCTGCCGCAGCTCGGCCGTCGAGGCCACCGCGACCACCGCAGCGCCTGCCGCCGCCAGCGGCTCGGTCAGGTCCGCGGCGAGGTTCGCGGCCACCAGCGTCACCTGGGCGCCCCGGGCCGCGGCGGCCGCGGCGAGCGCGACCCCCTGGCGGCCGCTGGACCGGTTGCCGATGAAGCGCACCGGGTCGATCGGCTCGCGGGTACCACCCGCCGAGACGACGACGTGCCGGTCGGCCAGGTCGCGCGGCACGGGCCCGGCCGCACCGGCCGCCGCCTCGAGCGCGACGCGGGCGATGTCCTCGGGCTCGGGCAGCCTGCCCGCGCCGGTGTCCGCACCGGTCAGCCGTCCGCTGGCGGGCTCCACGACGTGCACGCCGCGGGCACGCAGCGTCTCGACGTTGGCCCGCGTGGCCGGGTGCTCCCACATCTCGGTGTGCATCGCCGGGGCCATCACGACCGGGCAGCGTGCGACCAGCAGCGTGGAGGTGAGCAGATCGTCCGCGCGGCCGCCCGCGGCCCGGGCCAGCAGGTCCGCGGTGGCCGGCGCCACGACCACCAGGTCGGCCTCCTGACCGAGCGCCACGTGCTGGACGCCGGGCACGTCGTCGAACACCTCGGTGCTCACGGGCTCGCCCGACAGCGCCTCGAAGGTGGGCGCGCCGACGAACCGCAGCGCGGCCGCCGTCGGCACCACCCGCACCGCGTGCCCCTGCTCGCGCAGCAGCCGCAGCAGCAGCACGGCCTTGTACGCGGCGATGCCGCCGCTGACTCCGAGCAGGATCCTCATCGCGGCGAACCCGGGTTCCGGGTCAGACGATCTCGTCGCCGGCGGCCTGGTCGGAGTCCACGACCTCGACGCCCTCGGGGACCAGCGGCGTGGCCGGCTGCTCGGGAGCCGGCTCGGCGGGCTCCGCCGTGAGCAGGCCCTGGTTGATCTCGCGCATCGCGATCGACAGGGGCTTCTCCTGCACGCGGGTGTCGACCAGGGGGCCGACGTTCTCCAGCAGGCCCTCGTTGAGCTGCGCGTAGTACGCGTTGATCTGACGGGCGCGCTTCGAGGCGTACAGCACGAGGCCGTACTTGGACTCGCTGTGCGCGAGCAGGTCGTCGATCGGCGGGTCGGTGATGCCGATGGGCTGGGGCACGGTTCCGGCCATGAGTGTCGCTCCAAGCAGACGTACGGACCGGTGGCGAGGGCCACCGGCAGTTCAGAGGGGAAGGTCTGCGACCAGTCTACCGGTCGCGATCAAGCAGACCGGGAGGCCGCAGGGGCGCCACCCTGCGCACGCACGCCCAGCAGCCGCGCGAGGTCGTCCGTGGCCCGGGTGACGTCGTCGTTGACGATCGTCACGTCGAACTCCGGCTCGGCCGCCATCTCCACCGCGGCCGTGGCCAGGCGGCGCTCCCGCTCGGCCTCGCTCTCCGTGCCGCGCCCCACCAGCCGCCGCACCAGCTCCTCGTGGCTCGGCGGGGCCAGGAACACGAACTGCGCGTCGAGGCCCGCGGCGCGCACTGCGTCGCGCACCTGCCGGGCGCCCTGCAGGTCGATCTCGAGCAAGGTCGGGCGCCCGGCGGCCAGGTGCTCGGCCACCGGGCCGCGCGGCGTCCCGTACCGGTGACGCCCGTGCACCACGGCCCACTCCAGCATCTCCCCGGCAGCGACCATCCGGTCGAACTCCTCGGGGGTGACGAAGAGGTAGTGCACGCCGTGGACCTCGCCCGGCCGTGGTGGCCGGGTCGTGGCCGACACCGACAGCCACACCTGCGGGTAGCGTGCGCGGATGTCGGCCGAGACGGTGCCCTTGCCGACGGCCGTGGGTCCGGCCAGCACGGTCAGCCGTGCGGGTCCCCGCGGGACGTCGTCGTCGGGCACGGCGTCTGGTGGAGCCGGCACGCCGGCAGGTGATGCGGAAATCTCAGCCAAACCTCTCGATGAGCGCCTGGGCCTGGTGCGGCCCGAGGCCACGGACACGGCGGGTCTCGGCGATCCCGATCTCTTCCATGATCGCCCGGGCCTTCACCTTACCGACTCCCGGCAGCGACTCGAGCAGCGAGACGACCTTGAGCTTGCCCACGACGTCGTCCGCCTGGCCCTGCTCGATCACCTCCCGGAGCGAGCCCTGGGAGTACTTCAGACGGTTCTTGATCTCCGCCCGGATGCGTCGCGCCTCGGCCGCCTTCTCGAGGGCCGCCGCACGCTGTTCCGGCGTGAGTGGAGGAAGGGCCACGCAAGTCACCTACTCAATCGAACCGACAGGACGTACTGCTCCCTCGAAAGTAGCCACGACCTGCGGCGGCGGCAATCGCTGGGGCGTGCTCACCCGGCCCCGGTCGCACATTCCACCCCGCAAAGCCCCGCAAACGCGACCAAGCGGGCGCGTCGTGTGACTCTTCCGACATCACCGCCGGTCAGCGCGGCGGACGCAGCGCCGCCCGGGCCTGGGCGGTCGACCGCTGCGCCGCGCCGCGCAGCGCCGCCGCGTCGGGCCCGGCCGCGAGCACCCCGCGCGACGAGGACGCCAGCACGTTGCGGCGCACCGCACCGAACACGTCGGCCAGCTCACGCTCCCCGGCTCCCTGCGCCCCCACGCCCGGGGCGAGGAGCGGACCGCCCACGGCCTCGAGGTCCGTGCCGGTCTCGCGTGCCGCGGCGCCGATGGTGGCACCCACGACCAGGCCGACCGACCCCATCGGCAGACCGTCCGACACCGCACCGGCGTTGAGCGCCGCCGCCTGGGCCGCGACGCTCGCGGCGACGGTGAGGCCGTCCGGCCCCACCGCGTGCTGCACCTGCTGCCCCTCGGGGTTGGAGGTCAGGCACAGCACGAAGATCCCGCGTCCCGTCGCCGCCGCGAGCTCCGCCGCGGGAGCCAGGGAGCCGAACCCGAGGTACGGCGAGAGCGTCACGGCGTCACCCGCCAGCGGCGAGCCGTCGGCGAGGAACGCCTCGGCGTACCCGGCCATCGTCGAGCCGATGTCGCCCCGCTTGGCGTCGACGATCGTCAGCGTGCCCGCGGCGCGCGCGGCGGCGACGACGTCCTCCAGGGCGGCGACCCCCGACGAGCCGTGCCGTTCGAAGAACGCCGCCTGCGGCTTGAGCGCCGCCACCCGGCCGCCCAGCGCCTCGACGACGCGCAGGCCGAACTCGCGCACGCCCGCGGCGTCGTCGGCCAGACCCCAGTCGGCCAGCAGCGCGGGGTGCGGGTCGATCCCCACGCACAGCGGACCGAGCTCGTCCATCGCGGTCGCGAGCCGGGCGCCGAACGGCGGACGCGCGGCCGCGGTCGTGGCGGCCGCCTCCGCGGCGCTCACGCCCCGACCTCCGCGACCGGCCGGTCGATCCCGCGGCGCACGCGCGCGGCGGCGTCGTGCTCCTGCAGGCTCGCCACGGCGAACGGACCGCCGCGCACCGCCTCGACGGCCTGGACCGCCGCGGCCAGCTGGTCCACGGTGGTGACCATCGGCTTGTCCGCCGCGGTCGTCGCCGCGCGGATCTCGTAGCCGTCCGCACGGGCGCCCTGACCCGACGGGGAGTTGACCACCAGGTCGACCCGGCCCTCGGTGATGAGGTCCACCACCGTCGGCTCGCCGTCCGGGCCCACGCCGTCGGAGTACTTGCGCACCGCCGTCGCCGCGATCCCGTTGCGCGCCAGCACCTGGGCCGTCCCGGCCGTCGCGAGGATCTCGAAGCCGATGTCCGCCAGGCGCTTGACCGGGAAGACGATCGAGCGCTTGTCGCGGTCGGCCACCGAGACGAACACCGTGCCCGACGTCGGCAGCCCGCCGAACGCCGCGGCCTGCGACTTGGCGAACGCGTGCGGGAAGTCCTTGTCGAAGCCCATGACCTCGCCCGTGGAGCGCATCTCCGGGCCGAGCACCGTGTCGACCACGTGGCCCTCGGCGGTCCGGAACCGCTTGAAGGGGAGCACCGCCTCCTTCACCGCGAGCGGTGCGCCGAGGTCGAGCGTGCCGCCGTCGCCCACCGCGGGCAGGATGCCCTCGGCGCGCAGGTCGGCGATCGACTCGCCCACCATGACGCGGGCGGCGGCCTTGGCCAGCGAGGCACCGGTCGCCTTCGAGACGAACGGCACCGTGCGCGAGGCGCGCGGGTTGGCCTCGAGCACGTAGAGGACGTCGGAGACCAGCGCGTACTGCACGTTGAGCAGCCCGCGCACCCCGACGCCGCGCGCGATGGCCTCGGTGGAACGACGGATCCGCTCCACCTCGGCCTCGCTCAGCGACACCGGCGGCAGCACGCAGGCGGAGTCGCCCGAGTGGATGCCCGCCTCCTCGATGTGCTCCATGACGCCGCCGAGGAACAGCTCGGTGCCGTCGAACAGGGCGTCGACGTCGATCTCCATCGCGTCGTCGAGGAACCGGTCGATGAGCAGCGGCGCAGGCAGCGTGCCGGGGGCCTTCGCCGCGGCCACCGTGGCGGCGTCCGCGAGCGCCCGCTCCACGTAGCCGGTGAGCTGCTCGGCGGAGTACACGATCTCCATGCCGCGCCCGCCGAGCACGTAGGACGGGCGCACCAGGACCGGGTAGCCGATCCGCTCGGCGACGTCCTGCGCCTGACCGAGCGACCGGGCCGTGCCGAAGGCGGGGGCCGGCAGGCCGGCGTCGGCCAGGACCTGGCCGAAGAGCCCACGGTCCTCGGCGGCGTCGATGGCCTCGGGCGTGGTGCCGAGGATGGGCAGGCCGGCGTCCGCCAGCCGCTGCGCCAGGCCCAGCGGCGTCTGGCCGCCGAGCTGGACGATGACGCCCTTGACCGGGCCTGCCGCGAGCTCGGCGGCGTAGACCTCCAGGACGTCCTCGAGCGTCAGGGGCTCGAAGTACAGCCGGTCCGAGGTGTCGTAGTCCGTGGAGACCGTCTCGGGGTTGCAGTTGACCATGACGGTCTCGTAGGTGTCCTTGAGGGTCAGCGCCGCGTGCACGCACGAGTAGTCGAACTCGATGCCCTGCCCGATCCGGTTGGGGCCCGAGCCCAGGATGATGACCGCCTCGCGCTCGCGCGGTGCGACCTCCGTCTCGGCGTCGTAGGACGAGTAGTGGTACGGCGTGGTCGCGGCGAACTCGGCCGCGCACGTGTCCACGGTCTTGTAGACGGGGCGCACGCCCAGCGCGTGCCGCGCCTCGCGCACCGCGGCCTCGCCGCCCGGGCCCATCCGGCGCAGCTGCGCCACCTGGACGTCGGAGAGGCCGTGGCGCTTGGCCCGGCGCAGCACGTCGGCCGTCAGCGTCTCGGACGCCGCGGTGTCGAGGGCCACCTCGTTCATCAGCAGGATCTGGTCGAGGAACCAGGGATCGATCTTCGTGGCGTCGAAGACCTGCTCGAGCGTGGCGTGCCCCGCGGCGACCGAGCGCAGCGCCTGCTGCACGCCGACCAGGCGCTGCTCGGTGGGCCGCCCGATCTCGGCGAGGAGCTCGGCCAGCGCGTCGCCGGACGGCGCCTCGCCGTGCCAGTGGAAGTCGACGCCGCCCTTGTCGATGCTGCGCAGCGCCTTGCCGAGGGCCTCGGTGAAGTTGCGGCCCAGGGCCATCGCCTCGCCCACGGACTTCATGGTCGTGGTCAGCGTGTCGTCCGCCGCCGGGAACTTCTCGAACGCGAACCGCGGCACCTTGACGACCACGTAGTCCAGGGTGGGCTCGAAGCTCGCCGGCGTGACCCGGGTGATGTCGTTGGGGATCTCGTCGAGCGTGTAGCCGACGGCCAGCTTGGCCGCGATCTTCGCGATGGGGAAGCCCGTCGCCTTGGACGCCAGCGCCGACGAGCGCGACACGCGGGGGTTCATCTCGATGACGATGATGCGCCCGGTCTCGGGGTCCACCGCGAACTGGATGTTGCAGCCGCCCGTGTCGACGCCGACCTCACGGATGACGGCGATGCCGATGTCGCGCAGCTGCTGGTACTCGCGGTCGGTCAGCGTCATCGCCGGGGCCACGGTGACCGAGTCGCCGGTGTGCACGCCGACGGGGTCCACGTTCTCGATCGAGCACACCACGACGACGTTGTCGTCCTTGTCGCGCATGAGCTCGAGCTCGTACTCCTTCCAGCCGAGGATCGACTCCTCCAGGAGCACCTCGGTGGTCGGCGAGTAGTGCAGTCCCTGGCCGACGATCCGGCGCAGGTCGGACTCGTCGTAGGCCAGCCCGGACCCGAGACCACCCATCGTGAAGGACGGGCGCACGACCATCGGGTAGCCGAGGTCGTCCGCCGCCGCGAGGGCCTCGTCGACGGTGTGGATGATCTTCGAGCGGGCGGACTCGCCGCCGCACAGCTCGACGACGCCCTTGAACTCCTCACGGTCCTCACCCTTGCGGATGGCCGCGATGTTGGCGCCGATCAGCTCGACGCCGTACTCGTCCAGGACGCCGGCCTCGTGCAGCTCGATCGCCGCGTTGAGGGCCGTCTGCCCGCCGAGGGTGGGCAGCAGCGCGTCGGGGCGCTCCTTGGCGATGATCGTCGTCAGGACCTCACGCGTGATCGGCTCGACGTAGGTGGCGTCGGCGAACTCGGGGTCGGTCATGATCGTGGCGGGGTTGGAGTTGACCAGGATGACGCGCAGGCCCTCCTCCCGCAGCACGCGGCACGCCTGCGTGCCGGAGTAGTCGAACTCGCAGGCCTGGCCGATGACGATCGGGCCGGACCCGATGACCAGGACGGAGGACAGGTCGGAACGGCGGGGCATCAGTTCTCCTTCTCGCCGGAGCCGTCGGCCAGCAGCGCGAGGGCGCTGGCCGGCACGGTCACGGGCTCGCGGGTGGTCATGAGGTCGACGAAGCGGTCGAACAGGTAGGCGCTGTCGTGGGGGCCGGCGGCGGCCTCGGGGTGGTACTGCACGGAGAAGGCGGGCAGGTCGAGCGCCGTCAGCCCCTCGACCACCTGGTCGTTGAGCCCGACGTGCGAGACGATGACGCGCCCGTAGCGCACGTCGTCGGCGCGCTCGTCGTCGTAGGGGGCGGTGCTCACCGAGTCCAGCGGTGCGTCCACGGCGAACCCGTGGTTCTGCGCGGTGACCTCGACCTTGCCGGTGGTGCGGTCCATGACCGGCTGGTTGATGCCGCGGTGGCCGTAGGCGAGCTTGTAGGTGCCGTAGCCCAGGGCGCGGCCGAGGAGCTGGTTGCCGAAGCAGATGCCGAAGAACGGGATGCGACGGTCCAGCACGCCACGGAGCAGGTCGATCTCGGCGGTCGCCGCCGAGGGGTCGCCGGGCCCGTTGGAGAAGAACACCCCGGCCGGGGCGTCGGTCGGCAGGAGGGCCGCGACCTCGTCGACGGTCGTCGACTGCGGCACGACGTGCACGCGCACGCCGCGCTCGGCGAGCCGCACCGGCGTCATGGTCTTGATCCCCAGGTCCACGGCCACGACGGTCGCGACGGGGTCCGACCCCTCGGCCAGGCCGCGCGGCTCGACGGTGTAGGCCTCGGCGGTGGTGACCTCGCGGGCCAGGTCCGCGCCGGCCATCGGCGGGGCGGCCCGGACCTCGGCGACGAGCTCCGCCACGTCGCGTTCGACGCCGTCGCGCACCAGGTCGTCGCCGGAGAAGATGCCGGCGCGCATCACGCCCAGCTCGCGCAGGTGGCGCGTCAGGAACCGGGTGTCGACCTCGGCAATGCCGACCACGCCCTGCTCGGCGAGCTCGTCGGCCAGGTCGCCCCGCGAGCGCCAGCTCGAGGTGCGCCGCGCCGGGTCGCGCAGGACGTAGCCGGCGACCCAGATCCGGTGGGACTCGGGGTCGTCGTCGTTCACGCCGGTGTTGCCCACGTGGGGAGCGGTCATCACGACGATCTGGCGGTGGTAGGACGGGTCGGTGAGCGTCTCCTGGTAGCCGGTCATGCCGGTGGAGAAGACGATCTCACCCACGGTGGTGCCGCGGGCGCCGTAGGCGGTGCCGCGGGCGACGGTACCGTCCTCGAGGACGAGGACCGCCGGGTCGGTGCTGGTGCTGGAGGTCACTTGGTGTCCTTCGTGCTCGGGGTGGACGGGGTGATGAGGGAGCCGGCGGCCTCGACGAGCCGAGCGCGGTCGGCCGTGTAGCGCGGACGCAGACCGGTGTCGAGCAGCGTGGCGTCGGTCTCGCCGTCGGAGGGGACGGACCAGGTCAGGACGACCAGCCCGGACCCGCCGACGTACTTGCCGGCCATGCCGGGAGCGGTCCCGACGCCGTGCAGGGCGCGGGCCGGGACCAGGAGCGGCGGGCTGCCGTCGCGGTCCACGACGATGCCCCCGTCGAGGACCGTGACCTCGGCGGCGCTGCGGTCGCCGAGGCCGTAGGCGCCCACGCGGGCGAGCCAGTCGCCCGCCAGGGTGCTCGAGACGTAGGTGGCCTCGACGGGGCCGAGCCGGACCGCGCCGAGCGCATCCTCGGCCGCGGGCACCCCGGGGGGACGCGGCACCAGGTGCCCGGTGCGCGCGGCGATGCGCCGCCGGCCGGTCAGCACGAGCACGAGCAGCGCCACGCCGATGACGACCCAGATCCCCACGGCGACGGGCATCGGCAGGTTCATCGTGCCCCCACCACGCCGGCCTCGACCGGTGCGCCGTCGAGCACGGTCGCCCGCCCCCGCAGGAAGGTCGCCACGACCCGGCCGGGCAGCTCGTGCCCGCGGAACGGGGTGTTGGCGCTCGCGGTCGCCTGGTCGGCGCCGTCGATCGTCCGCGTCGCCGCCGGGTCGACCAGGGTCAGGTTGGCGGGCTCGCCGACGGCGATCGGCCGACCCTGCGTCGCCTCGACGCGGCCGATGCGTGCCGGGTTCGCGGAGAGTACGCGCGCGACGTCGGCCCAGCTCAGCAGGCCGGTGTCCACCAAGGTCTGCTGCACCACGCTCAGCGCGGTCTCCAGGCCGGTCATCCCGAACGCCGCGGCACCCCACTCGCAGTCCTTGTCCTCGCGGGTGTGCGGGGCGTGGTCGGTGGCGACGATGTCGATGGTGCCGTCGGCCAGGCCCTGCCGCACGGCCTCGACGTCGGCCGCCGTGCGCAGCGGGGGGTTGACCTTGTAGGTCGGGTCGTAGGTGCGGGCCAGCTCGTCGGTGAGGACCAGGTGGTGCGGCGTGACCTCGGCCGTGACGTCGATACCGCGCGACTTCGCCCACCGGACGATCTCGACCGAGCCGGCCGTGGACAGGTGGCACACGTGCAGGCGGGAGCCGACGTGCTCGGCCAGCAGCACGTCGCGGGCGATGATCGCCTCCTCGGCGACGGCGGGCCAGCCCGCCAGGCCGACCTGGGAGGAGACGACGCCCTCGTTCATCTGGGCGCCCTCGGTCAGGCGGGGCTCCTGGGCGTGCTGGGCCACCACGCCGTCGAACGCCTTGACGTACTCCAGCGCCCGGCGCATGAGGACGGGGTCGTGGACGCACCTGCCGTCGTCGGAGAACACCCGCACCCGCGCCGCGGAGTCCGCCATCGCGCCCAGCTCGGCCAGCCGCACGCCGTCGAGGCCGACGGTGACGGCACCGACGGGGTGGACGTCGGCCCAGCCCGCCTGCTCGCCGAGACGGTGCACCTGCTCGACCACGCCGGCGGTGTCGGCGACGGGCGAGGTGTTGGCCATCGCGTGCACCGCGGTGAAGCCACCGACGGCGGCGGCCCGGGTCCCGGAGGCGACGGTCTCGGCGTCCTCGCGGCCCGGCTCGCGCAGGTGGGTGTGCAGGTCGACCAGGCCGGGCAGGAGCACGTGGTCGGCCGCCTCGACGACCGTCGCGCCGTCGACCCGGGCGGTGCCGGCTGCCGTGATCTCGGCGACGACGCCGCCGGCGAGCACGACGTCGACCGCGTCCCCGCCGAGGGGGCGCGCGCCGCGCAGGACGTAGGTGGTGGTACCCGTGGTGGGGTCGGTGCTCACAGGTCGTTCCCTTCTGCCGAGCTGTCGCCGGCCATCAGCAGGTAGAGGGCCGCCATGCGCACGGCGATGCCGTTGGCGACCTGCTCGACGATCACGGCCTTGTCGGAGTCGGCGGCCTCGGCCGAGATCTCCAGGCCGCGGTTCATCGGGCCGGGGTGCATGACGATCGCGTGGTCGGCGAGCCGGGCCAGCCGGCGCGCGTCCAGGCCGTAGTAGCGGCTGTACTCCAGCGGGCTGGGGAAGAACGCCCCGGCGCCGCCGGACATCCGTTCGCGCTGGACGCGCAGCATCATCACCGCGTCGGGACGCCAGTCGTCCAGCGTGGCGTCGAGGTCGTAGGAGGTGCGGCACGGCCACGTCTCCACCCCGACGGGCACGAGGGTGGGCGGGGCGACGAGCGTCACCTCGGCCCCCAGCGTGCGCAGCAGCGCCACGTTGGCGCGGGCGACGCGCGAGTGGAGCACGTCCCCCACGATGGCGACGCGCAGGCCCGCGAGGTCCGCGCCGACCCCGTCGGCGGCGCCGCCCGGCAGACCCGAGCCCCGCACCGCGAGGTGGCGGCGGATCGTGTAGGCGTCCAGCAGCGCCTGGGTGGGGTGCATGTGCGTGCCGTCGCCCGCGTTGAGCACGGCGGCGTCCAACCAGCCGGCGTGCGCCAGCTGGTAGGGCGCACCGGAGGCCCAGTGCCGGACGACGACGGCGTCGGCGCCCATCGCGTGCAGCGTCAGGGCGGTGTCCTTGAGCGACTCGCCCTTGGACACGCTGGAGCCCTTGGCGGAGAAGTTGATGACGTCCGCGCTCAGCCGCTTGGCGGCCGTCTCGAAGGAGATCCGCGTCCGGGTGGAGTCCTCGAAGAACAGGTTGACGACGGTGCGCCCGCGCAACGTGGGCAGCTTCTTGATCTCCCGCGACTGGGTCGCGGCCATCTGGGCCGCGGTGTCGAGCAGGCCGACGGCCTCCTGCTTGGACAGGTCCGCGGTGGACAGCAGGTGCTTCATCGCGCGCCCCTCTCCCCCGCCGCGTCGTCCCGCCCGGCGATCACCACGGCGTCGGCGACGTCGTCGACCTCGGCCAGGCGCACCCGGACGCGCTCGCTCTGGGCGGTGGGCAGGTTCTTGCCGACGAAGTCGGGCCGGATCGGGACCTCGCGGTGGCCGCGGTCGACGAGGCAGGCCAGACGCACGGCGCGGGGACGACCGAGGTCGCCGAGGGCGTCCAGGGCGGCGCGGATGGTGCGTCCGGAGAAGAGGACGTCGTCGACCAGCACGACCGTCTTGTTCTCGATGCCGGCCGCGGGCAGCCGGGTGACGCCGACGGCGCGCGTGGGCTGGCGCCGCAGGTCGTCGCGGTACATCGTGACGTCCAGCTCACCGACACAGGCGTCGACGTCGAAGGCCGGGTCGATCTGTGCCAGGCGTTCCGCCAGCCGCCGGGCGAGGGTGACGCCGCGGGTGGGGATGCCGAGGAGGACCAGGTCGTCCGTCCCCCGGGCGCGCTCCACGATCTCGTGGGCGATGCGGGTCAGCGCGCGGGCGACGTCGCTCGCGCCGAGGACGGTCGTGCCGTCCGGTTCAGAGTCTGCGGGCAGGGCAGGACCAGGGCTCAACGGGACTCCTTCTCCGCCTCACGGGACGGTTTTAAAGGGGGTCTGTCGCGATCACTCTAACGCGCCGGTCCGGAGACGAGGCAGCCGACGACCAGCATGTGGTCGTCGGCTGCGTCACACCCGCCCGCGCTCGCGCCGGGCTGCTGCCCGTCAGGCGAGCAGCGTCGGCTTGATCTCGAGGAGCCGGCCCAGGAGGCCGTTGACGAACGCCGGGGAGTCGTCGGTCGACAGCTCGTGGGCCAGGTCCACGGCCTCGTCCACCGCGACGGCGTCCGGGATGTCGTCGTTGAAGATCAGCTCGAACGTGCCCACCCGCAGCAGCGCGCGGTCCACGGCCGGCATCCGGGCGATCGTCCACCCGCGCGAGTACGTCTCGAGCAGCTCGTCGATGCGCTCACGGTGCGCGACGACGCCCTCGACGAGGTCGACGGTGTACTGCGGCACGGACGCCTCGGCGTGCGGCTCGATGACGCGGTCCTGCAGCAGCACGAGCGGGTCGACGCCGCGCGCCTCCGACTCGAAGAGGATGTCGGCGGCCCGCTTGCGGGCCTTCGTCCGGGAGGCCATGTCAGTCGTTCACACGGCCGAGGTACGAGCCGTCACGGGTGTCGACCTTGACCTTGGTGCCCTGCTCGAGGAACAGCGGCACCTGGATCTCGGCGCCCGTCTCGAGGGTCGCCGGCTTCGTGCCACCCGTGGAGCGGTCGCCCTGCAGGCCGGGCTCGGTGTAGGTGATCTCGAGGACCACGGACGACGGCAGCTCGACGTACAGCGGCTGGCCGTCGTTCGACGCGATCATGATGCTCATGCCCTCGAGCATGTAGTCCTTGGCGTCGCCGACGGTGGCGGCCGGCACCATGATCTGGTCGTAGGTGTCGGTGTCCATGAACACGAAGTCGGAGCCGTCCATGTACAGGTACTGGAAGTCGCGACGGTCCACGTTGGCCGTCTCGACCTTCGTGCCCGCGTTGAACGTCTTGTCGACGACCTTGCCCGAGAGCACGTTCTTCATCTTGGTCCGGACGAACGCGCCGCCCTTGCCCGGCTTGACGTGCTGGAACTCGAGGATCGACCACAGCTGCCCGTCGATGCGCAGCACGGTGCCGTTCTTGATGTCGTTGGAGGTAGCCACGTTCTTGTCTGTCCTCGGCGGGTCTCGGGGTCAGGCGGTGAGCCTGTCGGAAAGGCGTGCGGCGCCCACAATGGGCCCGGAACATCCTACAGCGCGCCGAGAGCTGCGTGCCCGGCCAGCCCGAGTGCGGCCGACCACACCAGGGACGCGAGCGTGCCCACGACGAACCTCTCTCCCGCCACGGGGTGCTCGCGCAGCTCGGGCAGCCGGCCGAGCGCCTTGACGGCCACGACGACCGCCACACCCTCCGGGTAGCCGGCCAGGATCGTGCCCGTGATCGCGAAGCGCTCGAGCAGACCGATCCAGGTGCCGTTGCCCAGCACCGCCAGGGCCTCGGCCCGAGCCGTCGGCCCGGACTCGGCGTGCCGGAGCACCAGCGGGACGAGCCACGCCCCCAGCGCCACGCTCACGGCCAGGACGGCCACCGAGACGCCCGCGATCGCCAGGCCAGTCGCCACCGGTCACTCCTCGTCGTCGTGCGGTCCGTCGGGACGGTCGTCCACGGCGGTCGCGGCGGCGTCCGCCGCCCGCAGCAGGCGCCCGGCCAGCGGTCGTGCCGCCTGCTCCTCCGCCCACAGCGCGGTCCGCAGCCGCTGGCTGACGGCCTGCTCGCTCACTCCGAGCCGCGCCGCGGTCGCCCGCTGCGGGGCGTCCACCCCGCTGTGCTCGGCGAGCGTATCGACGGCCTCCCACCCGGCGTCGGACCGACGCGCCGCCACCGCACCCAGGAGCCGCAGCAGCGCCTGGGTGTCCCCCGCGATCGTGGCCGCCGGCTCGTCCGGCGGACCGACGACGGCGATCGGCACCGAGCTGCCCCGGCCCTTCGCCTCCTCGACGGCCGCGCGCGCCCGCACGAACGCCGGCCCGGACGCGGCACGGGAGCTCTCGGGCAGCGGCCCGTCCACCGCGCCGACGCCCACGCCCACCGACCATCCGCCGTCGCGCAGGAGGTCGGCGATGAGCTCGACCGCCAGCCGGGCGCCGTCGTCGTCGGCACCGAGAAGGCCCTGGACCTCGTCCCCGACGGTCCGTTCGAAGGACAGCACGAGGCCGGGCACCGCGTGACCGTCGGCGGTGGTCCTGCCCCGCAGGCGCTCGAGCAGCGGGGGCACGAGGTCCCCCCGGGTGGTGCTCGCCTTCTGGTCCACGGTGAGGACGATCATGCATCAAGCCTAGGGTCTTGATTGCATCAGGTCAAGGCTAAGACCTTGATAGAAGCCTGTCTAGGCTGCGAGCTTGTTCTTTACCGCGTCCAGGGCGAGCCGGTACGAGTCGAAACCGAAGCCCGCGATCGTCCCCGTCGCGATGCCCGCGACCACGGACAGGTGGCGGAACGACTCCCGCGACGCCGGGTTCGACAGGTGCACCTCGACCAGCAGCAGGCCCGATGTCGTCACCTGAGCGGCGGCGTCGCGCAGCGCGTAGCTGTAGTGGGTGAAGGCTGCAGGGTTGAGCACCACGTGCGAACGCGTGTCGACCGCCTCGTGCAGCCACCCCACGAGGGTCGACTCGTCGTCCGTCTGCCGCACCTGCACCGCGAGGTCCCGGTCGCTCCCCCAGCCCGCGGCCGCCCGCTCGAGGTCGGCCATGGACGCGTGGCCGTAGATCTCCGGCTCACGCACGCCCAGGCGTCCGAGGTTGGGGCCGTTGAGGATCATCACGCGTGCCGCGCCGTCGTCGACTGTCATGGGCGTGAGCGTACTCACCGCACGGCCGTGACGACGCGCGCCGACACACCGGCTCGCGCCCCTTGACCTCAAGCCCGCTGGAGGTCCGACCCTGGTCAGCGCCGGTACGGGAAGGCCGATGAGAACCCGCTCCCCGCACGGTCCTCCTGACCAGCACCGCCCGCTCGGTCCCACCACCTTGGAGACACCATGACCAGCACCCCGACCCCGGCCGCGCTGCGCGCTGCGCTCGACGGCACCGCCACCGTCCTGACCCCGGAGGCCGACGCGTTCGAGGCGGCGCACCAGATACGGCTCGGCGGGGTGGACGCCGTGCCGGTCGCCGTCGTGCGCCCCACCGACACCACCGGCGTCGCCCGCACCGTCCGCTTCGCCGCCGAGCACGGGCTCGAGCTCGCGGTCCGCTCCGGCGGGCACTCCGCCCTCGGCCGCGGTCGGCAGCACGGCGCGCTGGTCCTCGACGTCCGCGGCCTCGACTCGATCCGGATCGACCACGGCGCCGGCACGGCGACCGCCGGGGGCGGGATCACGGCCGGCGCCTACACGGCGGCGACGGCCGAGCACAGGCTCGTCACCCCGTTCGGAGACACCGGCACGGTGGGCGTCGCCGGCATCACGCTGGGCGGCGGCGTCGGCTTCCTGTCCCGCCGGCTCGGCATGACGATCGACTCGTTGCGGGCCGCGCAGGTCGTCACGGCCGACGGCGAGGTCCGGCTCGCCTCCCCCGACTCGTACCCGGACCTGTTCTGGGGAATCCGGGGCGGTGGCGGGAACCTCGGCGTCGTCACCGAGCTGACGTTCGACGTCCACGAGCTCGGCACCGTCGTCGGCGGTCCGCTGATCCTGCCGGGGACGCCAGCCTCCGTGGCGGGAACGGTCTCGCTGCTACGGGCGGCCCCGCGCGAGCTCGCGGCCATCGTCATGGTCATGGTCGCCCCGCCGATGCCGTTCCTGCCCGCAGAGGTCCACGGCCGGCTCATCACCATGGTGAACCTGTGCTGGTCAGGGGACGTCGACGAGGCGGAGGCAGCCGTCGCGCCCCTGCGCGCGCTCGGCGACCAGGAGGGTGGCGTGCTCGCCGACCTGGTAGCCCCCGGCCCGTACCCAGGGCTGCTGGTCGGTCCGGAGGGCCCGCCCCTGGCGATGCGCTACCGCTCGTTCTTCGCCGACGACCTCGACGAGGCGAGCGCCGCCGAGCTCCTGGCCGCCCTGGAGTCGAGCACCGCCATGATGCGGGCGGTGCAACTGCGGGTGCTCGGGGGAGCCATTGCTGATGTCCCGGCCGACGCCACCGCGTTCGCCCACCGCGACGCCGCGATCACCGGCGTCGTGGCCGCGGCGGAACGGACGTCCGCCGCGGTCGCCGAGCACACCGGGTGGGCGACGGCCCTCGCCGACCGGCTGCGCGCGGGGCGGCCGGGCGCCTACGTCAACTTCGTGCCCGACGGTGACCCGGCTCTGCTCGCGGACGCCTACCCAGGAGCCACCGGCCGCCGGCTGGCGGCGCTCAAGGGGACGTACGACCCGCACAACCTGTTCCGCGGGAACCTCAACGTCGAACCCGTTCAGGCTCCCTGAGCCGTCCAGCCCGTCGCCGCGGGCGCCAGTGCACCGACGGCCTCCTCGGCGGTGACGAGGTCGGCCATCGTCACGCAGCGGCCAGGCGCGACGTCGACGACGCGCTCGGCGGCCAACGCGGTGAGCAGGCCGGTGGCCCGCGACTGCCCGGACCCGACCGCGGTGAGCTGCCGACCGTTCCTCCGGACGGTCGCCTGGAGACTCCAGGCGTCCGACCCGAGCAGCGGCGCTCCGCCGATGAGCCTCCCGCCGCGCCCGAGGCGGCCGACGACAGCCACGGCTGCGGTCGCCGTGGCACTGGAGAACGTCAACCACGAGCGGACGACGAGATCGTCCGTCAGCACATGGTCGGCGAGGTCCGTGCGCAGGTGGGTGCGGCGACGCCCGTCGGGACCGACGATACGTCTCCGCTCGTGCAGGTTGCGCACCCGCCCGCCCTCGGGCGGCGCGTGCAGGTCGCTACCGACGAGGGCCTCCGTCCACGCCACCGCGGCTGCCCCGTGCTTCTCCCCGGACCCCAGCATCACGGCCAGGTCGACCTCGTCGCCGCGGCGCGCTTCGGTCGCGGATATCAGGACCGTGGACAGTCCTGGCACGAGCCCGGCACCGAGCACCACGGACGTGCCAGCAGGAACACTCGCACGGAGGGCGACGAGGTACCTGCTGGTCGCGCTGATGTCCACCAGGGCCGCGCCGTCCAGCACCTCGGCGAGCCGTGGGTCCTCGATGCCCGAGGCGTTGATCACCACGTCGTGCCCGGCAGCGGCACGGCCGAGCTGCTCCAGGCCGGCGCTCCCGGTCAGATCCACCCGGGCGCCGCCGTCGGGTCCCGAGCGGCCTGCTGGGGTGACGTCATGCCCGCCCGACCGCAGTGCGTCCACGACATGTCGCCCGACCGCGCCACGGGCGCCCACGACCAGTGCTCTCACGATCATCTCCAAACGTTCAGTTGGACCTTGACCATATACCAACTGATCGGTTGGACCCTAGGATGTGCCCATGCCCTGGGACACCGCGCGCACCCGCGAGCGCCTGCTGGACGCGGGCAGCCGACAGTTCGCGGCCACGGGGTTCGCCGGCACGTCCGTGGCGGACATCGGCCGCGATTCCGGGGTGAACAAGGAACGCCTGTACGCCTACTTCGGCAGCAAGCGGGAGTTCTTCGATCACGTGCTGGCCTATCGCCTCGACGGGCTGCTCGACGACCTCGACGTCCCGGGTACCGGACCCGAGGCCGTCGGCGCATGGGCGGGGCTCCTGTGGGACCGCTATGTCGCCGACCCGGACATCGCCCGCCTGCTCGCCTGGGAGGGCCTCGAGCTCGACGGGCCGGCGGCCGCCGCGCACCGGACATCGGCGTGCGCCGAGGTCACGAGACGGCTGCAGGACGTCCTGCCCACCGCCGACGAGCAGTCCGCTCGCCACCTTCTGCTGTCGGTGATCACCCTGGTGACCGGCGCATGGACACTCTCCGGTCTTGCTGCACTCGTCACGCCCGCCGACGACAGGAACGACAGGCGCGCTGCCACGGTCCGCCACGTCGTCGTCCTGGCGCGGGCCGTTCAGACTCCCTGAGCCGTCCAGCCCGTCCATCGGTCGACGTGCACCCTGACCACCGGGCCGGTGGGGCGGCGCTCGCGGTACGGCGGGTAGCGACCGGCGAGAGCGTCCAGCGCGATCTCGCGGCCCGCGCCGTCGTGCTGGATCGAGGCCTCCCCGTCCGCACGGACCCACCACAGGTGGGCCCAGTCCTCGTCGTAGGCGTCCACCAGCAGCGCGGCCCGCGGGTTCGCGGCGAGGTTGCGCAGCCGCCGCGGGTCGGTCGTCGACTTGGGCTTGTGGTCGACGGCGGACACGACCTGCGTACCGTCCGGGCCACCGAGCAGGGCGAAGGTGACCGGGACCACGTGCGGGACGCCGTCCGCGTCGGCGGTGGCGAGCACCGCGCGCCGTGCCTCGGCGAACCGACGCCGGCACTCGGCGACGTCGAGGGCGGGCACGGCGCTACGCCCGCATCGCGTCGATCTCGTCCCGTCGCAGCCGCACCAGCCGGTCGACCACCTCGTCGGGCAGCGGACGGTCCGGCTGGAAGCCGATCGAGCCCTTCGTGACCCGGAACCCCTCCAGGTCGGCGACCACCGCCTCGATCACGGGCGGGCTGAACGGGTACACGCCGACGTGCTTCTTCGTCCGCACCACGCTGATCAGGGGACTGTCCCGGTACCGCAGGGCGGGCATGCCGTAGCCGGCACCCTCCTCGGCCTCCGGCACGATCTCGCGGGCCCGGGCGAGCACGCGCCCGACGGCCGACGCCTCCGGCTCCTCGAGGGAGTCGACGTACTCGCTCACCTGGCCCATGCGTCCATCCTGCGCCACCGGTCCCCTCCTCGCCGGTCCGGGGTGCCCACCGCTCAGGCCTCGACCGGGTCCGTGACGACCAGCATGAGAACGAGTCCCGCGAGGATGACGGCCACGATGGCCAGCACGCCCCAGATCGTGGCACCGGTCAGGGCGATGACGACGCCCCACAGCGCCGGTGTCAGGAACGACACCGCGCGACCCGTCGTCGCGTACAGGCCGAAGATCTCCGACTCCTGGCCGGCGGGGGTCAGGCGGGCGAGGAACGACCGTGAGGCCGTCTGTGCCGGTCCGACGAAGCAGGTCAGGGCCAGCCCGGCGACCCAGAAGACGATCCCGCCCAGCGGGTGCAGCGCCACGACGACGATGCCGCAGGTCACCAGCGCGGCGAGCGACCAGACGATCACCCGGCGGGCGCCGAGGCGGTCGTCGAGGCGCCCGGCGACGATCGTGCTGGCCCCCGCCAGCAGGTTCGCCGCGATGCCGAACGCGATCACCTGGTCGGGTGCGAAGCCGAACGACACCGCCGCCACGATCGCCCCGAAGGTGAAGACACCGGCCAGCCCGTCGCGGTAGACCGCGCTGGCGAGCAGGAACCAGAACGTGGTGCGCGACGTGCGGTACAGCGCGACGACGTCGTGCCACAGCTCGACGTACCCGGCGAAGAAGCCCACCTTGGCGCGGTCGCCCGCGGGCGGCGCCTCCGGGACGTTCCGGAACAGGGGCCAGGCGAAGGCGACGGCCCACACCCCGCAGCCGACGGCGATCGCCCGGTAGCCGAGCCCGTCGTCGGTCGGCATGCCGAAGAAGTCGAACGCCTGGGCGACGACGACCACCAGCAGCGCGACGATGCCACCCACGTAGCCGAGACCCCAGCCGAGACCGGAGACCCTGCCGACGGTCCGCGGTGTGGAGACCTGGGTGAGCATGGCGTTGTAGTTCACGCCGGCGATCTCGCTGGCCACGCTGCCCAAGGAGATCAGCGCGGCGCCGAGCACGAAGTAGGCGGGGTCGGCACGGACGAACCCGAGCCCGAACATGCACACCACCAGCAGGATGGTGCCCGCACCCAGCCAGGCCTTGCGCCGTCCCGTGACGTCGGCCCGGCGGCCGAGCACCGGGGCGAGCAGCGCGACGAGCACCCCGCCCACGGCGATCCAGGCACCCAGCGCGCTCGTCAGGCCCGCGAGCGCCCGCGTGTAGGCCGGGTCGTCCTCGCCCAGCGCCACGACGGCGGGGTCGAGGAACGAGTCACCCGTGAGGTACAGCGCGGTGAAGACGAAGGTGAGCACCACCGTGTTGAAGGGTTGCGTGGCCCAGTCCCACAGTGCCCACGACCGCACCCGGCGGCGGCGCTCGGCCGGCGGCAGCGCGTCGACGGGGTGGGAGGAGTCGTGGTCCGACGGCTTCGTCGGCGGGGCGTCGCTCATGGGCGCCGAGTCTGCCGCATCCGGGTGAACGCCGGGTAGCGCCGCGCGGTCGGTCCCGTCGCAGGGCGCCGGGCCGCGATGTCGTCGTACGGTACCCACGTGCCAGCGCTGCCGAACGACACCTCGCCCGACGAAGTCGTCTGGGAACCCGACCCGCTGCTCGACGGCTTCGTGTCCGCTCCGGTCGGCCCCGCGACGCTCGTGCGGCGTGCCGAGGGCCCGACCACGCCGCGCGGTGTCGTGCTGCACGTGCACGGCTACAACGACTACTTCTTCCAGGACCACCTGGCGGACGCCGTGCACGAGGCGGGGTACGTCTTCTACGCGGTGGACCTGCGGCGCGCGGGGCGCTCGCTGCTGCGCCCGGCCGACGACGCCGGTGCCGAGGCGGGGATACCGCCGCACTTCACCACGTCGCTGCAGGAGCTCGGGGGCGACCTCGACGCGGCGCTGTCCCGGGTGCGCGCCGCCGAGCCGGGACTGCCCGTGGCGGTGCACGCGCACTCCACCGGTGCGCTCACCACGTCGATGTGGTCGCACGCACGCGGTGCGGACGGCCCCGACGCCGTCGTGCTGAACTCGCCGTTCCTGGACCTGGCCGGCTCGTGGCTCTCCCGGCAGGTGAACACCGGCGTGCTGGGCGTGCTCGGCCGGCTGCGCCCCCTGGCGGTCGTGAGCACCCACCCGTCGGTCTACGCCACGTACCAGCACGTGGACAACGGGGGACGGTGGCGGTTCGACACCGACCTGAAGAAGCCCGAGGGACAGCCCGTCCGTGCCGCGTGGCTGCGGGCCGTGCGGCGCGCCCAGCTGCGCCTGGCGCGAGGCCTGGAGATTCCCGGCCCGGTCCTGGTGGCGCGGTGCGCGTCCTCCGGCCCGGACAGCCCCGACAACCCGGGCCTCGACCGGCAGGACACGGTGCTCGACACCCGGCAGATCGCCCGGCTCGCGCCGCGGCTGGGCCCCGACGTCACCCAGGTCGTCGTCGCCGACGGGGTGCACGATCTGACCCTCTCGGCGGACGGTCCGCGCCAGGAGTACCTCGGGGCCCTCGTGCGCTTCCTCGCCGACCGGCTGCCGGCGGTGGCCGCATGACCGGCGCGTCGCCCTCGCGGCACCCGTACTTCGGGCGGCCCGGCCCCACCGGCCGTCCCCCCGTCGCGGCGCTGGCGCACCGCGGCTTCTCGCACGGGCACGCGAACCTGGAGAACTCGATGGCGGCCTTCGCGGCGGCCGTCGACCTCGGCTACCGGTACGTGGAGACGGACGCGCACGGCACGCGCGACGGCGTGGCGGTGGCCCTGCACGACGAGTCGCTCGACCGCACCACCGACGGCATCGGACTGGTGGCCGACCTGTGCTGGGACGAGGTCCGCCGGGCCCGGATCGGGGGCACGGAGCCGGTGCCGCTGCTGACCGACGTGCTGGGCACGTGGCCGGACCTGCGCGTCAACATCGACGTCAAGGGCGACTCGGGCGTCGAGCCGGTCGCGGCGGCGATCGAGGCGACGGCGAGCCACGACCGGGTGTGCGTCACGTCGTTCTCCCCGCGGCGGCGTCGGGCGACCCTGGCGCAGCTGTCCCGGCCGGTGGCCACCAGTGCGGGTCGCGGCGAGGTCATCGGGTTCCTCGTGGGCGCGCGCCTCCGACTGCCCGCACTGGTCGGCCGTTCCCTGCGCCGGGTGGACGCGCTGCAGGTGCCGGTGGCCGAGGACGGCCTGACCGTGGTCGACGCGCGCACGGTCGCCGCGGCGCACCGGGCCGGGCGGTACGTGCACGTCTGGACCGTCGACGAGCCGGCCGAGATGCACCGGCTCCTCGACCTGGGGGTGGACGGGCTGGTCACCGACCGCGCCGACCTGCTGCGCGACGTGCTCCGCGACCGCGGGCAGTGGACGTGAGGCCCACCGCGGGCGGGTCGTCGGATCAGGCGCCGAGCTGCACCGGGACGCCCGGGTTGCCCGACGGCGGCTCCTTGGAGATCTCCGCGTAGGCGGCGGCGAGCACGGTCGGGTCCGGCCCCTCGAGGCGGACCGGCCGGCCGACGTCGTCCAGCACGACGAAGCGCAGCAGGTCGCCGCGGGCCTTCTTGTCCCGGCGCATCGCCGCGAGGAGCTGGTCCCAGCGGTCCCCGCGGTAGGTGGTGGGCAGCCCGACGGCCGTGAGGATCTCGCGGTGCCGCTCGACGACGGCGTCGTCCAGCTTGCCGCCGAGCCGGCCGAGCTCGGCCGCGAACACCATGCCGACGGCCACGGCGGCGCCGTGACGCAGCTGGTAGCGCTCGACCAGCTCGATCGCGTGGCCGAGGGTGTGGCCGTAGTTGAGGATCTCGCGCAGTCCCTGCTCGGTGAGGTCCTCGCCCACCACACGCGCCTTGACGCGCACCGAGCGCTCGATGAGCTCGGTCAGCACCGCCCAGGTCTCCTCGGTGGCGTCGGCACCGGCCCACTCGCGCAGGGCGTCGGCGTGCTCGGCGGTCAGCTCGAGGATGCGCTCGTCGGCGATGAAGCCGGTCTTGATCACCTCGGCCAGGCCGGCGACCAGGTCCCAGCGGTCGAGCGACTCCAGCGCGGCCAGGTCGCACAGCACACCGGCCGGCGGATGGAAGGCTCCCACGAGGTTCTTGCCCTCGGCGGTGTTGATACCCGTCTTGCCGCCCACCGCGGCGTCGACCATGGCGAGCAGCGTGGTCGGCACGTGCACCACCCTGATGCCGCGCAGCCAGGTCGCCGCCACGAACCCGGCGAGGTCCGTCGTCGCGCCGCCGCCCACCGACACGATCGCGTCGGAGCGCGTGAAGTCGGCCTGCCCCATGACCTGCCAGCAGAACGCGGCCACCTGGGCCGTCTTCTGCTCCTCGGCGTCGGGCAGCTCGGCGGCGAACGCCTCGTAGCCCTGGGCGACCAGGTCCTCACGGACCGCCTCGCCGGTGGCCTCCAGCGAGGCGGGGTGCATCACCAGCACGCGGCGCACGTCCGGGCCCAGCAGCGCGGGCAGCTCGCCCAGCAGGTGCCGGCCGACCACGACGTCGTAGGGCTTGTCACCGTTCACCGTGACCCGGACCGTCATGCCTGTACCTCCTGGTGGATCTGGTCGGCCATCTCGTGCGCCGTGCGTCCGTCCGAGTGCACGCGCAGGGTGGCGAGTCGTTCGTAGGTGGGGCGGCGGGCCTCCATGAGCTCGGCCCAGCGCGCCCGGGGGTTGCCGACGAGCAGCGGGCGGGCCTGGTTGAACCCGACGCGGGGCGCGGCGTGGGCGAGCGACACGTCGAGGAACACGACGACGCCGCCCCCCGCCGCGTAGCCGACCAGAGCGCTCTGGGTGTGGGCGTCCATCACCGCGCCCCCGCCGAGGGCCAGCACACCCGCGTGGGTGGCGAGCGCGGTCGTGACGGCCTCGCGCTCCAGCTCGCGGAAGTGCGGCTCGCCGTCCTCGACGAAGACGTCCGCGACGCTCTTGCCCGCCAGCTCCTCGACGTCCGCGTCGGTGTCGCGGAACCCGGTGGCCAGCCGCCGGGCGAGGATCGTGCCCACCGTCGTCTTGCCGCTGCCGGGCGGACCGATCAGCACCAGCCGCGGCTGGGCGTCCGTCATCGCTGCAGCTCCGGGATGGAGGCGAGGTAGGCCTCGGCGTTGCGGCGGACCTCCGCCACCGAGTCGCCACCGAACTTCTCCAGCGCGGCCTGGGCCAGCTCGAGCGCCACCATCGCCTCGGCGACGACGGCGGCCGGCGGGACGGCGCACACGTCCGAGCGCTGGTGGTGGGCCGTCACGGCCTCGCCGGTGGCGACGTCGACGGTGGCCAGGGCGCGCGGCACCGTGGAGATCGGCTTCATGGCCGCCGAGACGCGCACCACCTCGCCGTTGGACATGCCGCCCTCGATGCCGCCCGCCCGGTTCGAGCGACGCCGGATCCGGCCGTCGGCGTCGCGCTCGATCTCGTCGTGCGCGGCCGAGCCGCGGCGCCGCGCGGTACGGAACCCGTCACCGACCGCGACGCCCTTGATCGCCTGGATCCCCATGAGCGTGGCGGCCAGGCGCGCGTCGAGGCGGCGGTCCGAGTGGGTGTAGGTACCGAGCCCGGTGGGCACGCCGTAGGCGAGCACCTCCACGACTCCGCCGAGGGTGTCGCCGTCCTTGCGGCACGCGTCGATCTCGGCCACCATCGCCTCGCTCGTGGCCGCGTGGAAGCAACGCACCGGGTCGGCGTCGAGGGCCGCGACGTCGTCGGGCGTCGGCAGGTCGGCGTCCTCGGGCACCTCGACGGGCCCGATGGACGTCACGTGGCTCACGAGGCGGACGCCGAGCGCCTGCTCGAGGAACTTCGCCGCGGCCACCCCGAGCGCCACGCGCGTGGCCGTCTCGCGGGCGCTGGCGCGCTCGAGCACCGGGCGGGCGTCGTCGAACCCGTACTTGCGCATGCCCACCAGGTCCGCGTGCCCGGGGCGCGGTCGGGTCAGCGGGCGGTTGCGCGCGATCTCGCGCTCGTCGCCGGTGCCGGCGTCGACCTTGAGCGCCTCGGGCGGCACGGGGTCGGCCGACATCACGTCGACCCACTTGGGCCACTCGGTGTTGCCCACCTCGATCGCGAGCGGGCCCCCCTGCGTCACCCCGTGGCGCAGCCCGCCCAGGACCCGCACGGCGTCCTGCTCGAACTTCATCCGCGCGCCACGGCCGTAGCCGAGGCGGCGGCGGGCCAGGGCGTCCTGGATGTCGGAGGTGACGAGCTCCACCCCCGCGGGCAGCCCTTCCATCACCCCGACCAGGGCCTGACCGTGCGACTCTCCCGAGGTCAACCAGCGCAGCATGGTCGCGATTCTTTCACGCTCGTCCCGCCCTCCGGGCCGCGTGGCCGGATGCCGGACGTCGCGCGGGCCGTCCCGTCAGGCGGCCTCGGCGGTCAGGACGCCCTGCAGGGCCGCGTCCATCGCCGCCACCGGGCCGGGACGGCCGGTCATGAGGCGAACCTGCTCGACCGCCTGGTGCAGCAGCATGCGCTCGCCGCCGACGACGGTCCCGCCGGCGGCGGCCCAGGCCCGCGAGAGCGCCGTGGGCCGCGGGTCGTAGACGACGTCCAGCAGCACGCCGGCCGGCCGGTCGCCACGCAGACGCAGCGTGTCCGCGACCGGGTCCGCCGCGTGCGCGGGCATCGTCGCGACGACCACGTCGGCACGGGCCAGCGCCGCCGGCGCGGCGACAGGCTCGAGCACCTCGAAGCGCGGGGTGACACCCATGCGACCCGCCGCCTCCTGCAGGCCCGCCGCGCGG
Organism: Isoptericola sp. S6320L; assembly: GCF_023015685.1. Lineage (NCBI taxonomy): Bacteria > Bacillati > Actinomycetota > Actinomycetes > Micrococcales > Promicromonosporaceae > Isoptericola > Isoptericola sp. S6320L. The sequence goes on from NZ_JALKAT010000001.1 coordinate 111,455, forward strand.
GCCAGGCTGCGCACCAGCACCAGCGGGCTGGTGCAGCCGAGCTCGCCGAGCGCGGCCAGCGTCGACGCGGCGGTCGCTCCCCCGCCGAGCACGACGGCGTCGCGCACCGGCGTCCGGCGGGTGCCGTGCCGCGCGGCCAGGCCCTCACGGATCGCCTCGACGAGGCCGTAGACGTCCGTGTTGCTCCCCGTCAGGGTGATGCCGCCCTGCGACGGGCCGACCAGCACGGTGTTCACGGCGCCGACCGCCCGGGCCAGCGGGTCGACGTGGTCGACCAGGTCCATCACGGCGTGCTTGAGCGGCATGGTGACGCTCAGCCCGGCCCAGCCGAGGTCGAGGCCGCGCACCACGTCGCCGAGCTGCTCGACCGTGGTGTCGACGGCCGTGTACTCCCAGCCCTCGAGGCCGAGCGCGTCGTAGGCGGCGGTGTGCAGCACCGGGGACAAGGAGTGGCCGACGGGATGCCCGATGACGGCCGCGCGGCGGGTGGCAGACATCGTCAGCTGTTCTCCGCCATCCACTCTTCGAGCTCCTGGCGATAGATGTTGTGCTGCTCGTTGGTCTCGGAGAACTTGGTCTCGCCCGTCTCCAGATTGACCGCCACCCAGAAGATCCAGTCGCCGTCGGCCGGGTTCATCACCGCTTCGATGGACGATGCACCGGGACTCGCGATGGGGGTCGGCGGGAGGCCGACGTGCGCGTAGAGGTTGTACGGGTTGTCCGGGTCGTCGAGGTCGGCACGTGTGAGTTCAGTCCCCGACTTCCCCAGCCCGTAGGCCACGGCAGCATCGATCTGCAGGATCATGCCTCGGTCGAGCCGGTTCTGGATCGCTCGCGCCATCTTCGGACGGTCCGGCTCGAACTTCGCCTCGCGTTCGATGAGCGACGCCTTGGTGAGCACCTCCTGCCGGTCGCCGTCGTCCACGCCGAGCGAGTCGAGCTCCGCCTTGGTCTGGTCGACCATCGTCGACAGCAGGTCGACCGCCTCGTCGTCCGGCTGCACGTTGTAGGTCTTGGGGAACAGCCACCCCTCCGGGTTGCCGTCCGCCGACTTGGGGAGCCCGATGGCCTTCGGATCGGCCAGCGCCTCCTCGAGCTCCTCGCGCGAGAACTCCGTGACCGACGCGACGCGGTCCACGACCTGCTCGACGGTGTAGCCCTCAGGGATCGTGACCTCGGTCTCGATCTTCTCGTTCGCGAGCAGAGCATCGACGGCGTTGGCGGCGCTCATCTGCGTGTAGAGCTCGTAGGTGCCCGGCTGGATCCCCGCGGCGCCCGGCGCGGACTCGAACGCCTCGTTGAACGCGCCCACGCTGGCGACGACGTCCGCCTCGGCGAGCACCTGTCCCATCTGCGAGCCGGTCGCCCCCTCGGGGATGACCACCTGCACGGGATCGGTGCCCGAACCCTCGTAGTCCTCGGGCGCGCTGTTGAAGAGTGCCAGGTCGAAGCCGCTCAGCGAGCCGCTGAGCCGGTCCCAGAAGAAGACGCCGCCGGCACCCAGCAGGCCGAGCAGGACGACCATGATCACGGCGGTGCGCTGCTGGCGGCGGCGCCTGCGCTTGCGCGCCGCGCGCTTGCTCGCCGCCGAGCGGACGCGCGAGGGTGGTGCGGTCGGGCGCTGGGCCGTCGAGTGCTCGAAGAGGTCCGTCACGCCGGGATCATCCTTCGGGTCGTCGGTGCGGTGGTCGTCTGCCGGTCACGCATCGACGTGCTCGCCGGCCCGGTCTGCCGTGGTCCGCTCCACATCGAGTGCATGTTGCAGAATGATAACGGCTGCCGCCTGATCGATCACTGGTCTGTGCTTGGCAGTTTTCTTGCCCGCCGCACGCAGGTGGGCGTGAGCCGTCACCGTGGTCATTCTCTCATCCACCAGGTGCACCGGGACAGGGGCGACCTCCCGGGCGAGCCGAGCGGCGAAGCCCCGCGCGTCCGCCGTCGCCGCCCCCTCGTGGCCGGACAGGTGCCGCGGCAGGCCGACGTAGACCACGGCCGCGAACCGCTCGGCCGCCTCGTGCGCGATCCGCGCGACGTCGGCGGTGACGGCCTGACCGCCCTCCGCCGTCGTCGGCACCTTGAGGACTCGCGAGACCGTCTCCACGGGAGAGGCGATCAGCCCGTCCGGGTCGGAGGCCGCCAGGCCGATGCGAGCCTTGCCGACGTCGACCCCGAGCCGGGCGCCACGAGGGAGCTCAGGCACCGACGGCCTCGCGCACCGCCGACGTCACGCCCTCGAGGGCCGCGGGCACCGCGGAGGTGTCCGTGCCGCCGCCCTGGGCCAGGTCCGGCTTGCCGCCACCGCCGCCGCCCAGCGTCTTCGCGGCGGCCTTGACGAAGTCACCGGCGCGAAGACCGGCATCGCGGGCACCGGCGTTCGTCGCGACCACCACGAGCGGGCGGTCGTTCGCGACACCGGCCACCGCCACGACCGTCGGGGCGGCGTCACCCAGGCGCCCCCGCACGTCGAGCGCGAGCGCCCGCAGGTCGTCGGCCGATCCGACCGTGCCGGCGTCGTGCGCCACCACGCGGACGTCGCCGACCCGCGGCGCGTCGGACGCCAGCGAGCCGGCCGCGGCCAGGAGCTGCCCCTGCCGCACGGCGGCGAGCTCCTTCTCCGTCTCCTTCAGGCGCGCCACCAGCGAGCCGACCCGCTCGGTCAGCTCGTCGGGGCGGGCGTTGAGCATGCCGGTCAGCTGGCCGACGAGGGCGTGCTCCTTCGCGTGGAAGCCGTAAGCCCCCTCGCCCACCAGCGCATCCACCCGGCGCACGCCCGAGCCGATCGACGACTCGCCCAGCAGCGCGATGCGACCGAGCTCGCCGGTGGCGCGCACGTGCGTGCCACCGCAGAGCTCGCGCGACCAGTCGCCGCCGATCGAGACCACGCGGACGTTGTCGCCGTACTTCTCGCCGAACAACGCCATCGCGCCCAGCTCGCGCGCGGCGGCCAGCGACATCGTCGCGTCCGTCACCTCGAGGTTCTCCGTCAGCCGGTTGTTGACCCGCTCCTCGATCTCGGAGAGCGCGGACGCCGGCACCGCCGACGGCGACCGGAAGTCGAACCGGATGTGGCTCGGGGCGTTCTCGGAACCCGCCTGCGTCCGGTCCGGTCCGACCATCTCGTGCAGCGCCTTGTGGATCATGTGCGTCGCCGAGTGCGCGCGGCTGATCGCCACGCGGCGGTCCGTGTCGATCGTCGCCGTGCCCGGGTCGCCCAGGGTCACCGTCCCCTCGACCAGGCGCCCGCGGTGCACCGAGAGCCCGGCGACCGGGCGCTGCACGTCGTCGATCTCGACGATGGCGCCGGAGTCCAGCGCGATCGTGCCCTGGTCGGCGAGCTGGCCGCCGGCCTCCGCGTAGAAGGGGGTGCGGTCCAGGACGATCTCGACGTCAGCCGGGGCGGTGGCCGTCGGTGCCGGGACGCCCCCCACCAGGAGTCCCTCGACCTGCACCGCGGCCTGGACGTCGGTGTACCCCAGGAACTCGACCGGCGCGGACAGCTCCTTCTGGAGGCTCTCGTAGGCGCGCAGGTCGGCGTGGCCGGTCTTCTTGGCCAGGGCGTCGGCCCGGGCGCGCTGCTTCTGCTCGGCCATCAACGAGCGGAACGCCTTCTCGTCGACCTGGACGCCCTGCTCGGCCGCCATCTCGAGGGTGAGGTCGATCGGGAAGCCGTAGGTGTCGTGCAGGCGGAACGCCTCGCCACCACCCAGGACCGCAGGGCCACCGCCGGACTCCTGCTTGGCGCGCGACACCGCGGTGTCGAGGATCGTCGTGCCCGAGGTGAGGGTGCGCCGGAAGGCGTCCTCCTCGCCGTAGGCCACGTCGCTGATCCGCGAGAAGTCGGTCTCGAGCTCGGGGTAGGACGCCTTCATCGCGTCCTTCGACACCGGCAGCAGGGCGGGCAGCGCCTCGTCCTCGACACCGAGCAGGCGCACGGAGCGCACCGCGCGACGGATCAGCCGCCGCAGCACGTAGCCACGCCCCTCGTTGGACGGGCTCACGCCGTCCCCGATCACCATGAGCGCCGAGCGCACGTGGTCGGCGACCACGCGCATCCGGACGTCGTCCTCCGCCGAGTCGACGCCGCCCGCGCCGTAGCGCTTGCCGGACATCTCCTCCACCGTCGCGATGACGGGGTAGACCTCGTCGATCTCGTAGAGGTTCTCCTTGCCCTGGAGCAGGTAGGCGATCCGCTCGAGCCCCGCGCCCGTGTCGATGCTCTTGTGCTCGAGCTCGCCGAGCAGCGGGTAGTCCTTGCCCTGGCCCTCACCGCGCACGAACTGGTCGAACACGAGGTTCCAGATCTCCAGGTAGCGGTCGCCGCCCGGGTCCACGTTGCCGCCGACGGCCTCGGGACCGTAGGCGGGCCCGCGGTCGTAGTGCCACTCGGCGCACGGGCCCGCGGGTCCCGGCTGGCCCGTGTCCCAGAAGTTCTCCTCGCGCGGCAGCCGCACGATGTGCCGCGGGTCGAGGCCGACGCCACGGGTGAGGGCGTCGTACGCCTCGTCGTCCTGCTCCCAGATCGTGACCCACAGCCGGTCGCCGTCCAGGCCGTAGCCGCCGGCCGACTGCTCCGTGGTCAGCAGGTCCCACGCGAAGTCCACGGCCTCGCGCTTGAAGTAGTCACCGAACGAGAAGTTGCCGTTCATCTGGAAGAACGTGCCGTGCCGCGTGGTCCGGCCCACGTTCTCGATGTCGTTGGTGCGGATGCACTTCTGCACGCTCGCGGCACGCGGCCACGGGGCGGTCTCGGTCCCGAGGATGTACGGGATGAACGGCACCATGCCGGCGATCGTGAAGAGGATCGTGGGGTCCGGCGAGACCAGGGGGACGCTCGGCACGATCTCGTGCCCCTTGGACTCGAAGTAGTCGAGCCAACGCTTGCGGATCTCGGCGGTGCGCATGGTGTCCTTCGTGAAGTGGTCGTTGGTGCCCGACGACGATCGGGCAGGCCCTGCCCAGGATTATCTCCCGTGGCAGGTGGAGCTCAGAACGAATAGCCGAGCTCGTCCTCGTCGGCGTCGATCTCGGCCTGCGGGTCGGTCGCAGCAGCCGATCCCCGCGAGGCGTCACGGGCCGCGTGGCGACCGTGCGTCGTCTGACGCGCGGCGCGCACCTCGTCCGGGTGCACCTGCCCCTCGGCCAGGAGGGCCGCCACGAGCTCCGCCTCACGGGCGTCGCGCGCCGCGCCGAACTCGCTCCGGAACGACGACAGGAACGTACCGGTCCGGCGTGACGCCGTCCGGCCCAGCTCCGTGGCGCGGTCCGCGACCGCCTCCGGGGTGTAGCGGGCGACGACGCGGCGGCCCTGACGGATGACGACGACCGTGATCGTGACGCCGACGCCCACCCAGAACAGGCGACGGATCACCGCACGTCACCGCCGTCGTCGGCGGACTGCCTCCGCCAGGCCGTGCCGAACGCCTGGCGCACGCCGTAGGAGAACGCCGCCACCTTGATGAGCGGGCGGCCGAGGGTCGAGGCGTACAGGCCCGTGAGGGCCGAGACGTTCTCGCTGACCTCTGCCGCGGACGTCGTGATCGTGTCCACCTTGACGAGCTGCTCGTTGGTCGACGCGACCGTCGTGGCCGCCTCGTCCAGGATCGGCACGGAGTGCTCGGTCAGCTCGCGGATGGATCGCGAGGTCTCGTCGAAGGCCCTGCCCAGCTTCACGAGCGGCACGGCCAGGAAGCCGACGAGCAGCACGAACGCGAAAGCGGCGACCAGCCCTGCCACGTCCCCAGCGGACATCTTTCATCTCCTCGATCGGGTGCTGAGCCACCCTATCCGAGAACGACGGACGCCCCGCTCCCCTGGCGGGGGGCGGGGCGTCCGACGGCGTGCTCGTGGGTCAGCGGGCGTAGTACTCGACGACCAGCTGGACCTCGCAGGTCACGGGGACCTCGGCGCGCTTCGGGGCACGCGTCAGCGTGGCCGAGAGCTTCTCCAGGCTGACGTCCAGGTAGCCCGGCAGCTGCGGCAGCACGTCGCGGTGGGCGCCGGCAGCGGCGACCTGGAACGGCGTGGTGGTCTGCGACTTGGGCTTGACCTGGAGGGTCTGGCCCGGCTTCACGCGGAACGACGGGCGGTCCACGATCTTGCCGTCGACGAGGATGTGACGGTGCGTGACGGCCTGGCGGGCCTGCAGGATCGTGCGGGCGAAGCCGCTGCGCAGGACGAGGGCGTCCAGGCGGGTCTCGAGGTCCTCGACCATGACCTCACCGGTCAGGCCGGGGTGCTTGCGGGCGACCTCGTAGACCTTGAGGAGCTGCTTCTCGCGGAGCGCGTACTGCGCACGCAGACGCTGCTTCTCGCGAAGACGCACCGCGTAGTCCGACTCGGTGCGGCGGCGGGCACGGCCGTGCTCGCCCGGGGGGTAGGGGCGCTTCTCGAAGTGCTTGACGGCCTTCGGGGTCAGCGGGATGCCGAGCTTGCGGCTGAGGCGCACCTGGCGGCGCGACTTGGTGACAGCAGTCACGGTTGCTTCCTGTCCTGTCGTGGGATGGTGAGGTCACACCCGAGGCGCACCCGGCCACGAGGCCGAGGGTGTCGGGTGCGGGACCAGCCGTCGGAGCGAGATGCTCGCAGGGCCGAGGTCCCAGGCGGTCGCCCGCGAGGGCAACCCCACCATCCTACCTCACGCCCTGCTCGCCCGAGAGCAGCGCACGGACCCGCCCGAGACGTTCGGCGATCTGTCGTTCGTACCCACGATCGGTCGGCTCGTAGTAGCGCTGCCCGACGAGCTCGTCGGGCAGGTACTGCTGCGCTGCGACGCCGTGCGGCTGGTCGTGCGAGTAGACGTAGCCCTTCCCGTGCCCGATCGTCTCCGCGCCGGCGTAGTGGGCGTCCCGCAGGTGCGCGGGGACGACGCCGACCCGACCGGCGCGCACGTCCTCCAGCGCCGCACCGATCCCGGCGTACGCCCGGTTCGACTTCGGCGCGGACGCCAGGTGCACCACGGCCTCGGCAAGGACGATCCGCCCCTCCGGCATCCCGATGAGCTGCACGGCCTGCGCCGCCGCGACGGCCGTCTGCAGCGCGGACGGGTCCGCCATGCCGACGTCCTCCGCGGCCGAGATCACGAGACGCCGCGCGATGAACCGCGGGTCCTCCCCCGCCGCGATCATCCGCGCCAGGTAGTGCAGGGCGGCGTCGACGTCGGAGCCACGGATCGACTTGATGAACGCGGAGACGACGTCGTAGTGCTGGTCGCCGTCGCGGTCGTAGCGCACCGCCGCGACGTCGACGGCCCGCTCGACCGCGGCGAGGTCCACCGTGACCGCTGCACCGGGGTCCGGCGCGCCGTCGTCCGGTACGTCGCTCAGCACGGCACCGGCCGCCGCCTCCAGGACCGTCAGCGCCTTGCGGGCGTCGCCGCCGGCCATCCGCACCAGCTGGTCCTCGGCGTCGTCGGCGAGGACGACGGCGCCACCCAGGCCGCGCTCGTCGGTGACGGCGCGCCGCACGAGCGCCCGCACGTCCTCGGCCCCGAGCGGCTTGAGGGTCAGCAGCAGGGACCGGCTGAGCAGCGGGGAGTTGACGGAGAACGACGGGTTCTCGGTCGTGGCCGCCACGAGGGTCACCCACCGGTTCTCCACGCTGGGCAGCAGGGCGTCCTGCTGCGTCTTGGAGAACCGGTGCACCTCGTCGATGAACAGGACCGTCTCCTCGCCGCCCGTGGCCAGCCGGCGGCGGGCGTCCTCGATGACCTGACGGACGTCCTTGACGCCCGCGGTCACGGCGGAGAGCTCCACGAAACGGCGGCCGGAGCTGGTGGCCACCAGGTAGGCGAGCGTCGTCTTGCCCACCCCGGGCGGGCCCCACAGGATCACGGAGCCCGGCGCGGCCCGACGAGCCGACTCGTCGGCGGGCTCGACCAGGCGGCGCAGCGGCGAGCCGGGCACGAGCAGGTGGGACTGGCCCGTCACCTCGTCGAGTGCGGAGGGGCGCATGCGGACCGCGAGCGGTGCGCCCGGACCCGGCCGCGTCGTCACCGGGGTGCCGTGCTGACCGGTGATCGCGGTGTCGAACAGGTCCATGCTCCCCAGCCTACGGACGGCCACCCACACCGCGGGCCCGTCCCACCGGTCCCGCGCTGTGACGAACCGCTCCCCTCCGGTCGCGGCAGGGCCGGCCCGAGCCGCCGGGCGGACCGGCTGCGCACGCTGCCGGCCCGCCCTGACGAGCGTCAGGCGTCCTGCTCGCCCTTCTTCTCCGGCTCCGCGTCGACGCCGGCCTCCTTGCGCTGCTCCGGCGAGATCGGCGCGGGCGCCTTGGTCAGCGGGTCGTAGCCGCCGCCCGACTTCGGGAAGGCGATGACGTCGCGGATCGAGGGCGACTTCGTGAGCAGCGCCACGATGCGGTCCCAGCCGAAGGCGATCCCGCCGTGCGGCGGCGCGCCGAACTTGAACGCGTCGAGGAGGAACCCGAACTTCTCCTGGGCCTCCTCCGGACCGATGCCCATGACGTCGAAGACCCGCTCCTGCACGTCGCGCTGGTGGATACGGATCGACCCACCACCGATCTCGTTGCCGTTGCAGACGATGTCGTAGGCGTAGGCCAGCGCCTCGCCCGGGTCCGACTCGAAGCGGTCGAGCCACTCCGGCTTCGGCGACGTGAACGCGTGGTGCACCGCCGTCCAGGCGGAGTCGCCCAGCGTCACGTCCCCCTCGGCGGCGGCCTCCCCGGTGGGCTTGAACAGCGGGGCGTCGACGACCCACACGAAGGACCAGGCGTCGTCGTCGACCTGGCCGGTCCGCTCGGCGATCTCGACGCGGGCGGCGCCGAGCAGAGCGCGGGAGTCCGTCGTCTTGCCGGCCGCGAAGAACACGGCGTCACCGGGCTGCGCGCCGGTCGCCTCGGCCAGGCCGGCCCGCTCGGCGTCGGAGAGGTTCTTCGCGACGGGGCCGCCGAGCGTGCCGTCCTCGGCGAACGTCACGTACGCGAGGCCGCGAGCGCCGCGCTGCTTGGCCCAGTCCTGCCACGCGTCGAACTGGCGCCGTGGCTGCGAGGCGCCACCGGGCATCACGACGGCGCCGACGTACTCGTTCTGGAACACGCGGAAGGGCGTCTCGGCGAAGTAGTCGGTGAGCTCGACGAGCGGGTTGGCGAACCGCAGGTCCGGCTTGTCGGTGCCGTAGAGGCGCATCGCGTCGGCGTAGGTGATGCGCTCGATCGGTGTGGGCACCTGGACGTCGACGAGCTGCCACAGCGCGACGAGAAGCTCCTCGGTCAGCGCGATGACGTCGTCCTGGTCGACGAAGCTCATCTCGACGTCGAGCTGGGTGAACTCCGGCTGGCGGTCGGCGCGGAAGTCCTCGTCGCGGTAGCAGCGGGCGATCTGGTAGTAGCGCTCGACGCCACCGACCATGAGGAGCTGCTTGAACAGCTGCGGCGACTGCGGCAGCGCGTACCAGGAGCCGGGCGCGAGGCGGGCCGGCACGAGGAAGTCGCGAGCGCCCTCGGGCGTGGACCGGGTGAGCGTCGGCGTCTCGACCTCGACGAACTCGTGGCCGTCCAGGACCCGGCGGGCGGCCTGGTTGACGCGCGAGCGCAGCCGCAGCGCGGCGGCGGGCCCGGGACGGCGCATGTCGAGGTAGCGGTGCGCGAGGCGGGCCTCCTCGCCGATCTGCTCGGTCTCGGCCAGCGCCGTCGAGACCTGAAAGGGCAGCGGCGCGGACTCGTTGAGGACCACGACCTCGGCGGCGATGACCTCGACCTCGCCCGTGGCGAGGTTGTCGTTCGCGTTGCCCTCGGGGCGGCGGGAGACCTCGCCGGTGACCTGCAGGACGAACTCGGCGCGCAGGGGGTGCGCCACGGCCTCGTCGCGGATGACGACCTGGGCGATGCCGGAGGCGTCGCGCAGGTCGATGAAGGCCACTCCTCCGTGGTCCCGGCGGCGATCGACCCAACCCGTGAGGGTGACGGTCTGGCCGATGTGCTCGGCCCGCAGTGAGCCGGCCGTGTGGGTGCGGAGCACGAAGTGGTCCTTTCGAACGGGATGTTTGCGGCTGCCGGTGCCTGAGGGCGTCCCGGCGTTGGCGCGCGCGGCGCCCGTGCCATCCTACTGGGGCACCGCACCGTCACCGCGAGGAGATCACCATGGCCCGCCAGATCGCGACCAACACCACCGTGACCCGCGACGAGCTCGTCGAGTTCCTGCGCTCGCGCCGCAACGGGGTGCTCGTGACCACCCGGGGCGACGGCCGCCCCCAGCTCAGCCCGGTGACCTACGGCATCGACGCCGCCGGCCGGATCGTGGTCTCCACGTACCCGGAGCGCGCGAAGGTGACGAACCTGCGCCGGCGTCCGCAGGCCTCCTTCATGTCCCAGGGCGAGGACTTCGGTGACGCCTGGGTGCAGGTGGACGGCACCGCGGAGGTCCTCGACCTGCCGGAGTCCGTCGAGCCGCTGGTGGAGTACTACCGGGCGGCCGCCGGGCAGGAGCACCCCGACTGGGACGAGTACCGCGCCGCGATGGTCGAGCAGGGCAAGTCGGTGGTGCGCCTCACCATCGAGCGCTGGGGACCGATCGCGACCGGCGGCTTCCCGGCGCGCCTGGTCGACCGGGCCTGAGGCTCAGCCCGGGTACGGCGGGCGGGTCATGGCCCATGCCGGCGGGCCGTCGCCCAGCCGGTAGCGGGCCACGACGTCGAACCCTCGCCGGGCGTACCACTCGACGTTGTCGGGACTGACGGTGTCCAGGTGCGTCGGGATGCGCGCGGCGTCGGCGTGATCCGTGACGCGGCGCACCGCCGCAGCGCCGTAGCCCTGCCCACGACGCTCGGGGGCGGCGCCCAGGGCGTTGAGGTAGGCGTGGGTGCCCTCGGGCCGGTGCCCCCTGGTCTCGGCCAGGCCGGCCCCGACCGCTGCCGCGTGGTCCGGGCCGACGACGGCGCTCAGGTACCCGCCGACGGTGGGCAGCGTCACCGCGGCCGGGGGCGGTTCGACCGACTCGACCACCCGCCAGAGAGCCACTGCGGCCGGGGCACCGTCGTCGGCGGCGACCACGTCGACCTGTCCGGTCGCCTCGTACGCCTCGACGAGGAGGCCCATGAAGACGGCGAGCGCCTCTGTCCTGCCCGACGCCTCCGGGAAGACCCACGAGAACATCGGGTCCTCCGCGAAGGCGCGTGCGAGCAGGGTGCGCACGGCCGGGACCTCCGTCATGGCGTCACCCTAGCCGTCCATCAGCACTCTCAGAAGAGGACCTGCTCGACGCCCGCGCCGGCCACCTCGAGCCCGGTGCCGTCACGAGGCATCCCCGCCACGGCGCCTCCTGTCGTGGTCTCGACCATCGATCCGGCGGGATAGTCGCCCTCGTCGTGCGGACGGAGCTCACCGTGCCGGCCGGTCGCGCCGGATCCCGAGCGGTGCCCGGCCGGGCCGAACCCGCGTTCGTCGAGGAGCGGTCTCACCCGCTCCCACAGCCACTCGCGGTAGGCCTTCAGGGCGTAGGTGCCACGTGTGAAGACGCGTTCGTACCCGGCCACGAGGTGCGCGTGGTCCTGCTGGAGCCACTGGAGGTACCACTCGCGCGTGCCGGGCTTGAGGTGGAGCGGGACCACCGTGACACCGGTCGCCCCGGCGTCGGCGACGGCGTCGAGCAGGCGTCGCAGATGGTCGGTGGAGTCCGTGAGCCAGGGCAGGACGGGTGCCACCATGACCCCGCACGGCAGGCCCGCGTCGCGCACCGCCCGGACGAGGTCGAGCCGGGCACGGGGCGTCGGCGTGCCCGGCTCGACCGCCTGCTGCAGCTCTTCGTCGACGAACGCCAGGGAGACGCCGAGGCCCACCTCGACGCGCTCGGCAGCGCTGGCGATCAGCGGCAGGTCGCGCCGCAGGAGCGTGCCCTTGGTGAGGATCGAGAACGGCGTGCCCGAGTCCGCGAGCGCCGTGATGATGCCCGGCATCAACCGGTAGCGTCCCTCGGCGCGTTGGTACGGGTCGGTGTTGGTCCCGAGAGCGACGGCCTCGCGCCGCCAGGACGGACGGGCCAGCTCTGCCCGCAGCACGTCGTCGACGTTCGTCTTGACCACGACCTCGGAGTCGAAGTCCTTGCCGGCGTCCAGGTCGAGGTACTCGTGCGTCGGGCGGGCGAAGCAGTTGTGGCTGATCACGCCGTCGGCGACGAAGTCACCGGTGCCGGTCGTGATGTCGACCATCTCCTGCTCGTACCCGAGGTTCTCGACGCCGACCACCCGGAGGTCGGCCGAGGACCTGACGACGTCCCCGATGATCGCGAGCTGCCGCGCGGCAGCGACGTCGCGGGAGAACCTCGGCATGCCCCGACCGAAGCCCATCAGGTGGTCGTCCGCCGCCAGGAACGGCCGTTGCGCCTCCCCGGGCTCTTGCCGCGCGACGTGCTTCCACCCGTGATCGCGCGCGAGAAACCTGTGGTCTGCGCTGGCGACCAGCTCGGTCCCGTCGGCAAGAGCTACGCGGTACGCCGTCCTGACCGTCGGCCACCTCGCGAGCACCTGGGTCGTGACGTAGCGCCGGTCCGTGCCGTCGAGCTCGGTGCCCACGACCAGGTCTCCGACCACGACCTCACGGATCGGTTTCTGCCGGCCATCGGCCAGGAGCACCGGCGTCTCCGGACCGAGGCAGTAGCGGCAGGCATGACTGCACCCCCGGTACGGGTTGACCGTCCAGCCGAACGGCATGCGGGACGCCGCCGGCACCTTGGACAACGCGCTCTTGGCCAGCACCTCGTGGAACGTGATCCCGGCGAAGTCGGGTGTGCGGACGCTGCGGACCAGGCCCGCGCGCGCCAGGCCGGTCCGGTCGAGCCCGGGCAGTGCGCCGTCGTCGGCGGTGATCGATTGCGCGTCCCATCTCACGCCGCTATTCGAACACGTGTTCCATCCAGCGTCAACGGCCGGTACTGCTTGAGGTCGCCGCGGAAGACCATGTCGCCGGGCACGCGGAGCAGCATCTGCGGACTCACCTTCCACCGCGGCACTCCCAGGTCGCAGACGCCTGCGGAACGCAGGACGTGGTAGACGAACTCCGAGCAGACGAACCTCGTGCTGCTCTCGGAGCCTCGCCCGACCAGCCCGGCATGGTTGTACGAGTACGCGCCGCTGTCGAGAGCGAACCGCGCGACCTGCGCGTCGACCACCTCGCGCTGCTGCGCGGTCACCGGGACCTCGATCACCGCGCCGGGCAGCACCGGCATGCGCCGGTACAGCTCGTCGTCGATCCGCTCGCGCTTGAAGCACCCGACGAAGGGATTGCCGGCGCGACGGCGACCGAAGCTGAACATGTCCTCCAGCTCCGGGTCCAGGGCGAGCGCCGCATGCGTGAACTCGGCACCGGTGGCCCACCGGATCGCCCGGGACAGGACGGTGGTGCTGCAGGACAGGACGACGTAGACGTTCACGCGAGGGACCCTATGCCGCACACCGTCGCATCATGCCTGGTCAGCACCAGAATCAGGGAGATCTCAGGGGCGGCCTCAGGGTCTCGGCGGCAGCGCTCCGGGGATCCACCGATCAGTTCTGGCCCGTAGGGCGGTCCATCCTCACGAGCCGGCCCGCGGCCGGCGGCCCGGAACCCGCCTCACCCAGGAGACCACCATGCCCACCGTCCACCACGCGTTCAGCGGCTTCTCCGTCGACGACCTCGACACGGCCGAGGCCTTCTACCGCGACGCCCTCGGCCTGACCGTCCGGCGCACGCCGATGGGGCTGGAGCTCGACGTCACGGGAGGTTCCGCCGTCTTCGTCTACCCCAAGGGCGACGCCCACGAGCCCGCCTCGTTCACGATCCTCAACCTCGTCGTACCCGACGTCGGCGCGGCGGTCGCCGAGCTCGCGGGGCGTGGTGTGGAGCCCCTGCGCTATCCGGACTTCCCGCACGACGAGGACGGCGTCGTCCGCAGCACCGACCCCGCGGACGGGCCCACGATCGCGTGGTTCACCGACCCGGCCCGCAACGTGCTGTCGCTCATCGAGGAGTGAGCCGTTCGGTCACCCGGCGGCGGGCACGACCCGCGGCCACAGGTCGTCCGCCGGGGGCTGCCACGTCGCCGGGTCGGCCTCGACCTGGTCGCCGGAGCGGATGTCCTTGACCTGGTGCTGCGCACCGGGGAACCACACGAACGGGATGCCGCGGCGGTCGGCGTACTTGATCTGCTTGCCGAACTTGGCCGCCGACGGCGCCACGTCCGTCGGGATGCCGCGCTCGCGCAGCGCGGCGGCCACCGCGTCGGAGGACGCGCGCGACTCCTCGTCCGAGACCGCGACCAGGACCGCCGTCGGCACGCCGCGCGTGGCCGTCAGCAGCCCGGCGGACAGCAACCTCGAGACGAGTCGTGAGACCCCGATCGACAGACCCACGCCGGGGTACGTGTTCTTGCCGTCGGAGGCCAGGGTGTCGTACCGGCCGCCCGAGCAGATCGAGCCGAGCTCCTCGTGGCCGACCAGGAGCGTCTCGTAGACCGAACCGGTGTAGTAGTCGAGGCCACGGGCGATCTTCAGGTCCGCGACGACGACGCCCGGCGCGCGCGTCGACGCCGCCTCGATCAGCGCCGACAGCTCGCCCAGACCGGTCTCCAGGAGCTCGGTGCGCGCACCGTGCTGGTCGGCGAGGGCGTGCACGCGGTCGATCACCCCGACGTCCGTGCCGCTGATGGCCGCGAGGTCCAGGCACGCCCCGGCCTGCTGCGGGCTGGCACCCTGCTCCGCGACGAGGAGCTCGGCCACCCGCTCGGGCCCGATCTTGTCCAGCTTGTCGATCTGACGCAGGACGCCCTCGACGTCCTCGATGCCGAGACCGCGGTAGAAGCCCTCGGCCACCTTGCGGTTGTTGACCAGCACTCGGACCGCGGGCACCCCGACGTCGCGCAGGGCGCCGAGCGCCTCGGCCATGACCAGCGGCAGCTCGACCTCGTAGTGGTACGGCAGCTCGCCCGCTCCCACCACGTCGATGTCCGCCTGGGCGAACTCGCGGAACCGGCCGTCCTGCGGGCGCTCGCCACGCCAGACCTTCTGGATCTGGAACCGCTTGAACGGGAAGGCGAGGCGACCGGCGTTCTCCAGCACGTACCGGGCGAACGGGACCGTGAGGTCGAAGTGCAGCCCGAGCTGCTTCTCGGCCGACCGCGAGCCGGTGTCCTCGGCCTGCAGCCGGTCGAGCACGTAGACCTCCTTGGAGGTCTCTCCCTTGCGCAGGAGCTGGTCCAACGGCTCCACCGCGCGCGTCTCGATACCGGCGAACCCGTGCAGCTCGAACGTGCGGCGCAGCACGTCGAGCACGTGCTGCTCCACGACGCGACCGTCGGGGAGCCATTCGGGGAAGCCGGAGAGGGGCGTGATGCGAGCCATGCGCCGATCTTCCCAGATCCGGGCGCCGGCCGCGGACACCGCCCGCCCGTCGTCTCAGCCGCCGAGGAACGGGTTGGTCGCGAGCTCGTGACGCACCGTCGTCGTCGGCCCGTGGCCCGGCACGACGCCCAGCTCCGGCTCGAGGGCCCCGACCACGTCGCGCAGCGTGGCGAGCATCGCGTCGACGTCCGCCCCGGGAAGGTCGGTGCGCCCGACGCCTCCGGCGAAGAGCACGTCGCCGCTGAGCACCACGCCCGGACCCGTCGCTCCCGGGACGAGGTAGAGGGTCGACCCCTCGGTGTGCCCGGGCGCGTGCACCGCGCGCAGCCGCACGTCGCCGGCCACCAGGTCGGCGACGGGCCCTTCGAAATCCTCGACCGCGAAGGGCGCACGGTAGTCACGGGGCGTGCGGCCGAAGTCCGTCAGGGCCTGGACCAGCGCGTCGCTGACGGCCGTCGCCGGGGCGTCGAGGTGCCCGCCGAGGCCGATCGTCCCGAACGGGTCGCTCACCCGGTAGACGTCGGCCGCGTGGAGCCTGAGCGGGACGCCGTACGTGCCGCAGACGTCGGCCGCGTCCCAGGTGTGGTCCACGTGGCCGTGCGTGGCGAGCACCGCCCGCGGGACGAGGCCGTGCGTGTCCACGACCTGGGCCACCCCGGCGGCGGTACCGGCGCCCGCGTCGACCACGACGCAGTCACGCCGGCCGTCGGGGCGCTCCACGTCGGCGACCACCACACAGCAGTTGGTCCCGAAGACAGGGGCGACGACCACGTGCACGTCCATGGCGGTACCGTAGCCGCCCTGCGTACGGCCGCGCGCAGGAGCCCGGGGCTCCCCGTCGGCCCCGCGTCGGCCCCGCGTCGGCCCCGCGCAACGGTGCTCGGGCGGTTGACCAGCGCCGCGAGCCCTAGACTGTCGCACGCGCACAGTTCCGCGTGCGCGCACGGATCGAGAGGGGACGAGCCACGGTGGCGCCCAGCAAGCGCGAGCGCGAGTACGCCCGGAAGCGTCAGGCGAAGTGGGAGGAACGGCAGCGCGAGAAGCGAGAGCGCCGTCGTCGGATCGGCGTGGTCGTCGCGATCCTCGCCGTCTTCGCCCTGGTCGCCGGCGGGGCGGTCGTCGCGGGGATGTCCGGTTCGCAGGCCGGCGACACCGCAGCCGACGCCCCGACGGGCACCGCGTGCCCGGCCGTCTCGACCGACGCGCGCGACGGCGGCACGCTGCCCGACCCGGATGCCGCCGAGGGCCGCGCCTGGGAGGCCTCGCTCGACCTGTGCGTCGACGGGACCACGGAGACCGTCGCGCTCGAGCTCGACGGTGAGCGCGCCCCCCAGGCGGTCGCGAGCTTCGTGTCGCTGGCCGAGCAGGGATACTTCGACGCCACCGCGTGCCACCGCCTGGTCACCCAGGGGATCCACGTGCTGCAGTGCGGCGACCCGACGGCCAGCGGCACCGGCGGGCCGGGCTACTCCTACGGTCCGGTCGAGAACGCCCCCGCCGACGACGTCTACCCGGCGGGCACGCTGGCGATGGCACGCCGCGGCGGCGACGCGGAGTCCATGGGCTCACAGTTCTTCCTCGTCTACGAGGATTCCACCATCCCGTCCGACGCCGCCGGCGGGTACACGGTGTTCGGCACCGTGACGTCCGGCCTGGACGTTGTCCAGGCAGTCGCTGACGCGGGCACGACCGACGGAGCCGCGGACGGCTCCCCGACGAGCCCCGTCATCATCGAAGGAGTTGAGACCCAGTGAGCGAGAGCATCCCCGGCTCGAACGGACCCGACCACGTCGAGGATCCTGCCGAGCAGGCGCAGGCCGAGACTCCTCCCAGCGAAGCCCCGGCGGGCGACGACGAGGCCAGCGCGGCCCCCGCTCCGCAGCCCGCACCGCCCAAGCCCGGTGCGCCCAAGCCCGGCGCGCCCAAGCCGTCTGCGCTGCGCCGCCCCAAGCCGTCCGCCGTCCCGGCCGCGGCACCCACCACACCGGTCGCCCCCGTGGCGCCCGTCGTCCACGACGCCGCCGAGGAGGCGGCCGCCGGGAACTTCGGCCGGGTCGACGACGACGGCACCGTGTACGTGCGCGAGGCGACGGGCGAGCGCAGCGTCGGCCAGTACCCCGGGGTCGCCGCCGACGAGGCGTTGAGCCTCTACGTGCGCCGGTACCTCGACCTCGTGGCCAAGGTCGCGCTGTTCGACACCCGCCTCGACAGCGCCGACCTGTCCGTGCGCGAGATCGACCAGACCTTGTCGAAGCTCGCCGAGGAGACGGCCGAACCAGCCGCCGTCGGCGACCTGGACGCGCTGCGGGACCGCGTGGCAGGGCTGCGGGACCGTGCCGCCGAACGCCGCAAGCAGCTCGATGCCGAACGCGCGGCGGCCAAGGACCGCGCGGTCGAGGCCAGGACCGCCATCGTCGAGGCCGCCGAGAAGATCGCGGGCACCGACCCGGCGAAGATGCAGTGGCGTCCCGCGGGCGAGGAGCTGCGCGGGCTGCTGGACCAGTGGAAGGACGCGCAGCGGCACGGTCCGCGCATCGACCGGCCCACGGAGGAGACGCTGTGGAAGCGGTTCAGCCACGCGCGCACCGCCTTCGACCGCGAGCGCCGGCACTTCTTCGCCGAGCTCGAGCAGCGCAACACCGCCGCGAAGGCCACGAAGGAGCGCCTGGCGGCCGAGGCGGAGGCGCTGCAGCACTCGACCGACTGGGGGGCGACGGCAGGCGCCTACCGCGACCTCATGACGCAGTGGAAGGCGGCCGGACGCGCCAACCGCAAGGACGACGACGCCCTCTGGGCGAGGTTCCGCGCGGCGCAGGACACCTTCTTCGGCGCCCGGGACGAGGCGAACGCCGCCATCGACGCCGAGTACGGCGAGAACCTGAAGGTCAAGGAGCAGCTGCTGGTCGAGGCGGAGGCGCTCCTGCCGGTCACCGACCTGGCGTCCGCCAAGGCCGCCCTGCGCGACATCCAGGACCGTTGGGAGGATGCCGGGAAGGTGCCGCGCGGCGACATCCAGCGGGTGGAGGGCCGGCTGCGTGCCGTCGAGAGCGCCGTGCGGGAGGCCGACGACGCGCGCTGGAAGCGGACCAACCCCGAGACGCAGGCGCGCGCCGAGGGTGCGGCGGCCCAGCTCGAGGACGCGATCGCCGGTCTCGAGGCCGAGCTCGCCGCAGCCCGGGAGTCGGGCGACCGACGTGCCGCCGAGGAGCTCGAGACGGCGATCGCGGCACGTCGCTCCTGGCTCGAGCAGGTCGTCCAGGCGGCCGAGGACTCGCGGGGCTGACGGCTCCACACCGTGGTGGACGCCGTCGTCCACAGCGGTGCGCTCCGGCACGGCAGACGGGGGACGCGGTGCGCTACGTTCGCACCCGCGTCCCCCGCCGTCGTCGTTCCTGGGAGGCCCCGTGCCCACGCTCACCACCCACGCAGGCCGCCCGCTGCGCGCGCTGCTCACACCCGTCCGTGCGACGCGCGACGTCCTGCGGCCGGACGACCTCGGGGGCACCGTCGCGTGGCAGACCCTCGTGCGTGACGGGTTGCTGCGTGTCGTGCGCGGTGACGCGGCCTGTCCGGCCGACGTCTCGGTCGACCCGGCGACACGGGCAGGGTTGCTGGCGGACGAGGTCCCGACCGGTGCCGTCGTGACCGGGCGGACCGCCGCCTGGGTCCACGCCGGGTACGACGACGCCCAGAGCCTCGACCTCGTCTACCCGGCCGGACGTCACCAGCCGGACCGTCCCCTCGGCGCCCGGCTGTGGCAGGGCCCGTTGCTGCACGGCGACACGATCCACCTGGCGAGGGTGCCCGTGACGGCACCGGACCGCACGGTGGTGGAGCTGGTGCTGCACGACCCCGACCCGGTCCCGGCCGTGCTGGCGCTCGTGCGTCATGCGGGAGCCGAGCCGTCCGCGGCCCGCCGCTCGCTGGAGCGCCGCACCCGCGCCGTCGGCCGACCCCGCGCACGCGAGCACCTGGACGCGGTCGAGGCCGCCCTCGCTCGGGCAGATGCTGAGGTCGGGGCTGAGGCAGCGCTCCCCGACGGCCCGGCGTAGCGTGACCTCATGGCCTCCTCGAACGCCGTCGAGCTCGACGCCGGCGGACGCTCCGTCCGCATCTCCAGCCCGGACCGTGTCGTCTTCGCCGAGGCAGGACTGACCAAGCTGGACGTCGCCGAGTACTTCATCAGCGTCGGTGACGGGATCCTGGGTGCGCTGCTGCACCGGCCCACCACGCTCGAGCGGTGGCCGAAGGGATACTTCGAGGGCGCCGTCATGGCGACCCGGTCGGACAGCCACGGCGACGCCTTCTACCAGAAGCGCGTCCCGAAGGGCGCACCGCCCTGGCTGGAGACCGCTCGCATCGCGTTCCCCAGCGGACGCACCGCCGACGAGGTGGCCCCGCACGAGCTGGCCGTCGTGGTGTGGGCCGCACAGATGGGAACACTCACCTTCCACCCGTGGCCCGTGCGGCGGGACGACGTCGAGGCCGTCGACCAGCTGCGCATCGACCTCGACCCGCAGACCGGAACCACCTTCGACGACGCCGCCGCCGTGGCGCCGCACCTGCGTGAGCTCCTCGACGAGCTCGGCCTCGTCGGCTACCCGAAGACGTCCGGGGGCCGTGGCATCCACGTGTTCGTGCCCCTCGCCCCCGAGTGGTCGTTCGTCCAGGCCCGTCGCGCGACCATCGCGATCGGGCGAGAGCTGGAACGGCGCCTGCCCGACCAGGTCACCACCCGGTGGTGGAAGGAAGAACGCGGCCAGAAGATCTTCGTCGACTACAACCAGATGGCCCGCGACCGGACGATCGCCTCCGCCTACTCGATCCGCCCCAACCCGCGGGCCACCGTCTCGACCCCGCTCGAGTGGGACGAGGTCGGCGACGTCCACCCCGACGACTTCACCGTCGCGACGGTCCCCGCGCGGCTCGCCGAGCGTGGCGACCTGTTCGCCCCGCTGCGCGCCGACCGGGACCCGACGCTCGACTGCTCGCTCGACGCCGCCCTGGCGCTCGCGCGGCGGGACGAGGAGGAGCACGGGCTCGGCGACCTGCCCTACCCGCCCGAGTACCCGAAGATGCCGGGCGAGCCGAAGCGGGTCCAGCCGAGCCGCGCCAAGGACCGGCAGCGCACCGCCGAGTGACCGCGCCGTCCGCGGCCGCAGGGACCTGCGTGCTCAGGCACCGGGGCGCCCGTACGACAGGTACACCGCTCCGTCGATGAAGGTTCGGCTCTCCCTCAGCTCCAGCGTGGCGCGCATACCCTGCGGCAACGCCCGCCGGCCCTCGCCGACCACCCGGGGCAGGACGAAGAGGTCGATCTCGTCGACGCGGCCGGCCCGGAGCGCATCGGCAGCGGTCGTCGGACCGGAGATCTCCACCACGCCGTCGGTCCGCGCCACGATCTCGTCCAGTCGGTCCAGGGTGAGCCGCCGCTCGACCGTGGTGCGCGGTGCGTCCACCGGAGCGAGCCCGTCCGAACAGACGATCTTGTCCGCCCGAGCCCACAGCGCGGCGAACTCGTCCTCGACCGGCCGGCCGGGCGGCCAGTCCTCCCACACCCGCAGCGTCTCGTACATGCGCCGGCCCATCACGAAGACGCTGACGTCACGCACGCGACCGTTGATGAACTGGTGCCTGTCATCGCTGGGCGCCGTCCACCCGATCTCTCCGTCCCCGTCGTTGACGAAGCCGTCGAGCGAGCAGGAGATCATCCCGAATCTCAGTGTTCCCATGCTCTAGCGACCGCCTCGGCCCCCGAGACTCATCGCGCCGTGGTGCCCGGAGCACCCGGCAGCAGACCGGCCAGGTCGTAGCCCACCGGTTCGGCGAGCTGGTCGTACGTGCAGCTGGCGGGGTCGCGGTCGGGCCGCCAGCGCTTGAACTGTGCGGTGTGGCGGAACCGGGTGCCCTCCATGTGGTCGTAGCCGACCTCCAGGACACGCTCGACCCGCAGCGGGGTGAAGGACAGGTCCTTGCCCGCGCTCCACCGCGACTGCGCGCCCGGCCGCCGCAGGCCCGCACCGCCTTCCGAGACGGCAGGGTCCTGCCAGTCCGCCCACGGGTGCTCCGCAGCCTCCGGCGTCCCCGGCTCGACGCGCAGCGGCGCGAGCTCGTCGTACAGCGCGGCACGGCGAGCGGCCGAGAAGGACGCTGCCACCCCCACGAACTGCAGCGTGGGGCCGTGCCCGCCACCCTCGGGGTGGTCCCCGTACAGCCCGAGGAGCAGCGATCCCACGAGCGGCCGCCCCGGCGTCGACGTCTTGTGCTCACGCAGCCCGGCCAGCACGACGTCCGCGGTCCGGGCGTGCTTGATCTTGAGCCAGCCACGCTTGTTCGGCTCGTACGCGCCGTCGTCCCGCTTGGCGACGACACCGTCCAGCCCGGCGCCCTCGAACGTCTCCAGCCATCCTCGAGCGGTCTCGGCGTCCGTCGTCCGAGGCGTGGCATGCACCTGCGGGCCGCCCAGCCCCAGCGCGTCCAGCCGCGCGAGGCGCTCTGACAGCGGCGACGTCGACAGGTCCTCGTCGCCCACGGCGAGCAGGTCGAACACCACCATGCTCGCGGGCACCGACTCGGCGAGCAGACGCACCCGCGACTCCGCCGGATGGATGCGCTGGCTGAGCGTGTCGAAGTCCAGCCGAGCGACGCCGTCATGACCGCCGGGAGGGCGAGCCACGACGATCTCTCCGTCGACGACGCAGCGCGGCGGCAGCTCGGCGCGCACGGCCTCGACGACCTCGGGGAAGTAGCGGTCCATGGGCTTCGCCCCGCGCGAGTCGATGCGGACCTCGTCGCCGTCGCGGTAGACGATGGCGCGGAAGCCGTCCCACTTGGGTTCGTACACCCAGCAGGCGCCGTCGTCGGGCTGATCGGGAACCGTCGCGACCGAGCGAGCGAGCATGGGCCGGATCGGTGCGTCCAGGGGAAGGTCCATGAGGGCGAACCTACGCCGTGGGCGCGTCGGGTGCGCGGGATTCAGGCGTTGGCCGGAGCCTCCGGGGCGTCCGACCCGACGTCGGCGGCCTTGGTGCCGGTGATGCGGTAGACGTCGAAGACGCCGTCGATCTTGCGCGCCGCGGCCAGGACCTGCTGCAGGTGCGCGGGCTCCGCCATCTCGAAGACGAAGCGCGAGATGGCGATCCGGTCCGTCGACGTCGACACGGTGGCCGACAGGATGTTGACGTGGTGGTCGGAGAGCACCCGTGTCACGTCGGACAGGAGCCGGGACCGGTCGAGCGCCTCGACCTGGATCTGGACGAGGAACATCGTGTTCGCACCGGTGGTCCACGCGACGTCGACGAGCCGCTCGGGCTGGGAGCGCAGCTGGAGGACGTTGGCGCAGTCCGCACGGTGGACGCTGACGCCGGCTCCCCGCGTCACGAAGCCGACGATCTCGTCGCCGGGCACCGGCGTGCAGCACTTGGCGAGCTTGACCCAGATGTCGTCGACGCCCTTCACGGCGACCCCGGGGTCACCGGTCGAGCGGGACCGCCGGGTCGGCTGGCCGGGCCGGGCGACCTCGGCGGTGTCCTCCGCCGTGCCGTCCTCGCCGCCGAGCGACTTCACCAGCGACTCGACGACGTGCTGCGCGGAGACGTTGTTCTCCCCGACCGCCGCGTAGAGCGCCGTGACGTCCGCGTACCGCAGCTCGTTCGCCAGACCCACCAGGGTTTCGTGGGTCAGCAGCCGCTGGATCGGCAGGTTCTGCTTGCGCATCGCCTTGGTGATCGCGTCCTTGCCGCGCTCGACCGCTTCCTCGCGACGCTCCTTGGTGAACCACTGGCGGATCTTGTTCCGGGCACGGCCCGACTTCACGAAGGCGAGCCAGTCCTGCGACGGACCGGCCGTGTCGGCCTTCGAGGTGAGGACCTCGACCACGTCGCCGTTCTGCAGCGGCGAGTCGAGCGGGACGAGCCGCCCGTTGACCCGGGCACCCATCGTGCGGTGCCCCACCTCGGTGTGCACGGAGTACGCGAAGTCGACCGGGGTCGCACCCGCGGGAAGGGCCATGACCTCGCCCTTCGGGGTGAAGACGTACACCTCGGCGGCACCGATCTCGTACCGCAGCGAGTCGAGGAACTCGCCCGGGTCCGCCGTCTCCCGCTGCCAGTCGACGAGCTGGCGCAGCCAAGCCATGTCGTTCGCCCGCGGGTCCTTGGTCCCGCCCTTGGCGGCACGGGCGGACTCCTTGTACTTCCAGTGGGCCGCGACGCCGTACTCCGCGCGTCGGTGCATGTCGTGCGTGCGGATCTGGATCTCGACCGGCTTGCCGCCCGGCCCCACCACCGTGGTGTGCAGCGACTGGTACATGTTGAACTTCGGCATCGCGATGTAGTCCTTGAACCGGCCGGGGACCGGGTTCCATCGCGCGTGCAGGGCTCCCAGAGCCGCGTAGCAGTCGCGGACCGAGTCCACCAGGACGCGGGTGCCGACCAGGTCGTAGATCTCCGCGAAGTCGTGCCCTCGCACGATCATCTTCTGGTAGATCGAGTAGTAGTGCTTGGGACGGCCCGTCACCGTCGCCCGGATCTTGGCACCGCGCAGGTCCGCGGAGATCTGCTCGCGCACCACCCCGAGGTACTCCTCGCGGGCCGGGGCACGCTCGGCCACCAGGTGCACGATCTCGTCGTACACCTTCGGGTAGAGCGTCTGGAAGGAAAGGTCCTCCAGCTCCCACTTGATGGTGTTCATCCCGAGGCGGTGCGCCAGGGGCGCATAGATCTCGAGGGTCTCGCGAGCCTTGCGCGACGCCGACGACCCGGACACGTACTTCCAGGTGCGGGCGTTGTGCAGGCGGTCCGCGAGCTTGATCACCAGCACCCGGATGTCCTTGGCCATCGCGACGACCATCTTGCGCACGGTCTCGGCCTGCGCGGCGTCGCCGTAGGTCACCTTGTCGAGCTTGGTGACGCCGTCGACCAGCATCGCGATCTCGCTGCCGAAGTCCCGCGTGAGGTCCTCGAGCGAGTACTCGGTGTCCTCGACCGTGTCGTGCAGCAGCGCGGCCGCGAGCGTCGCACCGTCGAAGCCGAGCTCCGCGAGGATCGTCGACACCGCGACGGGGTGCGTGATGTACGGGTCGCCGGACTTGCGCTGCTGGCCCCGGTGAGCGCGTTCGGCGGTCGCGTAGGCGCGTTCGAGGACGCCGAGGTCGCTCTTGGGGTGGTTGGTGCGGACAGCCTGCAGCAGCGGTTCCAGTGCCGGCGTGTTCGCGGGGGCGCCTCGCACACCGAGGCGGACCAACCGGTTGCGTACGCGGCTCCCGCCGGACGGCCGGGGCGCGTCCGTGCTGCGTCGGACCTGCGTCTCGTCGCTCACGGGCACCTCCTTCGACCAGCGTCGTGCGGGCGACGTCCGGGACGGCAAGTCTACGACCCTGCCCGGAGCAGGGTGTCGACCGTCCTTCCGGCGAGCCTGTCGCGTCCGCCCAGTCCGGCGAGCTCGAGCAGGAACGCCAGACCGGCGACCACTCCCCCGCAGCGTTCCACCAGCGCCGCCGCAGCGCGCGCCGTGCCTCCCGTCGCGAGGACGTCGTCCACCAGGAGAACACGCGCGCCGGGCCGGAGTGTTCCCGACCGGAGCTCGATGGACGCGGAGCCGTACTCGAGCTCGTAGTCGACCCGCTCGACCGGCGGTGGCAGCTTGCCGGCCTTGCGCAGCGGGAGGAACCCCACGCCCAGCCGGGTCGCGAGCGGCGCCCCGAGCAGGAAGCCGCGCGCCTCCATGCCTGCCACGACGTCGACGCCGTCGTGCGAGGCGACGACGGCGGCGAAGGCCTCGATCACGTCGGCCAGCGCCGGCCCGTCCGCGAGCAGCGGGGTGATGTCCCGGAAGACCACGGGCGGGTGCGGGTAGTCCGGCACGTCATGGATCAGCGCACGGACCTCGGCAGCCCTGGCCGGGCCCAGCCCGGCCAGGGCGACCAGCGAGATGTCGTCGGTCAACGTGGTCCCGTCACCGCTTGCGCCGCGGCTGTGCCGCGTTGCCCTGGTGGTGGCCGGGGATGAGCTGCGACCGACCGGCGGCCGCGGCCGCGAGCTCGGCCTCCTGGCCGCCGCCGGCGGCCAGCGCCCGGCGCTCCGCGAGCACGCGTTCGGTGTGCTCGCGGTACTTGGGCTCACGCTCGCGCAGCGCCACGTCGAGCGGCGTCGCCAGGAAGATCGACGACGCGGCGCCCACGGCGATGCCGACGAACAGCGAGAGCGAGAGGTCGCGCAGCGTCCCGGCGCCCAGCCAGAGAGCACCCAGGAAGAGGATGCCGGCGACGGGGAGCAGAGCGACCACCGAGGTGTTGATCGACCGGACGAGCGTCTGGTTCACCGCCAGGTTGGCACGCTCGGCGTAGGTGTTGCGCGACTGGTCGAGGACGCCGGTGGTGTTCTCGCGCACCTTGTCGAACACGACCATCTTGTCGTACAGCGAGAAGCCGAGGATGGTCAGGAAGCCGATGATCGTGGACGGCGTGACCTCCCAGCCGACCAGGGCGTAGACCCCGGCGGAGATCAGGAGGTCGGACAGCATCGCGAGGATGCCGGCGACGGACATCCGCCAGGCCCGGAAGTAGACCGCCATGAAGGCGGCCGCGAGCAGGACGAAGACGACGACGCCCCACAGCGCACGCTCGGAGACCGCCTCGCCCCACGTCGGGCCGACGAACGACTGGTCGACGTCGGCCGTGTCGACCTCGTAGGCCTGCGCGAGGGCCTCGGTGATGGCGGCCGCCTCGGCGTCCTCCACGATCTCGGTCTGGACACGTACCGCGCTGCCGCCCACGACGGCGACGCGCGGCTCGTCCTCGGGCAGGACCTCGTGCACCGCGTCGATGGCCAGGGACTGCTCGGTCGAGCTCACCTCGTTCACCGTGAACTCGGTGCCGCCGCGGAAGTCGATCCCGAGCACGAGCGGCTTGACGACGAGGATCACGATCGACGCGAGCCCGAGGACCGCGACGATCGAGAACCAGATCTTGCGCTGGGCGATGATCGGGTAGGAACGACGACCCGTGTACAGGTCGTTGCCCCACTGGGCGAAGGTCATGCTGCCGGCCATCAGCGGTTCTCCTCGTTCTCGCCGGAGCCGGCGTCGTCGGTGCGTGGCGAGCCTGGGGCGTCGTCCGGTGGCCCGTCATCGGGTCCGGCGGCGGCCCGGCGCTCGGCGGCGCGGCGCTCCGCGATCGTCAGACGACGCCCGGAGGCGTCGGTCGTGGGCGCGACGCCGGCGCGGGCGCCGGCCAGGGCCGGTTCGGGTGCCGGCTCGTCGGCTGCCGGAACACCGGCGGGCGCGGGCGTCGACACCTTCCCGGCACCGACGTATCGCGGACCGGTGGCCCGGAGCCGCTCCGGGGAGAGACCCGACCAGGCGTGGCCGTCCCGGAAGAACGGCACCTTGGTCAGCAGCTGCAGCATCGGGTGGGTGAACCAGAAGACCACGGCGATGTCGATGATCGTCGTCAGGCCCAGCGTGAAGGCGAAGCCCTGGACGCCGCCGACCGCCAGGAAGTAGAGCACGATCGCCGAGATCAGGGTGACCGACTTGGCCGCGAGGACGGTGCGCTTCGCGCGGCGCCAGCCGCGTTCGACGGCCATCGGCATCGATCGTCCGTCCCGCACCTCGTCACGGATGCGCTCGAAGTACACGATGAACGAGTCCGCCGTGAAGCCGATCGCGACGATGAGACCGGCGACACCCGCCAGCGACAGCCGGTAGCCCATCCCCCAGGACAGCAGCGCGATCGACAGGTACGTGATGACACCGGCCACGAGCAGCGAGCCCACGGTCACCAGGCCGAGCGTGCGGTACTGGAAGAGCGAGTACACGACGACCAGCGCCATGCCGACGAGACCGGCGAGCAGGCCGTTGCGCAGCTGCTCCGACCCCAGCGTGGCCGAGATGGTCTCCTGGCTCTGCACCTCGTAGTTGATGGGCAAGGAGCCGAAGCTCAGCTGGTTGGCCAGCGTGGCCGCCGAGTCCCGCGTGAAGTTGCCGGAGATCTGCGGACGACCGTCGGAGATGATGACCCCGGGGTCCAGCGACGGCGCGGAGATGACCAGGCCGTCCAGGACGATGCCGAACTGGTTGCGCGGCGGCTCGAGGCCCTGGAGGCGCTCCGTCGTCTCGCGGAACTGCTCGGTCCCCTCGGCGTCCATCTCGATGAAGACGCCCCACTCGTTGGTGACGGAGCCGTTCGGGCCGGGCACCAGTCCGGAGCTGGCCGTGGTGACGTGCGTCCCGTCGACCTCCATCGGCCCCAGGATGTACTTCAGCATGCTGCCGTCGTTGGCGCACGTGACCAGCACGAGGTCGGGGTCGTCACCGCCCCCGCCCACGAGGTTGTTCGGGTCGGTGCAGTCCAGGGCGTCGAACTTCTCCTGCACCGCAGGGGTGATCTGCGCGAGGTCCGAGGGGTCCGTCGGCTCGACCTCGGCCGCCTCCTCGGCGATCCGGGCGTCGACGTCGCCGGAGTCCCCGGTGGCCTCCTCCTCGGTGCCTTCCTCAGAGCCCTCCTCCGCGGACTCGTCCGCGGGGGCCTCTTCAGCCGGCAGACCCATCTCGTAGGTCAGCACCGGACGGAACCGCATCTGCGCGGGTTGCGACACCAGGTCGATCGTGGCCTGGTCCACCTCGCCGGGGATCCCGACGACGATGTTCTCGCCACCCTGGTTCGCGATCTCGGCCTCGGCGACGCCCGAGGAGTCGATCCGCTGGCGGATGACGTTGATCGACTCGTTGATCGACTCGTCCGTGATCTCCGAGCCGTCGGTCGAGACCGGCGTCAGGATGATCTGGGTGCCGCCCTGCAGGTCGAGGGCAAGGCCCGGGGCCAGGCTGGCGCCCCCGGGGTTCTCGTCGGTCTTGGGCTCGAGGTAGACCCCGGCGAGCAACGCCGCGAACGGCACCACCATGGACAGGATCGCGAAGACCACGAGCGTGCGTACGGGACGCGATCGCTGCGTGCTGGAGTTGGCCACTTGGTTCTCTTCCCGTGTGCGCGCGGCCGCCGTGGCCGACGCGTGATGGCGCCGACCGGGCGAGCCCGGCCGGCGCAGAGGTCACTTGTCCTCGGTCTCGCCGTTCTCCCGGCGCTTGTTCTCCAGGTGCTCCCGCTGCGCGGTGTCCAACCCGGAGAGGTCGTCGGGAACCTCGACGTGACCGTCTGCGGAGGCGATGCTACCCGCATCGTCCGAGGTGCCCGTGGTGTCGGTCTCCTCGGCGTCCTCCGCCTCGACGGCGGTGTCCGTGCGCTTGGCGACGGCGGCACGGAGCCACCGCGTCCGGGTGCCCGGCGTGGTCTCGATCGTGACGGTGTCGGACTCGTCGTCGATCTCGACGACGGTGCCCACCATCCCGGAACCCGTCATGACCTCCTGACCGGGTGCGAGCGCAGCACGGAACTCTGCCTGCTGCTTCTGCTGCTTGCGCGTGCGGGAGCTCATGAAGAACATGAGCGCCGCCAGCACGACGAAGAGGATGATGATCGAGAAGTCCACGTGGAGTCAGTCCTTCGGCGGTGGTCGGGTGTTCTGCTCAGTCTAGGGCCGCGGGTCGCGGCCCTCGGCCTCGTCGAACAACGTGCGCGCCGCCTGGGAGGTTCCCGGCTCCACCGCCGCAGCCCCTGCCGCCCACGTCCCGGGTGGCGCCTCGAGGCCCAGGTGGTCCCACGCCTCGGCCGTCGCGACCCGTCCGCGAGGCGTGCGGGCGACCAGCCCCTCGCGCACCAGGTACGGCTCGGCGACGGTCTCCACCGTCTCCGGCTCCTCACCGACCATCATGGCCAGCGTCGTCAGGCCGACGGGTCCACCGCCGAACCGCCGGCACAGCGCGTCGAGGACGGCGCGGTCCAGCCGGTCCAGACCGATGGGGTCGACCTCGTAGACCTGGAGCGCGGAGCGGGCCGCGTGCAGGTCGAGCACGCCGTCGCCGCGCACCTGCGCCCAGTCGCGCACACGCCGGAGCAGCCGGTTGGCGATGCGGGGCGTGCCCCGGGACCGCCCGGCGATCTCGTGCGCCGCCTCGTGGCGGACCTCGACCCCGAGCAGTCCCGCCGACCGCAGGATCACGCGCTCCAGGTCGGCCGCGGCGTAGAAGTCGAGATGACCCGTGAAGCCGAACCTGTCGCGCAGGGGCGCGGGCAGCAGCCCGGACCGCGTGGTGGCACCGACCACGGTGAACGGGGGCAGGGCCAGCGGGATGGCGCTCGCGCCCGCTCCCTTGCCGACGACGACGTCGACGCGGAAGTCCTCCATCGCGACGTACAGCAGCTCCTCGGCGGGCCGGGCGAGGCGGTGGATCTCGTCGATGAAGAGCACCTCGCCCTCCTCCAGGGAGGACAGCACCGCCGCGAGGTCACCGGCGTGCTGGATCGCCGGTCCGCTGGTGACCCGCAGCGAGGTGCCGAGCTCGGCGGCGATGATCATCGCCAGCGTCGTCTTCCCGAGCCCGGGCGGGCCGGAGAGCAGCACGTGGTCTGGCGCCGCGTCCCGGGCGATCGAGGCGTGCAGCACGAGGGAGAGCTGGTCGCGGACCACCTGCTGACCGACGAACTCCTCGAGCTTCTTGGGCCGCAGAGCCGCCTCGGCCGCACGCTCGACCTCGTCGGCGCCGGAGCCCACCAGGCGCCCGCCGAGCTCCGCCGGGTCGATGGCGCCCTCAGCCACGTGGCCCCAGACGTCGCAGCGCCGCGCGCAGGGTGGCCGGCACCTCGGTCTCGGTGACCGTCTCGGTCCCCGCCTCCGCCAGCACCTTGGCCACCGCGTCCTCCGCGACCTTGACCGACCACCCGAGGCCGGCCAGGGCGTCGACGACCTGACCGCGGCCGTCCGCGACCGCTGCCGCCGACGGACCCGCGACGCCGTCGGCCCCCGGCGCACCGAGCTTGCCGGTGAGCTCCAGGACGATGCGCTGGGCGCTCTTGGCGCCGATCCCCGGCACCCGGCGCAGTGCCGCGGTGTCCTCGCCGGCGATGGCGCGGCGCAGGGCGTCGGGCGTCAGCACGGCCAGCATGGCGAGGGCGATGCGCGGGCCGACCCCCGAGACGGACTGGGCGGTCTCGAAGACCTCGCGCTCGTCGGCCTCGGCGAACCCGTAGACGGTCATCGAGTCCTCGCGGACCACGAGCGTGGTGTGCAGCTGTGCGGGCTCCCCGAGCCGGAGCCCGGCGAGGGTCGCCGGGGTGGCGTGGACGAGGTAGCCCACTCCGTTCACGTCGAGCACCGCACGGTCGAGCGTCACCTGCGTCACCGTGCCGGCCAGGGATGCGATCACCGGGCCCCCTCCTTTCCTCGAACACCCGTACGGTACCGCGCCGGCTTCTGCGCGCTGCGTTCCGCGGCCGCCCAGGCGCGTTGCGCCGGCGTGACCTCGTGGCGGTCGCCGCCCTGGAGGGCACCGGCCGGACGCCAGAGATGGGTGATCGCCAGCGCGAGCGCGTCCGCCGCGTCGGCCGGCTGGGGCAGGCTCTGCAGCCGCAGGATATTCGCGACCATGCGCTGGACCTGCTCCTTGCCCGCCCGGCCCGACCCGGTGACCGCGGCCTTGACCTCGCTCGGGGTGTGCAGCGCGACGGGGACGCCACGCCGCGCGGCCGCCACCATCGCCAGGCCGGCGACCTGCGCGGTACCCATCACCGTGCCGCGGTTGTTCTGCGCGAAGACGCGCTCCACCGCCACCACGTCGGGCACGTGGTCGTCCAGCCAGGTGTCCAGGCCGCGCGCGATCTCGAGAAGCCGCAGGTCCGTGCTCGTCTCCGGGGCGGTGCGGAGCACGCCCACGCCGACGAGGTCGGCCCGGCGGCCGGGGCGGGAGTCCACCACCCCGACGCCGCAACGGGTCAGACCCGGATCCACTCCCAGCACTCGCACGGCGTCACTGTCTCACGCAGCACCGACAACCCCCGGGAGCGAAACGTCCCGACGGCCTCAGTCGTCCGCGTCGAGGGCCGCCATGACCTCGTCGGAGGCGTCGAAGTTCGCGTAGACGTTCTGGACGTCGTCGCTGTCCTCGAGGGCGTCGATCAGGCGCATGATCTTGCGGGCGCCCTCCACGTCGACCTCGACCTGCATCGAGGGGTGCCAGACGGTGTCGGCGGAGTCGTACTCCATGCCCGCCTCGACGATCGCCGTCCGCACGTCGACGAGGTCGGTGGCCTCGCTCAGCACCTCGATGTGCTCCCCGAGGTCGGTCACCTCCTCGGCACCCGCGTCCAGCGCGGCGAGCATCACGTCGTCCTCGGTGACGCCGTCGGCCTTGGGGACGACGACGAGGCCCTTGCGGGAGAACAGGTACGACACCGACCCGGGGTCGGCGAGGTTGCCGCCGTTGCGGGAGAACGCGGTCCGGACCTCGGCCGCCGCCCGGTTCTTGTTGTCGGTGAGGCACTCGACGAGCACGGCGATGCCGTTGTTGCCGTAGCCCTCGTACATGATCGTCTGGTAGTCGACGGCGTCGGCGCCCTCGCCCGAGCCGCGCTTGAGCGCGCGGTCGATGTTGTCGTTCGGGACCGAAGACTTCTTCGCCTTCTGGACGGCGTCGAACAGCGTCGGGTTGCCCGCCATGTCGCCGCCGCCGGTGCGGGCCGCGACCTCGATGTTCTTGATCAGCTTCGCGAAGAGCTTGCCCCGCTTGGCGTCGATCGCCGCCTTCTTGTGCTTGGTCGTGGCCCACTTCGAGTGACCTGACATGCCTCTACCTGACTCCCTGCGTCTCCGATGGCTCTTTCACTAGCGTCGAACGGTGGCGGGGAACCTGCTCCGCTCGCCCGCGACCATGCTGACGAACAGCCCGTGCACGCGCGTGTCCCCCGTGATCTCCGGGTGGAACGCGGTGGCGAGCAGCGGCCCCTGCCGTGCCGCAACGATCCTACCGGCGGCCGCGACGGCACGGCCCTGAGTATCCACGGCCGGGATACGCGACAGCACCTCGACGTCGCGCCCGGCCTCCTCGATCCAGGGAGCGCGGATGAACGCGGTGCGCACCGCCCCGTCGGAGACGCCCACGACGTCGAGGTCGGTCTCGAACGAGTCGACCTGCCGGCCGAACGCGTTGCGCCGCACGACGACGTCCATCCCGCCGATGGTCTGCTGGTCGGCCGTGCCGTCGAGGATCCGGTCCGCGAGCAGGATCATCCCGGCGCACGAGCCGTACACCGGAAGCCCTTCCTTGATCCGTGCCTGCAGCGGGTCCCGCAGCTCGAAGATGCGCAGCAGCTTGTCGATGGTCGTCGACTCCCCGCCGGGGAGCACGAGCCCGTCGACGAGGGCCAGCTCGTCCGGTCGCCGCACGGTCACGGCGCGGGCGCCGACGGAGGCCAGGGCTGTCAGGTGCGCACCGACGTCGCCCTGGAGGGCCAGGACGCCGATGGTCGGAGTATTCACAGCCATCCATCCTACGACCGGCCGCGGGATCGGACGCCGCGCGGTCGGCCACCATGGGTTCACGCCGGTGGCTGACCTCGCGCGGGTGCTGTGCGCCATCTCACCGCCCCCGGGCTTGAGTCCGCCGCGACGACAGGGTTTGGACTGCTCAGGCAAGCACCCAGCACCCGATCGCGGCAGAAGAGGACGAAGACAGCGTGCGTACCAACCATGAAGACCAGAAGGTCGTGGGCCACGGGCCTCACCAGGCGTCAGTTCCACCCGGGGTCGAGTACCACCGGGTGCTGGCAGGAGAGCGCCGTCGCATCGGCCGCGGCATCCTTGCCATCGCACTTCTCGTCGGCGGCATGTTCGCCTTCATCTCCGCCCTCTACTACCTCGGCAGCTGGGTCGACGGGCTCCTCTCGTCGGGCGGGCCGGCCGACGACGGTCGGGTCCTCACCCCGGTGGCGCACACCGCCAGCCTGATCGCTACCGCACTGCTCGTGCCGTGGAGCATGGTCCTCCAACGCTGGCTCTACGGAGTGCGTGGCGCATCGCTGAACTCGGTGGCTTCTCGCTTCCGCTTCGGCCTCTTCGGGAAAGCGCTGCTGGCCATCGGCCCCGCACTGCTGATCGCCTTGGCGATCGCGGAGCACATGACGCCCTACCGGACCACCGAGTGGCTGCAGAGCGACGCGATCTGGCTGCTCGTCGTGAGCCTCGTGCTGGTGCCGCTGCAGGCCGCCGGCGAGGAGTACGGCCTGCGCGGCCTGGTCTTCCGCGTCGCGGCGAGCTGGGGGCGCGGTCGGACGACGTCGCTGATCCTGGGAATCGGCGTGTCGTCCCTGATCTTCTCCGTGATCCACACCACGGGGAATCCGATGTGGAACGCGTTCTACGTCATCTTCTCCGTGACCACGGCGTTCATCACCTGGCGCACCGGTGGGCTCGAGATCGCGATCGTGCTGCACGCCGTCGTGAACACGCTGACGTTCGTCTTCTGGATCGCACTGAACGCCGACCTCGCGGAGCGGCTCGACCGTTCCGCGCCTGTGAGCCCCGGCCTGGTGATCCTGAACAGCCTCGTGTTCGTCGGCGCGGCGGTGGTGGTATGGCTGCGTACCCGGCGCTCGGGGCCGATCACGACGCCGTCGGGCCCGCTCGGATCGTCCGGCCACGGACGGTGGGGGTAGCGGCACGGACAGGCCGTACGGACAGCGTCGTCCTGGGCCGCCGAGAAGGCCTCGAGCGCCAGCGTCAACCGCAGAGGGAGACGACCGCGACCGTGTAGCTGCGCGTGTTCGAGGGCACTGAGCTCCACGTCACCTGGCCGAAGTTGCGCTGTGTGACGACCCACGCGGTACCCCCGGAAAGTGCCGAGGTGAACCGGCGGGTGGTCACCGTCAGCGTCTCGGACTGCGATCCGTTGGTGCCGTAGCGCAGCACGTACGAGGTCGCGCCCGGCACGGACGTCCAGTTGAAGCGCACCGAGAGCACACCCAGAGCGCCGCAGCTCAGCGAGGTGGCCGGGACCGTCCCCGCTCCCACCGCGCCGCTGACCACGGTGCCCTCGTCCGTCCACGAGGTCCCCGGCAAGGACGCCGCCAGGGTGGTCGTCACACCGCCGGACTGCCCCTGCGTGCCCGTCGGCGCGGTCGCCGACAGCCCGACGGCCAGGCAGAGCGTCGCGGTCCCGCCGGCGGCGATCGTCGTCGTCGACCCGTTGCCACCCGTGCAGCCCGCGCCGCTGTCGGTGCCGCCGAACGTCGCGGTGGTGGTGAACACCGCACCCAGCGTGCCGGTGCGCGACATCGCGGCGGTCACCGTCGTCGTGCGGCTGCCGGCGTTGCGGACGGTGACGACCTCGGAGTCGCCGCCGCCGGGGAACGCGCCGGTCAGGCTGAGCGCGGGCAGCGTGACCGTCCCGCCCGGGCCGGGGAGTCCGCCGCCGAGCCCGACGACCTGGACGTCCACGGAGGCGGCGGACAGCGCGGGGGGCGACTCCGCCGCGGCCGTCGCCTGCCACCAGGCCCAGGCCGCTCCGCCGCCCGTCAGCGCGAGGGCGACGGCGACCAGTCCCGCCAGCAGGACCGCGTGGGCCGGCTGCGTCCGCTCAGCCATCGTCGGCCCCCCGGTGACGCCCGGCGGCGCGCGCCGCAAACCCTGCGGCCACGGCGGCCAGCGCGAGCACGAGCACGGGGCCGGCGTCCGCGCCGGTGCGGGGCAGCAGATCCAGCGGTGTCCCGGGCCGGCTCTCGTGCGCCACGGCGTCCCCCGCGAGGACGACGTCGACGTCGAGCCGGACGCTCGCCCCCTGCGTGTCGTTGCCTGCGCCGGGCTCGAGGGCGATCTCCAGCTCGACCGGCAGCTCGTCGTCCTGGCCGACGACGACCGGTGCGGACCCGTCGGCGTTCCACGTGTTCAGGCCGGCGCGCACCCGGACGTCGAACGACTCGGCGAGCGCGGGATGCCCTCGGACGGACGTGGTCACGGTGCCGCGGGCCGGACCGGCGCCGTCGTGGCGCACCAGCAACGAGGCGCGCCGGACGTCACCCGGCACCCAGAGGCGGTCGGGATCGAGCAGCGGCGTCCTCAGCTCCTGCGCCCAGGACTCTCCGTCGACGCTGAGCCACACCCCCGCGGTGTCGTCGGGCGCGCCGACGGACGGCCCGGCCGCGGCGCCGGCGCCCAGCAGGGCAGCAGCGAGGCCCGCCCCGGCCACCAGCGTCGTCGTGCGACCTCGCGTCATGCCGGTGCCTCCGTCCTGCGTGCCCGCACCTCGCGGACGACGAGCACAGCGGCATAGGCCAGGAGGCCGACCGCCACGACCGTCCCCACCGCCTGCCGCTGCTGGCCGGAGGCCAGGCTCGACACGTGGCCGATCCACGGGACGGTGTACCAGACCGTGCCGCGGACCTGGACCTCGCGCACGGGGCGCGGGTCGGCCACGGCGTTCGCGTCCCCGCGCGTGACGAAGGTCCGGTCGCCGCCGGCCGTGGTGCCCAGCCCGACGACCCGGTGCGTCACCACCGCGGGCTCTCCCGAGCGCAGCTGGTACGTCATGACGTCGCCGGTGGACACCGTCGCGGGGTCGACCGGCCGCACGACCACGAGCGTGCCGACACCGAGGGCGGGTTCCATCGACGAGGTCATCACCGTGTACGGCGTGGCGCCGGCGAGACGGGGCACGAGGACACCGAGGACCAGCGCGGCGCCCGCCACCACCACGACGGCGGCGGCGAGGCCGCGTCCGGCGAGACGGAGAGCGGCGCGCACTGCCGGTCAGGGAACGTCGTGCGCCTGGGTGACCTGGACGGTGATGTCCTCGAGGGCGGCCACCAGGCCCTGGGTGTCGTTGCCGGCGGTGGTGTCGAACACCGCGTCCACCGAGACGACCAGCTCGTCCGTCGCGGCGACCGGCACCGGTTCGACCAGCGGCAGCGTGAGCGCGGTGCCGCCCAGCGTCGCCTCGGCGAGCGACACGTCGAGCGCGGCGGTCAGGGCGTTCGCCTCGGCCCACGCCGGGTCGCTCACCGTGATCTCGCCGAGGGCCAGGTGGTCGCCCGTGCCCCCGACCGCCAGGGTGCACGTGGTGCTGAGCGTGTCGCCCGGCACGATGCCCTCGGTGACGGGCGTGCCGTCGTCGAGCAGCCACTCGCCGCACGTGCCGTCCGACATCGTGAGCGTCCCGGCGGTCATGTCCGTCCCGGTCGCGGTGCCGTCAGCCGTCCAGTACGCGAGCGTCTGCGCCCCGCCGAGCAGGAGCAGGGCCCCGCCGCCCGTGGCCAACGCTGCCTTCGTCAAACGCTTCATCCTCGGTGCCCCCCGGTCCGTGGGTGTACCGACGACGTCGTCGGTACGTTCAGCCTCTGTCGGTTGCCACGGTAGACGATGTCCGCGGACCACGCAGGGTCAGCCGACCTCGTCGTCGTGCTCGGTGCCCAGGTGCCGGACGACGCCGTCCCACCCGGCCCCGAGCGCCTCCACCACGTCGGGCAGGGCGGTGGGAAAGACCTCGACGCGTTGCTCGCGCAGCTCGGCGACGCTCATCCAGCGCATCTCGTCGAGCACGTCACGCTCCTGCGCGGTCCAGCCGGCGTCGCTCGGCTCGTGGTCCGAGACGCGGGCCACGAAGAACACCTCGTCCTGGTGGCAGGTCTCGGCGAAGAAGTGGAAGATGCCCGCCCGCGTCATCACGGGGCCCTCCAAGTCGTCCTCGGTGAGCTCGAGGCCGGCCTCCTCGCGCGCCTCGCGCACCGCGGCGGCCGCCTCCGACTCGCCCGGCTCGATCCCCCCGCCGACGGTGAACCACCAGCTGCGGTCGGGCTGGTCGGCGTCGTGCCCCCGCACGAGCAGCGCGCGGCCCGCCTCGTCCAGGACGATGACGCGGGCCGCGCGACGGTGCCGCCGGCCGTCGTCCCCGAGGACCCAGTCGGGACCCAGCGAGGACGACGTCGACGGTTCCGCGGAGGTCACCAGCCGCGCTCGGCGAGCCTGACCGGCTCAGGCTCCTCCTCGACGTTGATGCCCACCATGGCCTCGCCGAGACCTCGGGAGACCTTGGCGATCACGTCGGGGTCGTCGTGGAACGTGGTGGCCTGCACGATCGCCTTGGCGCGTGCGGCCGGGTCGCCCGACTTGAAGATCCCGGAGCCGACGAAGACGCCCTCGGCACCGAGCTGCATCATCATCGCGGCGTCGGCCGGCGTGGCGATGCCGCCCGCGGTGAAGAGCACGACGGGGAGCTTGCCCGTGCGGGCCACCTCGGCCACGAGCTCGTACGGCGCCTGCAGCTCCTTGGCGGCGACGAACAGCTCGTCCTCCGGCAGCGATGCGAGGCGACGGACCTGCTGGCGGATCTGGCGCATGTGCGTGGTGGCGTTGGAGACGTCACCGGTCCCGGCCTCGCCCTTGGAACGGATCATCGCCGCACCCTCGGTGATGCGGCGCAGCGCCTCGCCCAGGTTGGTCGCCCCGCAGACGAAGGGCACGGTGAAGGCCCACTTGTCGATGTGGTGGGTGTAGTCGGCCGGGGTGAGCACCTCGGACTCGTCGACGTAGTCGACGCCGAGGGACTGCAGCACCTGCGCCTCGACGAAGTGGCCGATGCGGGCCTTCGCCATGACGGGGATCGACACCGCGTCCACGATGCCGGAGATCATGTCCGGGTCGCTCATCCGGGCGACGCCGCCCTGGGCGCGGATGTCGGCGGGCACCCGCTCGAGCGCCATGACCGCGACCGCTCCGGCGTCCTCGGCGACCTTGGCCTGCTCCGGGGTCACGACGTCCATGATGACGCCGCCCTGGAGCATCTCGGCCATGCCTCGCTTGACGCGGGCGGTGCCCACCTCGCCGACGCCCGTCGTGCCGGCCGGGGTTCCGGTGGTCTCGGTCAACGCAACCTCACAGAGTTCTTGCGAGCACGTCCCGGCGCCGTGCCGGGGCGTGCCGGCGTGGTCCACGCCGTACCGCCCATCCTACGGGCGCCTCAGGAGAGGTCGATGCCGTCCGGCATCTGGTCGTCGAGCTCCACGGTCTGGGGCCACGGCGCCCGCCCGGCCAGCCGCAGCCAGCGCACCCGGCGCGGCCTGCGCGCCCGCTGCGCCTGGGCGACGGCCTCGTTGTGGAAGCGTCGGGCGAGCTGCGCGCGGTACCACGCGGCTCCCAGGTCGCCGACCAGCTCCGCGCCGGGCGCGGAGGCCCGCAGGCCCACGACGGTCTCGGGGTCGTCGAGCACCGAGCGCAGCGTCACGGACAGCTCGGACTCGGCGCCCTCCCGGTCGGCCGGAAGCCCTGTCAGAGCGAACGCCTCGGACGACGACGGCTCGTCCGGGCGGGCAGGGGCCGTCCGCTCGGCCGTCTCGGTCACCGCGAAGGACGCGTCCGCGACCAGCACCGAGCTCGCGGGATCCAGCAGCCCGGACGCCGCGAGGTCCAGGGACGTGCGCACACGGCGGTCGAGCTGCGCCTGCAGCGCGAGCCGCGAGGCCACGACCTTGTGGTGCAGCCGGTCCAGGCGCGAGGCGGAGACCCAGACGAACCACAGCGCCAGGCCGAGGACGACGACGGCGAGCAGCGCCGCCTCGGACCAGCTCATCGTTCACCTGCCAGGCCCGCACGAGGCCGCCGGCCCAGCAACCAGGTCGAGCGCCCGGCCAGGAGGTCCTGGCGCACCGTCCCCTCGCCGAGAGCCTCGGTGGCGGCGACCGACATCTCGTAGACCGCCAGCACCTGGTCCGTCACCGTGGCCCAGTCGAACCGCCGGACGAACGCCGTGGCGCGATCCCGGCGCGCGCGCGTGTCCGCCGGGTCGGCGAGGGCGGCCACCACGGCCTCCGCGAGGGCCGCGGGGTCCCCGGTCCGGAACAGCCGGCCGGCGGTGCCGTCGTCGAGCACCCGCCGGAACGCCCCGAGGTCGCTGGCCACGACGCCGGTCCCGGCGCTCATCGCCTCGACGAGCACGATCCCGAAGCTCTCGCCGCCGGTCTGCGGGGCGACGTAGAGGTCCGCGGACCGCAGCAGCGCGGCCTTGTCCGCGTCGCTGACGCCACCGAGCCACTCGAAGGCCGCGCCGTGCTCACCGAGCACCGCCTCCGCCGCGGCGCGTCCGGCGTCGCCCTTGCCCGCGACGAGGAACCGTGTACCGGGCTGGGCGGCGAGGATCGCCGGTGCGGCCTCCGCGAGCACCTGGAGACCCTTGCGCGGCTCGTCGAGGCGGCCGAGGAACGCCACGGTGGGCGCCTCCGGCGTCCCGCGCCACCGTTCCGCGCCGGGCGCGCCCGCGAAGCGGTCGACGTACACGCCGTTGGGGATGACGACCGCGTCCCCGCCCAGGTGCTCCACCAGCGTGCGCCGCGCGTCCTCCGACACCGCGATGCGGGCGGAGATCTTCTCCAGCGACTGCCGCAGCAGCGGGTGGGCCACCTGCAGCGCCCGCGAGCGCACCTGCGACGTGTGGAAGGTCGCGACCACGGGACCTTCGGCGACCCACAGGGCCAGCATCGACAGCGACGGGGTCATCGGTTCGTGCAGGTGCAGCACGTCGAACCGGCCGGCGTCGATCCAGCGACGCACGCGCGCGGCGGCACGCGGGCCGAACGCGAGGCGGGCGACCGACCCGTTGTAGCGGACCGGGACGGCCCGCCCTGCCGGCGTGACGACGTCGGGCACCTCGGTGTCGTCGTCCGCCGGCGCCAGGACGGAGACCTCGTGCCCCGCGTCACGCAACGCCTCGGCGAGGTCGCGCACGTGGAACTGCACCCCGCCCGGGGCGTCGAAGGAGTAGGGGCACACGATGCCCACCCGCAGCGGTCGCATCATGCCTCCCCCGCGGCGGCCCGCGTGCGGGCGTACCGCTGCGGGTCGAGGTCGTCGACGAACACCTTCTGCAGCATGTGCCAGTCCGCCGTGTGCTCCGTGATGAACGCGCCGAGCACGTCGACCCAGCCCTGCGTGAGCTGCTGGACCTGCTCGCGCCGGTTCCCGCCGTCGGGCGGCTCGACGGGCGCGTGGAAGCGGATGACGATCCCCCACGGGGTCCCGGCACGACGACGGCGCTCGCCGTGCAGCCGTTCGTGGCGGATCCCGACGGGGACCAGCGGGACGCGGGCGGACACGGCGAGCGCGGCGGGGCCGGCGGCCACGCGGGCCCGGTGCCCGCACAGGTCGACCTCGAGCCCGTTGGCGGTCAGGTCGCGGTCGGCGAGCAGGGGCACGAGGCGGGGACCGTCCTGGGCGCCGCGCACGAGGTCGCGGAAGACGCCGTCGTCGCCGAGCGCCAGCACGTCGATGCCGATGGACCGGCGGAAGGCCACGAACTCCTCGAAGAGCGCCTCGGGGCGCAGCCGTTCGGCCACGGTGAGCACGGGTGCGACGTTCGCCGACGCCCACGCGCCGGCGAGGTCCCAGTTGCCCAGGTGCGCCAACGCCAGGGCGACCGCCCCGCCCTGGCCGGTCACCGGCTCCAGGTGCTCGTACCCCTCCACCCGGACCCGGGCGTCGAGCTGGGCGCGGGTGGCGCCCTGGAGGGTGAAGGCCTCGCGGAAGTAACGCAGGTACCGGCGCATGCCCTCGCGCGACAGCCGCCGCACGGCCCGGCGGTCCAGGTCGGGCCGGACGCGGGCGTAGTTCGCCTCCATCCGGCGCACCCCCTCGCCGTGGCGCAGCCACGTGACGTCGGCGGCCAGACCGAACACGGCCCGCAGCAGCGGCTCCGGCACCCGCGGGGCGTGGCGCCAGGCGAACGTGTAGGCGGCGGCGAGGTCGACCATCACGCCCCCTCGGTGGTGTGCAGCAGCTGGCTCCGAACCGTCAGGACCCGTTGGGCGACCGTCACGAGGCTGGCGAGCGCGAGGAGCCCGAGGACGACCACCAGGACGGCCACCGGCAGGCCCACCTGCACGAACGCGGTGGGCACCAGCGCCACGACGAGCCGGTCGGAGCGCTCGGCGATGCCCACGGCCGCCGTCGCGCCGACCGACTCGGCCCGGGCACGGGCGTAGGGCACGACGGATCCCAGGACCAGGCAGGCGAGGGCTGCCACCGTCCCCGCACCGGCCCAGGGCTCCTCGGGGTGCAGCGCGAACCACAGCGTGATGCCTGCGAACACCGCGCCGTCGGAGACGCGGTCGAGGGTCGAGTCGAGGAAGGCCCCCCAGGGGCCGCTGCGTCCGCTGGCGCGGGCCATGACGCCGTCGAGCGAGTCGGTCAGGACGAAGAGCCCGATCAGGAGCGCACCGAGGGTCAGGTGCCCCGTGGGCAGCAGCGTCAGCGCCAGGACCGTGACGATCACGGTGCCCGCGATCGTCACCGCGTCCGGTGAGACCCCGCGGCGGATCAGCAGGTTCGCCAGAGGGGTGAACAAGCGCTGCATCGTGGCCCGCAGGCGGCCGAACATGGAAGCTCCTCGTCTCGTCGTGCGTGCCGGCAGACCGGCGACGCCAGGCTAGCGCCCGGCGCTGTCAGCGGGCGGGCCACGCCGCGGCGAGCCGCGCACGGGTGTCCGCGAGCAGCTCGGGCAACGCCTTCGTCCGCCCGACGACGGGCAGGAAGTTCGCGTCGCCGAGCCAACGCGGGACCACGTGCTGGTGCAGGTGTGCGGCGATGCCGGCGCCCGCGACCTCGCCCTGGTTCATGCCCAGGTTGAACCCGGCCGGGGCGTACACCGCGCGCAGGACGCGCATCGCGGTCTGCGTCATCGCCGCGAGCTCGTGCGTCTCGGCCGCCGTCAGGTCGGTGTAGTCCGAGACGTGCCGGTAGGGCAGCACCATCAGGTGGCCACCGTTGTACGGGTACAGGTTGAGCAGCGCGAAGCAGTCCGCACCGCGGGCGACGACGAGACCCTGCTCGTCGTCGCCCGCGGGGATGCGGCAGAACGGACACGCGTCCGGGGTGCTGTCGGCGGGCTTGTCCTGCCCGCCGATGTAGACCATCCGGTGCGGCGTCCAGAGGCGCGCGATGTCGTCCTCCGGCGGGCCGAACCGGTCCGCCGGCTCGAGCCGAGGTCCGCCGCCGTCGCTCACGCTCACACCTGCTCGCGGTCGCGGACCGCCGCCACGATCCGCTCGACGGCGTCGGCCACGGGCACGCCGTTCTCCTGCGTGCCGTCGCGGAACCGGAACGAGACGGCGCCCGCCTCGGCGTCCTCGCCACCCGCGATGAGCACGAACGGCACCTTCTCCTTGGCCGCGTTGCGGATCTTCTTGCCGAACCGGTCGTCGGAGGTGTCCAGCTCGGCGCGCACGCCCTGCGCGCGGAGCTGCGCGACGACGTCTCCCAGGTAGTCGTCGAAGGCGTCGGCGACGGGCACGCCGAGCACCTGGACCGGAGCGAGCCATGCCGGGAACGCGCCCGCGTAGTGCTCGAGCAGCACCGCGAAGAACCGCTCGATGGACCCGAACAACGCCCGGTGGATCATGACCGGACGCTGGCGGGTGCCGTCCGCGGCCGTGTACTGCAGGTCGAACTTCTCCGGCAGGTTGAAGTCGAGCTGGATGGTCGACATCTGCCAGGTCCGACCGATCGCGTCCCGCGCCTGGACGGAGATCTTGGGGCCGTAGAACGCGGCACCGCCCGGGTCCGGCACGAGCTCGAGCCCCGAGGCCGTGGCGACCTCCTCGAGCGTCCGGGTGGCCTCGTCCCAGCTGTCGTCGTCGCCGACCGACTTCTCGGGGTCACGGGTCGACAGCTCGAGGTAGAAGTCGTCCAGGCCGTAGTCGCGCAGCAGGTCGAGCACGAACGTCAGCAGGGAGGTGAGCTCGTCACGCATCTGCTCGCGGGTGCAGTAGATGTGCGCGTCGTCCTGGGTGAAGCCGCGGGCCCGGGTGAGGCCGTGCACGACGCCGGACTTCTCGTACCGGTACACCGTCCCGAACTCGAACAGCCGCAGCGGCAGCTCGCGGTACGAGCGGCCCCGCGCGTCGAAGATCAGGTTGTGCATCGGGCAGTTCATGGGCTTGAGGTAGTAGTCCTGGCCCGGCTTGCGCACGGTGCCGTCGTCGTCGAGCTCCGCGTCGAGGTGCATCGGCGGGTACATGCCGTCGGCGTACCAGTCGAGGTGCCCGGAGGTCTCGAACAGCTTCGACTTGGTGATGTGCGGGCTGTTGACGAACGAGTACCCGGACTCGATGTGCCGCTTGCGCGAGTACTCTTCCATCTCCATGCGGACCATCGCGCCCTTGGGGTGGAACACCGCCAGCCCGGACCCGATCTCGTCGGGGAAGCTGAACAGGTCCAGCTCGCTGCCGAGGCGCCGGTGGTCGCGACGCTCGGCCTCGGCGAGCCGCTCGAGGTGCGCCTTGAGCTCGTCCTTGCTGGGCCACGCGGTGCCGTAGACGCGCTGCAGCTGCGGGTTCTTCTCGCTGCCGCGCCAGTAGGCCGCCGCGGAGCGCATGAGCTGCACGCCGTTGCCGATGAGCTTCGTGGACGGCAGGTGCGGGCCCCGGCACAGGTCCGACCAGACGACCGTCTCGCTCTCACGCCCGGCGCCACGGACGTTGTCGTAGATCGTCAGCTCGCCGGCGCCGACCTCCACCGAGACGCCTGCGTCGTCGCCGCCGGCGCTCGCCGCGCTGCCCTTGAGCCCGATGAGCTCGAGCTTGTACGGCTCGGCGGCGAGCTCCGCACGGGCCTCGTCCTCGGTGACGACCCGCCGCCGGAACGTCTGGCCCTCCTTGATGATGCGCGCCATCGCCTTGTCGAGCTTCTTCAGGTCGTCGGGCGTGAACGGCTCGACGACGTCGAAGTCGTAGTAGAAGCCGTCGGTGATCGGGGGGCCGATGCCCAGCTTCGCGTCGGGGTTCACCTGCTGCACGGCCTGGGCCAGCACGTGCGCGGCGCTGTGGCGCAGCACGGCGAGGCCGTCGGGCGAGTCGATCGTCACGGGTTCGGCCACGGCTCCCGGCGCCAGCTCGCGCGACAGGTCGAGCAGCTCACCGTCGACGCGCATCACGACGACGTCGCGGCGGTCGGCGAAGAGCTCGGTGCCCGTCGTCGGCTCCGTCACCGTCACCG
The DNA here is from genome assembly GCF_023015685.1 of Isoptericola sp. S6320L. Taxonomy (NCBI): domain Bacteria; kingdom Bacillati; phylum Actinomycetota; class Actinomycetes; order Micrococcales; family Promicromonosporaceae; genus Isoptericola; species Isoptericola sp. S6320L. Next base: position 155,643 of record NZ_JALKAT010000001.1, read on the forward strand.
CGGTGGTCCCCTCGGCGGGTGCGGGCGATGACAGCGGCGCGGCGGCGTCGGACACGACAGTGCTCCTCAGGTTCGTTCGTGGTTCAGCGGACGCTCAGCGCCGCCGAGGGCGCCGCCATGACGGCGACGCCCCCCGATCGTACCGACCCGGACGCTCGGCCCGTCCCTCGGCAGCAGCGGCGCGCGCTCGCGGCGGGGAGCCCCGCCACCGCAGGATGGGTGGATGAGCTGTGCGCCCGACGACGACGGATACCCGGCCACCGCGCACGCGGCCGACACCCTCGAGGCGCTCGACCGTCGCGTGGTGGACTGCCGTGCGTGCCCCCGGCTGGTCGCCTGGCGCGAGCAGGTCGCGGCCGAGCGGCGCGCCGCGTTCCGGGACCAGACCTACTGGGCGCGCCCGGTGCCGGGGTTCGGCGACGGCACTGCTGCGGTCGCCGTCGTCGGGCTGGCGCCCGCAGCCCATGGCGCCAACCGCACGGGTCGCATGTTCACCGGGGACCCCAGCGGCGACTTCCTGTTCGCCGCGCTGCACCGGACCGGGTTCGCGAACCAGCCCCGGGCGACCGGGCGCGACGACGGCATGCGGCTCGACGGGCTCCGCCTCGTGGCCCCCGTACGGTGCGCACCCCCGCAGAACCGGCCGACGCCGGACGAACGCCGCCGGTGCGCCCCGTTCCTGGCCCGCGAGCTCGAGCTGCTCTCGCCGACGCTGCGGGTCGCCGTGGCTCTCGGCGCGCTCGGCTGGGACGCCCTGCTCGCGTCCCTCGGCGAGCAGGGCTGGGCGGTGCCGAGGCCCCGTCCTCGGTTCGGCCACGGCAAGGAGCTCACGCTGCGCCGATCCGAGGGGTCCGGGCCGGCGCCGACACCGACACCGCCGGCCACGGCGCTCACAGCGCTCACGGTGCTGGGCTGCTACCACGTCTCGCCCCACAACACCTACACCGGGCGACTCACCCCCGCCATGCTCGACGAGGTGCTCGAACGGGCGGCCGTCGTCGCGGGTCGGAGGGCTAGGGTGCTGCCGTGACCACCGGACCCCGTCGTGTCGAACCGCCGCTGCGCGGCGACGAGATCACCACGCTGCGCACGTTCCTGGACTACCACCGCGACACGCTGCGCTGGAAGACGGCCGGGCTCACGGCCGCGCAGCTCCGCACGCCGCTGCCGCCGTCCACGATGACCCTGGGCGGGCTGCTCAAGCACCTGGCGTACGTCGAGTCGAACTGGTTCCAGGTCGTCCTGGCCGGGCGCGACGCGCTGCCGCCGTTCGATACCGTCGACTGGAGCGACGACCCGGACTGGGACTGGCACTCCGCGCACGCCGACTCCCCCGACGCGCTGCGGGCCCTCCTCGACGCGGCGGTCTCCGCCTCGGACGAGGTGCTCGAGACCGCCCTCGCCGCGGGCGGGCTCGACGAGCTCTCCGTCCGCGAGAGCCGGCACGGCGACGGCCGGTTCTCCGTGCGCTGGATCCTCACCCACATGATCGAGGAGTACGCCCGCCACAACGGCCACGCGGACCTCCTCCGCGAGGCCCTGGACGGCGAGACCGGCGAGTGAGGGTCCCGGCCGCACGGACCGGCCAGGTCACGCGCCCCGGCGCTCCTTGACGATCACCTGCTCGAAGACGAACGCCACGACCACCGCGATGAGCACGACGGGCGCCATGGCCGCGGCGTTCGGCCCGAGCAGCAGGATCACCAGCACCGCCGAGGAGACGGGGAACGGCAGGATCGACGCCGTGGCCGCCGCCATCCCGGCCGCCACCGCCGGCACGACGCCGTAGCCGGGCAGGCCGGACACCAGCACACCGGCGGCCGCACCGAGCAGCAGCGCCGGGAAGATCAGGCCTCCTCGCAGGGCGCCGAGCGAGACCCCGTAGGCGATCGACTTGAAGAGCAGCAGCGCGACCAGGGCGGCCAGCGACCACGCGTGCGCGTCGGCCACCAGCGGTTCGAGCAGCCCCTGCCCGGAGAGCGCGACCTCCTCGGGCGACCGCCCGGTCAGCAGCGAGTAGGCGACCGTGCAGAGCCCGACGACGACCGCCGCCGCGAGAGCCGTTCCCGCCGGGCGTCGCTCGGCGACGCGGGCGACCCACCGCCCGACGTGGTGCACCTGACGTACGCCGACGGCGATGACCACGGCCAACGGGACCGTCCAGAGCACGTCGCCGAGGTCCGGTCGCTGCGGCCCGTCGATCTCGGGCAAGGACAACGAGGAGATGCTCAGTCCTGTCCACGACCCCATGCCGGTGAACACCAGCGCCCCCACGCCGGAGGCGAGGAGGCACGGGAGGATCACCCGGGCCAGCTTCGGACCCGCCAGCCCCACCGCCTCCAGGACGAAGATGGCGGCGACCAACGGGCTGCCGAAGATCGCGGCCAGCGCTGCCGAGGCACCGGCGACCGTCAGGAGCGCCTGGGCCGTCGGGTCGGCGGCTCGCGCGATCGGGCGGACCAGGAGCAGCGCCACGGCGGACCCGAGGGCGAGCAACGGGGCCTCCGGACCGAGGACCACCCCGAGCGGCAGCCCGCCGAGGGCGGCCAGCAGGATTCCCGGGACGTGCGATGCCGGCACCGCGCCGAGCCCCAGCCCGTCGACGGGCACATGACCGCCGCGGCCCGGCAGCCAGCGGATCGCCACCCCGACGAGCACCCCCGCCAGGAGCAGCCAGGGCAACGCCCACCACCACGGTGGGGTGTCGAGACCGACGGCTTCGGGCAACGACTCCCAGACCGCGTGCTCGAGCGCGTGCAGCAGCGCCAGGAAGCCGAACGCGACCAGGGAGACCGGGATGCCGATCGCCGCGGCGAGCAGCAGCAGGCCGACGTAGCCGCGCGTGCGGACGGCGTCCTCGGGCCCCTCGGTGCGGTCCGGCTGCGTCTCCTCGCCGGCGTGCGCGGACACGGCCGGCTCAGCCGAGGATCTTGGCCTTGGCCGCCGCGAACTCCGCGTCGGTCAGCAGCCCTGCGGACCGCATCTCCCCCAGCTGCTGGAGCTGCGAGAGCGTGTCGCCGCCCGGCGCCGGGGCGGCAGGGATCTGCTGCGCCTGCTGGGCCGCGAGCGCCTGCTGCTGCGCCAGCATCTGTTCCATCTGCTGCTGCTGGGCGTACTGGGCCTGCTGGGCGTCGTAGGCCTGTGCGCTGGCTCGCTGGTCGGCCCGGGCGTTGGCGCGGTTGTTCATCGCCCGGCTGGTGGCAGAAGCCGTCCCCGTGATGACGGCGGTGCGAGCCATCGTCCCGATCAGTCCGGGGCGTCCGATCCTTCTGGGCATCTGTCAGTCCTCCTCGGCGATGACGGCGGCCAGCTGTTCGATGGCGGCGGGCGGGACCGTCGTCATGTCGATCAGGGATCCGCCGGCCTCCCGCAGCGCCGACGTGAGCCCCGTGGCCCAGGTGTGCTCGAAGACGAGCATGCCGACCGCCGCGCCGGGCGTCAGGTCGTCCGCGATCGCCTCGACGTCGTCCTCGGCGAGCAGCCCGCTCGGCTCCCCGACGAGCTCCGCGAGCTCGCCCGCGGCGTCCGCGGCCTCGAGCCACTCGACGGAACCGTCCTCGTTCTTGCGGATCGCGAGCATGTCCAGGACGTTGATCGTGCCGGCCTCGGAGAGCCGGACGAGCTCGGCGACGATCTCACCCTTGAACTCGCTGTGCGGGAACTCCACCAGGAGGAGCTCCACCGGTGCGGTGACTTTCATGTCCTGCCTCTCGCTCGGCGGGTCGGGTGGCGGCGAACGTGCTGGTCACCCGCGACGATCATCGATCCCCGACGTCGGGACCGCAACAGGAGACGACCCCGGCGGCACGCCCTCGCGGGGGTCGTGTGAGGTGACTGTGAAGGCGGCCGCGTCGAGCGGCGCACCGGCGTCGGCCGCTCGCAGAATGGGCGCGTGCGTACGAGCGAAACCCCGATCTTCGATTCCCTGGCCCGCGAGTTCGAGACGCAGCGGCCCCTGATCCATGTCGCCTCCGCGCTGGGCGCCGACCCGTGGGGCGACCCGCTCTCACGCACCCATGCCACCGAGGTCTCGTGGTCCGAACGGCGGGGATCGCTCCCCCGCCGGGCACGTGCGGAGGGCTCGCCCGCCTGAGGCGTCGGGCGACACGGACGACGCCCGCCAAAGTTTCTTCGCGGAGCTGCATCCACGAGCGCCCCCTGGTGCGAATCCCTGGTGACCGACACATGCAGTCCTCGTCCCTCACGGACGAGGCGCGACACCAGGAGGACTCATGCGCACCACCCGACTCACGGCGACGTTCGGCGTCACCGCGCTCGTCGCTGCCGGAACCGCCTTCGCCCTGCCCGCGGCCGCCGCGGAGGGCGACGCGATGCTCTCCGTCCTGCACGGCGTGCCGGACACCACCGTGGACGTCTACGTCAACGGAGAGCTCACGCTCGACGACTTCGAGCCGGGTGACCTTGCCGGGCCGCTGGAGCTCGCGCCGGACACCTACACGGTGGCCATCACGGCCGCCGACGCCGAGGACGACTCCGACCCGGTCATCGGTCCCATCGACCTCCCGCTCGAGGGCGGCATGAACTACACGGCCGCCGCGCACCTCGACGCGGAGGGCTCGCCGACGGCGACGCTGTTCACCAACGACACCTCGGAGATCGCCGCGGGCGAGGGTCGGCTCACCGTCCGTCACGTGGCCGCCGCGCCCGCCGTCGACGTCCTCGCCGGCGACGAGCCGGTGATCGAGGGCCTGGAGAACCCGGACGAGTCGGTCCTCGACCTGCCGGCCGGGACGGTGTCCGCCGCGGTCGCCGCCGCCGGGACCACCGACCCGGTGATCGGGCCGGCCGACGTCGACGTCGCCGAGGGCACCAACACGATCGTCTACGCGTGGGGCTCGCTCGACGACGACTCGCTGGACCTGGCCGTCCAGACGGTCGACGGGATGCACTCCAGCCCCGCCGGCGTGGACGCGGGTGTCACGGGTGCTGCCGCCACCGAGCCCCACGGCTGGTTCAGCCCCCTGGTGGCGGGCACGCTGATGGCGCTGATCGCCGGCCTCGCCATCGCCGTCGGCGCGAAGAACGCGGTCCGAGTGGGCCGCGAGCGCCGGTGACGACCGGACGTCGCGGTGCGGCGGGCCGGGCCTCGCGCCCGGTCCGCCGCACGGCGGCGGCCGCGCTGGTCGCCGCCGCGGCCGTCGCCGCCGGTGCCGCCCTGACGGCTGCCGGCGACGACGGAAGCACCGTCGGAGCGCAGATCCCCCGGACGACGCCGGTGGCCCAGCCCTCCGCAGAACCTGCCCGTGACCGCGACACGTCGGCGACCCCGGGACCCACGGCCTCGGCACAGGCACTCCCGGACGTGCCCGTCGTCGACGCAGGGCCAGACGCGGGCGCCCCGGCCCCCGTGCCGGACCGGCTCCAGGTCCGGGGCCTGCTGGACGTCCCGGTCCGACCGGTCGGCGTGGACCCCGACGGTTCCATGGAGCTGCCCCGTTCGGGGGACGTGGCGGGGTGGTACCGGTTCGGTCCCGCGCCGGCGGACGACGCCGGGACCGTGGTGCTCGCCTCGCACGTCGACACGATCGACGGCGTCGGCGCCTTCGCCGGACTGACGTCCGTGGAGGTCGGTGACGTCGTCGTGGTGACCGACGAGGCCGGCGAGCGCCACGAGTACACCGTGAGCACGATCGAACGCTTCTCGAAGGAGGTGGTGCCGCTGGAGTCGATCTTCGACCGTGCCGGTGAGCGCCGGCTCGCCCTCGTCACCTGTGGCGGGCGGTGGGACGCCGAGGCCGGGCACTACGAGGACAATCTGGTGGTCACCGCTGCGGCGTGATGACGCCGGGCGCCCCACAGGCTAGGTTGTCCGCATCGGGCATCGCCGACCGGTGGCCCACGCACGACCACGGAGGATCTGTGACGACTGGGGCCGAGGGTCCTGCACCCCCGACCACTGACGAGGACGTGGCCGCCGCTTTCGCGGCAGGCACAGAGGCCGGTCTCGCCGCCGCCTACCGGCGATGGTCGCCGCTCGTCCACACCGTCGCCCTGCGATCGCTCGGTGAGCCGTCGGACGCGGAGGACGTCACGCAGCAGGTGTTCGTGGCGGCCTGGCGCTCTCGCGACAGCTACGACGAGACGCGGGCCAAGCTGTCCACGTGGCTGCTCGGCATCACGCGGCACAAGGTCGCCGACGTCCATGCGTCCCGCGAGCGGATCCGCAAGCAGCAGCAAGCCGCCGAGGCGTTCGCTCCGAACCATGAGGGAGAGGAGGATCCGGTGGGTCCCGCGGTCGTGGACCGTGCGGTCGTCGCCGACGAGCTCGCCAGGCTCGGCGACCCGGCCGCGACGATCCTGCGGCTGGCCTTCTACCGGGACCTGACGCACACGCAGATCGCCGAGGAGCTCTCGCTACCCCTCGGTACGGTCAAGAGTCACATCCGGCGCAGCCTGACCAGGCTGCGGACACGATGGGAGGTGGAAGGTGCAACACGTTGACCCGGAGGTTCTCGCTCTGCTCGCGCTCGGCGAGCACGGCGCCGCGTCCGACGACGAGCACAGCCACCTCGCCGCGTGCGCTGTCTGCCGTGCCGAGGAGGCCTCGCTCGCACAGGTCGTCGAGGTGGCCCGGGCGGACGACAGGGGCCTGGTGGCACCCCCGCCCGAGGTCTGGGAGAGGGTGCGCGCGGAGGTCGGCCGGGCAGAGCCCGAGCCGGCACCCGTCGTCGACCTCGCCTCCCGCCGTCGTCGTCCGTCGGTGCTCTGGGGTGCCGTCGCAGCCAGCGTCGCGCTCGTGGCCGGGGCCGGGGTCGGCGTGCTCTGGGAGAGGTCGCAGGTGCCTGAGCCGCCCACGGAGATCGCGCCCGTCGCGGTCGCCGAGGCGGAGCTGGAGCCGCTGCCGGACTGGCCGACGTCCGCAGGTCGTGCGGTCGTCACCGAGAGCACCGGTGGCGAGCTCGAGATCGTCGTGGACGTGGGCGGCGCCGAGGCCGGCGACGGCTACCGCGAGGTCTGGCTGATCGCCGACGACCTGAGCGGGATGGTCAGCCTCGGCGTGCTCGAGGGCACGTCCGGGACCTTCCCGGTGCCGGCCGGTCTGGACCTCGCCACCTACTCCCTCGTCGACGTCTCCGAGGAGCCGTTCGACGGCGATCCCACCCACTCCGGCGACTCCATCGTCCGAGGTGGGCTCACGGAAGCCTGAGCAGGACCCGCGGAATCTCAGGCCGTCCCACGACGTTGAGAAGAAAAGCACAAAGTCCGTGCCCGGCGCGGACCCTCGCGGTTCCCGGGCACCCATCCGAGGGGGCCTCATGCCACGCATCAGGATGCCCAAGCGCATCGAGTTCGAGAACGACGCCGGTCAGATCGTCCGCTACGTGCGGCGCGGTGACGGCGGGTACGTCTCGCCGCAGGCGTCCGTCGCACCGGACGTCGTCGTCGGCCGGGGGACGTACGTCGAGAGCGGCGCACGGGTCGACGCCGGTGTCCGCCTCGGCGAGGTGACGTGGGTCGACCACGACGCGGTCGTCGGGCAGGGTGCGCGGATCGGCAGCAGCGTGCACCTCGGTCCCGGCTCGTTCGTCGGGGCCGGTGCGCGGGTCGCCGACCACGTCCACCTCGGCCGCGGCGCGCGCGTCGAGCCGTCGGCGACCGTCGAGGCCGAGGCCTCGGTGCCGGACGGGGAGATCGTCCGGCACCGCTACGCCCAGGCCGCCTGACCGCGCCGGGACCACCCCCGCTCACTCCGAGCGGCGGCGCCACCGGACCAGTGCGTAGCCCGCTCCCAGCAGCAGCAGGGCCAGCAGCGACGCGCCGGCGACGTCGGCGCCGGTCCGGGGCAGGAAGCCCGGCCCCGGCGTCGGCGGCACCGGGGCCGCGTCGTACGTGTTGACGACGTCCACGCCCACGCTCGACGTGCCGGCCACGGGGACCTCGAACGCCTCAGACGTCGGCACCCCACCCGCCGGGTCCGTGGTCGTCGACCCGTCGGGCGCCTCGATCGTCACCGACCGCGCGTCGCCCGCCTCGGTCTCCGCGAGGGTGCAGGTGGCCCCCTGCGGCAGGTCCGCGTAGACGGCCGTCCAGTCCCCGGCGGCGCTCAGCTCACGGTTCGCTCCCCCCGGGACGTCGATCGCGACCTGCTCGCCGTCCACGTCGCGGGTGCAGGCCAGCGTCACCGTGAGCACGTCCTCGACGTGCTCGTCGGCTCCGTCGCCGGCCAGCGTCTTGTCGACCACCACCTGCCCGACGTCGAAGGTGTTGCGGACCTCGAAGGCGGCGGACCCGTCAGCGTCGACCACGACGGGGCCGTCGGCGCCGTCCGCGGCCGTCACCGTCGAGGACGTGGCACCGCCCGTCACCGACTCGGTCACGTCGCACTCCGCACCGAGGGGCAGGCCCGCGAACACGGCCGGCTCCTCCGGCGTGAGAGCGCGTGTCGGCCCGTCCGGGATCTCGATCTCGTCACCGAGGAACGTGCAGGTCGCGGTCGCCTCGAACGGACCGTCGCCCCACAGCCCGGCGCCCGCGCCGTCGGTGACCTTGGTCACCACGAGCTCACCGGCGTCGTAGGTATTCGTGACCGTGGCGACGGTCGGTTCCACCAGCAACGACGTCTCGTCGACCGTCACCGTCTCGGGATCGATCGCCACCGACGTCGCGCCCGCCGTCATGCTCTCCGTGAAGGTGCACTCGGTGCCGTCGGGCAGGCCGAAGTACACCGCCGGGAACCCCGGGCCGAACATCCGTGAGGGGCCGCCCGGGATCGGCACCGGTGCCCCCTCGAAGGAGCACTCGGCCGTGACCTGGTAGGGCATCTCGTCGAACGGGATCGCCGCGAAGTCGAAGTCCGCGAGCTCCTCGAGCGTGGTGGGCAGCTCCGGCAGGTCCGGCATCGGCGGGGCGAACTGCGCCGCGTCGCCGTCGACGACCTTCTCGACCAGCACCGGGCTCACCAAGAAGGTGTTCGTCACCGTGATGCCGACCGGCTCATCGCCGCCGGTCACCACGAGCTCGCCGGGCTCGCCATCGTCCACCGTCGTGGAGATCTCCACCTCGGTGGCGCCGAAGTCCTCGGTCTCCGTGACGACGCACTCGGCGCCGACGGGCAGCCCGTCGTAGACGACCGGCGCGCCCGGCTGCAGCTCGCGTGCCGCCCCGCCCGGGATGTCGATCGACGCCCCGTTGAACGTGCAGGCCAGCGAGACCTCGAAGGGTCCGGGCCCGTAGAGCGCGCCGATCCCGGCGAGCTCCTTGTCGACCTGGACCGACCCCAGGTCGAACGTGTTGGTCACCGTGACGCCGACCGGGTCGTCGGCGAGGCCGCCGACCGTCACGGACTCCGGCGCGATCGACGTCTCGGTGGCACCGCCGTCGTCGGTCTCCGTGACCGAGCACTCGGCACCCACCGGCAGGTCGGCGAACGTGACCGACGATCCGGGCGTGAGCGACCGCGTGGCGCCGCCCGGGATCTCGATCTCGGCACCGTTGAACGTGCACGCCAGCTCGACCTCGAACGGTCCGGCACCCCAGGCCTCGGCACCGTCGCCGTCGGTCACCTTGTCGACCACGACCTCACCGAGGTCGAAGGTGTTCGTGACCGTGATCCCGACCGTGGTGTCGCCGGCCGCCGGGACGATCGCCTGTCCCGCCTCGCCGCCCTCGACGGCGGAGGAGATCGTCACGTCGGTGGCGCTGCCGTCGTCGGTCTCGGTGACCGTGCAGACCGCACCGACGGGCAGACCCTCGTAGACGACCGGCGTGCCCGGGGTGATCGTCCGGTCGGCGCCGCCCGGCACCTCGATCTCCTCCCCGAGGAACGTGCAGGTCGTCGCGACCTCGAACGGCCCGGTGCCGTAGAGCTCGGCACCGTCGCCGTCGACCACCTTGTCGACGGCGATCTGACCGACGTCGTAGGTGTTCGTCACGGTGGCGGGGATCGGCGTCAGCGGATCCTGGGTGTCGGTGATCACGACCGTCTCCGGGTCGAACGCCACCGAGGTGGCGCCGCCGGTGTCGGTCTCGGTGATCGTGCACTCGGCGCCGGTGGGCAGGCCGAAGTACAGCGCCGGGAACCCGGGACCGAAGCGCCGCGCGTCCCCACCGGGGATCGGCACGTCCTGCCCCTCGAACGTGCACGCGAGGGAGGCCTCGTACGGGAACTCGTCGAACGGCACCGTCGCGAGGTAGGCCTCCAGCTCGACGAGATACTCCGCGAGCTCCTCCGGTGTCGGGTCAGCGGGAGGGGTGGGAGCGTCCGGGATATCCGGCATCGGCGGTGCGAACTCCGCGCCCTCGCCGTCGACGACCTTCGTGACCGCGAGCGGCGCGGTGTCGAAGGTGTTCGTGACGACGACCTCCACGGCGGTGGGCTCGCCGCCCTCGGCGGGCGGGACGACGACGTCGACGGCGCTGCCGTCCACCGGCGTCCCGCCGTCGACGGTCATGGTCGTCGACGAGGCGCCGAAGTCGTCCGTCTCCGTCACGGTGCACTCCGAGCCGACCGGCAGGCCTTCGTACAGCACCGGGTCACCGGGGACGAGCACCCGCGTCGCGCCGCCCGGCACCTCGACCGGGTCGCCCTCGAACGTGCAGGCGATCTCGACCTCGAACGGTCCGGGCCCGTAGAGCGCCCCGAGACCGGCGAGGGCCTTGTCGACCTGCACCGTGCCGAGGTCGAACGTGTTGGTCGCGGTCACCTCGGTGGTCTCCCCCGCCACCACGGTGACCGGGTTCGGCGTGAGGTCGGACGACGTCGCGCCACCGTCGTCGGTCTCGGTGATCTCGCAGACGGCGCCGGCCGGCAGGTTCTCGATCGTGGCCTCGAGCGGGTCGTCCCCGCCCAGGGTGATCGAGTCGTCGTAGACGGTGCGCGGGTCGGCTCCCCCGTCCCCGTCGTCGTCGTAGGTGCACAGCACGGTGAACTCGAACGGTCCGCCCCCGAAGCCCTCCGCGCCGCTGCCGTCGACGACCTTGAGCAGGTCGATCGCGCCGACGTCGTAGGTGTTGGTCAGCGTGACCTCGTTGGTGCCCTCGCCCAGGACGTCGGGCAGGAGCGTCAGGTCGGCCGTGGGGCCGTCGGTGACGACGGGGTCGATCGTCGGGTGGCCGACGGTGACGGTCACCGACGACGCGTTGCCCGTCCCGGTCTCGGTGACGGTGCACTCGGAGTTCACCGGGAGGCCCGTGAACGTCACGGTTTCGCCGTCCTCGATGGTGACCACCATGGGGTCGTCGGGGCCGTAGCCGTCGGCGTACACCGCCTCACCGAGGAAGGTGCACTCGACCGTCGCCTCGAACGGACCGAACGGCACGGGTGTACCGTCCTGGTCGACCGCGTCGGTGACGACCTCCTTGGAGATCTCGATGCTCGACAGGCTGTAGAGGTTGACCGCAGTCAGGGACGTGACGTCCGGCTCCTCGCCGATCGTCACCGTGCCCACGATGAGCTCCGTCTCACCATTCGACCCGTCCTCGCTGATGGTGCACTCGGCCCCGTACGGCAGGTTCGGCACCGTGACGGGAACTCCCGGCGTCACTGTGAGAGCGATCGGGTCGAGCTCGGTCTCCAGCCACGATCCCACCGCCGACGTGCACTGCACCGTGAGCTCGAAGGAGTCGGGGGCGTACTCCGCGCCCTCACCGGTGACGATCTTGTTCACCTGGAGCGGGCCCGACGCCGTCGCGACGCCGACCTTGACACCCTCGGTACGCAGCGAGTTGATCTCGTCGCCGCCCTGGGTGACGACGACGCCGGACGCCGCCGCCGAGTTGAAGGCGATCGACCGGTCGCCCGCCTCCGGCACCTCGGCCGGCGTGGTGGTCGTGCCCTCGAGGGCGATGAAGCTGCCCGGCTGGAACAGGTTGCCGTCCCCCATCTCGATCACGGCCTTGATCGCGGTGATCTGCTGGTACGTCTCGTCCGTCGTGTCGGGAGTGAGCTCGGCCCACCCCGTCTCCGGGTCGTCCGGGCAGGTCGGCTCGTTGACCGGGTCGACCAGATCGTCCGGGCAGTAGTCCTGGACCGTCGTGTAGTAGAACGTCGTGGTGCTGCCCGCCGGGGCGTTGACCAGATCCGGTGGATTGTTCGGGTCCGCGATCGGCCTCCACTGCGACCCTCGAGGCGAGTCGCTGGTCGGGTCGGAGGCCGTGTCGCCGGGAACCGGCAGTCGGTCGTAGACCACGACCTTGTCCATCGGAAGGTTGCCGACGTTGTCGACCCGGATCCGCCACGTCTCGCTCGCCCCGGGCGGGATGATCGGGGTGCATGGGTACGCATAGAAACCGGCTGCGTTCGGGGAGCAGTCCTCCGGGGTGACGCTGCCCGGCTGGTCAGGATCGACCATGATGCCGAGCGGGTACTCGTCGTTCGTCGCCTTGACGAACTTCGACTCGGAAAGCACACCGGACGGGATCGGCGTCACGTCCGCATCCGCCTCGCACGCCCCCGTGTCCCGGTCGAGCCGTCCGTCGATGACGCTGCCGTCGTCCCCGGACTGGGCCTGGCAGACGTCCCAGGGACGGTCGCCGGTAACGCCCGCCGTGTTGTTGACCACCGTGTTCGCGGCCAGAGTCGTCCGGAAGATCACCTGGACGGTGATGGTGTACGTCTGCCCCACCTCGAGCACGGTGCCCTCGGGGAAGGTGAAGGTCAGGCCTGCGATGTTGCCGTCCTGATCCACCGTCACGTCGGTCGGGTCGGTAGGCATCTGCGGACCGTTCGGCTGCCCGACCGGCGGCGTGCCGGGCTCGGTGAGCGCGTAGGAGAAGGGTTCGTCGACGTCGGCGAGCCGCAGTTGCGGCCCGTCCGGGTCGGTGGGCATCGGATCGTCGATGATCACCGGGTCGTAGATCGGCCGGTTCCCGACGTTCGTCACGGTGATGTTCATCGGGAACGGAGCGCCCGGGGGCTTGGTCCCCCCGGTGATGTCGGTGTCGAAGTCCTTGACGATCTGCACGCCGTTCTCGGTGTGCTCGTAGATGAGCATCCCGGAAGCCTCTGCGTCGCTGGACACCGGGATCGGGGTCTCCGGGTCGTCCGGGTTGAAGACCAGGTCCGCGCCCGTGACCGTGGCGGTCACGTCGTTGGTGGCGATGCCCGGCGCGTCCTCACCAGGGGCTGCGGCGTTCTGCTCCAGGTCGCTCGGCACCGGGGTGGTCGGGTCGGAGCGCAGTGTGTCCCGCACCTGCACCTCGAGGTTCACCGCCTGCGTCGGGTTGGCGGGGTTCTCCCAGATTGCGCCGTCGGCGCGGGTGAACGTGAACCTCAGGCCGACGACGTCGGCCGCGTCCACGCCCGCGGGGAGCGCGAACGCGCCGGCCGGTTCGCCGTCGGTCCACGTGCCACCGGTAAAGGTGTCGCTCGCCTCGTCGTAGGTGCCGCCCGTGTAGGCGTCCACCTGGACCTGGTCGATCGGCGCGGTGAGGGCCGAACCGTCGAACCCGATCAGGTCGTACTGGTTCCAGAAGCTGCCGTCCACGTCGGTGAGCGTCATCTCGACCGCGCGCGAAGGCCCGGTCGGCTGGCCGGTGATCGTCAGGATCGACGTCGGGTTCTCCTCGGCGTCCGTGCCGGGCTCGACGATCGTGGCCGGGCTGAACGACTTCGTCTCCTCCATCGTGATCTCGGCGTCCCGCAGCTCCATCTCCGCGGTGTCCCACGCCTGCGGCGTCTGGGCGGTCGTGCCGCCCGGGTCGGAGACCTCGGCGCCGGCGCTGTTCGGCACCGGGTTGGGGTCGTGATCCACGGTGATCCGCTCGCCGGTGTACCGGTCGAACTCCAGGAGCTTGAGCTGCATCTCCAGGACGCCCTCGTTGTTGCCGGACTCGGTCGACGCGATCCGTCCGTCGAACGTGACCTCCACGCCGACGACGTCGGCGAGGTCTGCTGCGGTGAGTGCCTCGGCGCCGGCCTCGTCGTAGTCCGTGGTGGTGCCGTCCTCGGTGGTCAACGTGACCGTGGTGGTCTCGGTCCCGTCCGGGGGCGCGACCTCGATGATGTCCGTCAGCATGAACGCGTCGAAAGGATTGGTCCCCGCCTCCGTCTCGGGTTCGACGACGAGGTCGTCGTTGGCGTACGACGGCTCGGCGAGGCGCAGCTGGTCCACCCGGGCCACGGAGTTGTTCGAGCCGGTGATGGTGGCGACCGTCGTCGGGAAGTCCTCGTACGGGGTGCCCTCCGGCGGGACCGACAGCGGGCCGCCGGTCCAGTCCTTGGTGATCCCGACGTTGATGGGCTGGTCGAGGATCAGCACGTCGTCGGCGTCGGTGTCCGTGCGGTCCGTCCCCTGGAACGTCGCGGTCCCTCGGGCGGTGTCGGTGACGAGGCCCGGGTCGTCGGGGTTGTTGTAGATCTCGCCCTGCTGCTCGCCCAGCGCCGGTCCGCCGCTGCGGCGGTCGTCGCGGAGCTGGAACGTGAAGTCGACGTGGCGCCCGTCAGCCTGCGTCGACCGGGCCACACCGGATCCTGCGGCCGGCACCGTCGGGTCGGTGGGGAACGCCGCCCGTCCCGGCGACTCGGTGTACGTCAGGCGAGCCGACGTCGCGCTCTCCTGCTCGCCGGCCGTCAGCGTGTAGCCCGGGAAGGTCCCGTCGCACGCCTCCGGGCACGGGTCGCCCGAGGCCTCCACCCAGGCGCCGTTGATGAACAGCTCGACGCTCTCGACCTGGTCGTACTGGAGCAGCGGGTCGTCGGCGGCGATCGCGACCAGGTTGAAGGCGTCGTAGAACGAGCCGGCGATGGCAGGGTCGTCCGCCGCCACGGGGTCCGCGATGTCGCTGATCACCATCGGGTCCACACCCTCGAACCCGTTGGTCGACCAGGTGATCTGCGCGGTGATCTCGTCCTGCGTGCGGGCGCGCAGCGTGTACGGCTCCCCGCTCTGCCCCTCCGGGGCGAGGAAGGTCTTGTCGATGAAGTCGAGGTCACCCGGGCCCACCGGCACGGGGAACGGGTCCACGGTGTCGCAGCCCTCGGCCGGGTCGGTCGGGGCGACGGCGTCGCTCGACGCGCTCGACGCACCGCAGTTGGCGATCGGGTCCTCGCGGTCCTCCGGACCGTCGTACGTGGCGACGAAGTTCGGGGCGAAGCTCTCGCCGGGCGGGATGCCCTCGCCCGTCGTGTCGTCGTAGACGAACTGCACGCCCTGGGCGCCGTCCGGCAGGTCGCAGTTCACCGTCGCGGCACCCTCGACCGGGCTGCCGCAGTCGGGCGCCTCGACCCACTCGGACCCGTTCCAGTAGTTGATCGTCAGCTCGGTCCCGGCAGGCACGTCGGTGGACCGCACCGACGACGCGGTGAAGTTGCCCCAGAATTCCCCCGGGGCGCCGGTGTCCGTCGGGTCTTGGATGACGACCTGGTCCGCGTTCGTGGTGGACCCGTCCTCGCCGAAGGGCAGGAGCTGGGTCGGGAGACCGACGACGACCGTCTGGCCCGGAAGCGCCGGGATCGTGGACGGCGAGATGGACTTGGTCGTCTCCGTGGCGAGCCGGTCGGTGAGCGTCTCGAGGGTCGCGTCCGCGGTGCCCGAGTCGTTCGGGATGGTGGCCGTGATCTCGTTCGGGTGCAGGACGTTGTCCTCGGCCTGGTCCGGGTCGGTGTCCGCGGTGAACGGGATGGTCGCCTCGGCACCGGTGACGATGTTCCCGGTGTACTCGATCGAGAACCCGACGACGACGCAGCCGGCCGGCGGGTCCGGCAGCGTGTCCTCGGCCTCCGCGGGGATCGGGTCAGTCGTCGTCCCGTCGGCGCACGTGAAAGTGACGCTCGCGGCGTCGGCGTCGTTCGGCCACACCACGCCGGCCCCGGCACCGTCGGTGCCCCAGCCGGTGAAGGTCAGCGGGTCGTCGCCCTCGAACGGGCTGTCCGTGCCCGGCGAGGGCTCGGTGATCGTCATCGACGTCGTCGGGTCGCCGTCGTTGGTCGCGCCGAGGGTGACGGTCGTCGGGGACCCGGCGCTGACCACGGCCGGGTCGAACGACTTGGTCGGTGTGACGGCGTTGTTCGGCGGCGTGATGACGTACGTGTCGCTCGCGTCCGTCGGCGTGGACTCGTTGTCGCCGTGGACCACGTTCGACGCCGTCGTGTTCGTCAGCGTGAGGGGGTCGGTGAGCTCGGTGACGGCGTCGGTGTGCTCGACGTCGAACGGGATCGACGCGGTCGCACCGATCGCGATGTCGCCGTCGAACTCGACGGTGAAGCCCTCGACCTCACAGCCGGCGGGCGGGTCGGGCAGGGTGTCGGCCGTGGTGGTGGTCTCCGTCGGGGTGGACCCGTCGGCGCAGGTGAACGTCACGTCCGCCGACGTCGCGCCCTCGGGCCAGCTGACGGCTCCCCAGCCCGTGAAGCCGAGGTAGGTGAACGGGTTCGGATCGGTGCCCGCCGTCGGCTCGACGATGACCAGGGAGTCCACCGGGTCGTTGGAGGTGTTCGTGCCGCCGATGGTCACCGTCGCCGGGGTGCCGGGACTCGCGATCGCGCCCTCCGGGTCGATCGACTTGGTGGTCTCGGAGTCGAGCACCAGCGGGACCTCGGGGACGATGTCGTCGCTCGCCGACGCGGGGTCGGCGTTGTCCGACTCCACCGTCGCGGTGTTGGTGATCGGCACGCCGTCCTGGCTGTACGGGATGTCGTCGGAGACGGTCGCCGTGATGAGGATCTGGGACTGCTCCCCGTTGTTCACGCTGTCGGCCGTGTAGGTCACCGTGTCGGTGTCGGTGTCGGCGTCGATCTGCGGGTTGACCGTCCCTGCGCCAGGACTCTGGATCGACGCACTGACGAGTTCGACGTACTCCGGCAGCGGGTCGGTCATGGTGGTCGGCGTGCACGGGTCCTGGTTGGGGTCCGAGCACGAGACCGTGACCACCCAGGTGATCGTCTGCCCGGGTTGGTACGGGCCGGCACTGGTCTCCACCTTGCTGATGGCCCAGTCCGCCGCCGACGCGGTCATCGCGGGCACCGCCACCATGGGCAGCGCCAGCGCGAACACGCCCAGTACCGACCACCCCCGGCGGCCCCTCGTGCGTCGCCGTCCCGCCCTCGTCCGCGTCGTCGTGCTGCGACCGTCACCCATCAAGGCCTCCACCCTGGAGCGAGCCGCAGGCCCGCCATGTGCGCACTGTCACAGCGACACTCCCAAAGTTTCACGACATCCGCGCGACCAGGTCGGGCATTCCGGACGCGGCCCCCAAAGCGGTCCGCGCACCATGCTCCGTCGCCCGCCGGTACGGAACGGCTCGCCCCCTTGCCGGGCCGGCGCGCACACGGCAGTCTGGTGTGACGCACCTCACGACGACGTGAGGTGGCGCGCCGAGGAGGTGCCCGATGACGTCCACCGAGCTTGCCGATCTCCGCCGTGCGATCGAGCAGCTGCGCCACACCGTCGTGGAGCTGCACCACGCCTTCGGCGACGTGCCCGCGGTGCGCCGGCTGCGGAACGACCTGGAACGGCTCGAGATCGATGCCGGCGAGCTGCTCTCGGCCCCGCCGAGCCGGGCCGACTCCCTCGCCGAGCACGTCGTCGTCCCCGACACGCCCCTGGACGAGTCGATGTGGAGCGGTGCCGACGACGAAGGGGTCGGCGGCTACCACGGCGACCGGCCGTGACGGCGACCGCACGAGGGGTCGACGCGCCCGGGCGCGCCAGGATCGATGCGCGGACGCTGCGCACCGACCGGTGGTGGCTTCCCCCGGCGGCCACCACCGTCGGTCTGCTCGCCTTCGTCGTGTACGGCGGCGTGCGGGCGTTCCAGCAGCAGTACTTCTTCGCCGACGAGCGATACCTGACGCCGTTCTACTCGCCCTGCGTGTCGCTGGGTTGCGCCGCGGAGCCCGGGGCGGCGCACTTCGGGATGTTCCTGCCGGACCACCCGCTCATCCCCTACGCCGCGCTGAGCCTGCCGTTCCTGCTGCTGTTCCGCCTGACCTGCTACTACTACCGCAAGGCGTACTACCGGTCGTTCTGGCTCTCCCCCGCCGCGTGCGCGGTCCCCGAACCCCACGCGCAGTACACGGGCGAGACCCGCTTCCCGCTCATCATGCAGAACGCCCACCGGTACTTCTTCTACCTCGCGGCCGTGATCGCGCTCATCAACACCTACGACGCGCTCCTCGCGTTCCGGCACCCCACGGACGGGTTCGTCGTCGGCGTGGGCAACGTGGTGCTGCTCGTGAACGTGGCGCTCCTGTGGGGCTACACGCTCTCGTGCCACTCGTGCCGGCACGTCATGGGTGGCCGGCTGACGCACTTCTCGAAGCACCCCGTGCGGTACCGCCTCTGGACCTGGGTGTCCCGCCTCAACACGCGGCACATGTTCTTCGCCTGGATCACGCTCGGCACGCTGGTGGCCACCGACCTGTACGTGATGCTCGTGGCGCGCGGGGCGATCACCGACCTGCGGATCGTCGGGTAGGAAGCACCCGGAGAGGAGACGTTCGTTGACCGAGACCGAGCGCCACGACTACGACGTCCTCGTCATCGGTGCCGGCGGCGCCGGCCTGCGCGCCGCGATCGAGGCGCGCGAACGCGGGATGCGTACCGCCGTCGTCTGCAAGTCCCTCTTCGGCAAGGCGCACACCGTGATGGCGGAGGGCGGGTGCGCCGCCGCGATGGGCAACGTCAACGCGAACGACTCGTGGCAGGTCCACTACCGCGACACGATGCGCGGCGGGAAGTTCCTCAACAGCTGGCGGATGGCGGAGCTGCACGCCAAGGAGGCACCCGACCGCGTCTGGGAGCTCGAGACCTACGGCGCCCTGTTCGACCGCACGGCGGACGGACGGATCCACCAGCGCAACTTCGGCGGCCACACCTACCCCCGGCTCGCGCACGTCGGCGACAGGACCGGCCTCGAGCTCATCCGCAGCCTCCAGCAGCGCATCGTCGCGCTGCAGCAGGAGGACCGCGCCGCCACCGGCGACTACGAGGCGCGTCTGCGCGTCTTCGCCGAGTGCACGGTCACCGAGCTCCTGACCGACGACGACGGGGCGATCGCCGGGGCGTTCGGGTACTGGCGGGAGTCGGGCCGGTTCGTCGAGATCGCGGCGCCCGCCGTCGTCCTCGCCACCGGCGGGATCGGCAAGTCGTTCCAGGTGACGTCGAACTCGTGGGAGTACACCGGCGACGGGCACGCGCTCGCGCTGCGTGCCGGGGCACGCCTCGTCGACATGGAGTTCGTCCAGTTCCACCCGACGGGCATGGTCTGGCCGCCCAGCGTCAAGGGCATCCTCGTGACCGAGGGGGTGCGGGGCGACGGCGGCGTGCTGAAGAACTCCGACGGCGAGCGGTTCATGTTCCGGTACGTCCCCGACGTGTTCACCGGGCAGTACGCCGAGACCGAGGAGGAGGCCGACCGCTGGTACGACGACCAGGAGAACAACCGCCGCACCCCAGACCTCCTGCCCCGCGACGAGGTCGCCCGCGCGATCAACACGGAGGTCAAGGAGGGGCGCGGCTCCCCGCACGGCGGCGTCTACCTCGACATCGCCAGCCGGATGCCGGCCGAGGAGATCAAGCGCCGGCTGCCCTCGATGTACCACCAGTTCAAGGAGCTGGCCGACGTCGACATCACCGCCGAACCCATGGAGGTGGGGCCGACCTGCCACTACGTGATGGGCGGCATCGAGGTGGACCCGGACACCGGCCGGTCCAGCGTCCCCGGGCTGTTCGCGGCCGGCGAGTGCGCCAGCGGGATGCACGGATCCAACCGGCTCGGCGGCAACTCGTTGTCCGACCTGCTGGTCTTCGGGCGCCGCGCCGGCCTCGGCGCGGCCGAGCACGTCGGGGGCCTCGAGCGCCGTCCGGTCGTGCGCGAGGAGGCCGTCCGGCGAGCCGCAGCGACGGCGGTCGCGCCGTTCGAGCCCTCGTCCGGCGGCACGAGCGAGAACCCGTACACGCTGCAGACGGACCTGCAGCAGATGATGAACGACCTCGTCGGCATCATCCGCACGCACGCCGAGATGATGGAGGCGCTCGACCGGCTCGACGCGCTGCGCGATCGCGTGCGCGACGTCGTCGTCGAGGGGCACCGCCAGTACAACCCGGGTTGGCACCTCGCCCTTGACTTGCGCAACATGCTCCTGGTCGGCGAGGCCGTGGCGACGTCGGCGCTGCTGCGCACCGAGAGCCGTGGCGGCCACACCCGCGACGACTACCCCGACCTCGACGCCACGTGGCGCCGCCGCGTGCTGGTGACCCACCTCCGCGACGACGACGACGGCGGAGCGAGCGATCACGTGGTCCCCCGCGTCGTCGTCGAACCCGCCGAGCGCGCGCCGATGCGCGACGACCTGCTGGCGCTCTTCGAGCTCGCGGAGCTGGAGAAGTACTACACGCCGGACGAGCTGGCGGCGCACCCCGGGCGCGACAGGGGCGCGGCATGAGCGCGAGGAGCACAGCATGACGTACACGGGCCGGTTCCGCGTCTGGCGCGGCGACGCCGACGGCGGCGCGCTCCACGACCACGAGGTCGAGGTCAACGAGGGCGAGGTCGTCCTCGACATCCTGCACCGCCTGCAGGCGACGCAGACGCCGGACCTCGCCGTGCGCTGGAACTGCAAGGCGGGCAAGTGCGGGTCGTGCTCCGCGGAGATCGACGGGCGGCCTCGGCTGCTCTGCATGACGCGGATGTCCGTGTTCGCACCGGACCATGTCGTGACGGTGACTCCCCTGCGGACCTTCCCCGTGGTCCGCGACCTCGTGACGGACGTGTCGTTCAACTACGCCAAGGCACGCGAGGTCACGGCGTTCACCCCACCGGCCGGGCTGGCGCCCGGCGAGTACCGCATGCAGCAGGTCGACGTCGAGCGCTCCCAGGAGTTCCGCAAGTGCATCGAGTGCTTCCTGTGCCAGGACACGTGCCACGTGGTCCGTGACCACGAGGAGAACAAGGAATCGTTCGCCGGGCCCCGGTACCTGCTGCGCGTCGCCGAGCTGGAGATGCACCCGCTCGACGTCGCGGACCGGGTGGACGCCGCCCAGGACGAGCACGGACTCGGCCGGTGCAACATCACCAAGTGCTGCACCGAGGTGTGCCCCGAGGGCATCAAGATCACCGACAACGCCCTGATCCCGATGAAGGAGCGCGTCGCGGACCGCCGGTACGACCCCCTCGTGTGGCTGGGGCGGACGATCTCGCGCCGTCGCTGAGGATTGCCCGCCCCGACCAGTGACCTCTTCGGTGTGATGGCGCGCTGGCCGGCGAGAACGCGCACTGATCCGCCTGGACGCACTGGGTGACGTCGTCGCCCGGTCGACCCGTGGTCAGGAGTGCCGAGCGAGGAACCGGCGCATCAGGGGCGCCACCTCATCGAGCGCGCTCTCGAGCAGGAAGTGTCCGCCGTCGAGCAGGTGGATCTCCGGGTCGTGGGCGTGTTGGCGGAACGCTTCGGCGCCCGCGGGACCGAAGATCTCGTCGTTCTTGCCCCAGACGGCGAGCACCGGCACACGGGAGTCCCGCAGGTACTCGTGGAGGTCCGGGTAGAGCCGGACGTTGGTGACGTAGTCTCGGAAGAGCGCGAGCTGGGCCTGGTCGTTGCCGGGCCGTGCGACGAGTGCGGCGTCGTGCCGCCAGGTGTCCGGGCTCACGACGGCCGGATCGGGAACGCCGTGGGTGTACTGCCACCGGATCGCATCCTCGCCGAGCGCCGGGCGCAGCGCGGCCTCGGTCTCTGCGTGGGGATCGGCGGCGTACGCCCACACGCTCGCCCAGAACTCGTCGACGAAGCCCTCTTCGTAGGCGTTGCCGTTCTGGCTGACGATGGCCCAGACCCGGTCGGGATCCTCGAGCGCGAGGCGCCACCCGATCGGTGCCCCGTAGTCCTGGACGTAGATCGCGTACCGGTCGACGCCGAGCGCCTCGAGGAACTTCGAGGTGTGCGCGGCCAGAGCGTCGAAGGTGTACCGGAACTCGTCCGCCGCCGGAGCGTCGGAGAGACCGAACCCGATGTGGTCCGGCGCGATCACGTGGAAGTCGTCGGCCAGCTCAGGGATGAGGTGGCGGAACATGAACGAGCTGGTGGGGTAGCCGTGCAGCAGCACGACGGTGGGAGCGTCGGGGTCGCCTGCCTCACGGTAGAAGACGTTCAGACCCTCGACCTCCACGAAGCGGTGGTAGGTGTTCACCACGCCGCCCTCCTGTCTAAAATGGTTTCGGTGGTTAGGTCAGTAGATCACGGAGCACCTAACCTGTCAACGAATACATGGGAGTTAGACACGATGGCAACCGACGACCACGGCGGCGCACTGCTCGCGCTGCTGAACTCCACGCCCGTCGAGGGTGGCGCCCCGACGGACCTCCTGTCCGACCCGGCGCACGCAGCAGACCTCGCGCGCCGCTTCGGCGGAGAGGGAACGACGAGCGAGGTGCGCGAGCTGGTCCGCGCCCGGGACGGTCTGCAGGACGCCGCGCGCCACGGCACGGTCGGTGCCGAGCTGGACCAGATCCTTCGAGACGTCGAACAGGAGCCGTTGCCCCTCACCCTTCACGGCTTGCGCTGGCAGCTCGCCGGCCCTGCTGCGAAGCTGCCTGCGGCGCGCGCGATCATCGCCTGGGCCGAGGTCGCCGCCGAGCAGCCCGGCAGGCTCCGCCCGTGCGAGAACCCCGACTGCCGGAAGTTCCTCATCGACCGCTCCAAGGGCAACACCGCACGGTGGTGCTCCATGGCCACCTGCGGCAACCGCATGAAGGCGCGACGTCACTACTCACGACAGCAGAGCCCGTCCGAGACCGGGCGCGCGTGACCGGGACTCCCCGCCCGCCCACGCTTCCTCGCTCTGCGAGAGCCAGGGGTTGAAGGGGTCGTCGCCCGTCGCCGTCGCGCTCAGTCACTCATCGACGGCCACGTCGACGACCGCCTTCCCGTGCAACGAGCCGGTGTGCAGCCGCTCGATCACCTCCGCAACACGGGTCCATGGCCCACGCCACGCGATCGACGGGCGAAGACGCCCCTCGACGAGGCGCGCACTGAGCCATCCGAGGTCGGGCGCGAGGGGCGAGCCGTCGAGCTGATGGAACGTGACGATGCTGCGGTTGTGTCGAGACGGATCGGCGATGAGCGTGCCCACCGGGAACACCTCCGGCTGCGACGTGACATGGCCGAGCGCGACGAGCACGCCGTCGCGTCCGAGCCGGTCGAACGCCTGCACCAGCAGGTCGCCGCCGACGCAGTCGATCACGCCGTGCACCTCGCCGCGATGCTGCCCCGGGGAGGCCACCACGTACGAGGCGCCGAGGCTCCGCAGCTCAGCCCCGTACCGGTCGGGTGAGGTGGTGACGGCAACCACGGTGGCGCCGCCGAGATGCGCGAGCTGCACGGCGTACCGCCCGACTCCTCCCGTCGCTCCCGTCACCATGACCGTGCGCCCGAGGATCGGGCCAATCCGCCGCAGCGCACGCAGGGCGCTGTTGGCGGCGACGGGAAGGGTGCTCATCTCGCCGAGATCAGCAGCGTCAGGAACCACGCCCAGCATGGCGGTGTCCACCGCGCGATACTCAGCCCAGCCTCCTGCCTCACCCAGGCTGATGACCGGAGTTCCGACACCGGGGCCGGAACCGTCCGCGGCGGCCTGGGCGACGTATCCGGCCGCCTCCCAGCCCGGCACTGCCCCGTCGGGCAACGACTGCGCGGTAGCGATGTCTCCGTAGTTGATCGTGAACGCCGCAACACGCACGACTGCCTCCGACGCACGCGGTTGCGATGGTGGGGCCTCTGCGAGACGGATCCCCACGGGGTGTGCAGAGTCGACGACGATCGCGCGCATGCTGTCTCCTTAAGTGCCTCTGGGTGCCACATGATACTCAGGAGCAGTCCGGTAGAGTCTGTCGCGTGCCGAGGTACGAGGTAGCCGACGATGCCGCGGCAGGACTGCGGGAGCGCAAGAAGCGCGCCACCCGACGCGCTCTCGTCGTCGCGGCGCTGGAGTCGTTCACGCGGGAGGAGCCCGACCGCGTCACGGTCGACGACCTGTGCGCCCAGACGGACGTGTCCAAACGCACGTTCTTCCGGTACTTCTCGAGCAAGGAAGACGTCGCGATGACGCCCCTGAAAGACATGTGGCGTGCGTTCGCGCGACGACTGGCCGAGGAGCCCATGCCGGGGGACGCAGACACCCCGCTTCTGCTGTCGCTGAGCGATGTCCTCGCCGCGGCCATCAGGGAACAGGAGCGGGCCGACGGCGAGTGGACACGGTTCACGCGGGCATCGCTGCTGCTCGACCGGACCCATTCCTCCTTCGCCGCACACAACCTGCAGTTCTGCGACCACACCGTCGCCGAGGTGTTGGCGATCCTGAGTCCTGCGCCCGGCGCGACCGCCGACGAGGAGAGGCTGGTGCTGCTGCTGGACATGCTGGTGGTCGCGTCACGCAGTGCACAGCGTGCCTGGCTGCCCCGCACCGGGCCGACAGCTGACGCGGACGGCCTCATCGACCTGGTGCGTGAGCGGGTGTCCGTTCTTCCTGACAGCCTTCGTCTGAAGACGAGTTCGGTGAGACCAGGCAGCGCCCGACGGGCTCCGGTCCGGAGGGATGCGCCGCCGTGACTCGCGCGACCGGTCATCGCCTGAGCGACGCGACGACGGCTCACCACGGACCGTCCACAGGACCTCGTCGAGTCGAGCCGTTCGCGCCCGGGCCCACGAGCCGCATCCACTCTTCGCGGCTCCTAACGGGTCAGCACTCCCTGCACCGCATCGACCACGGTATGGAAGACCGGGTCGGGGGCTACCTCGGCCGTGTGACGAACAGCCCCCCTCCACGCCGTCAGCAGGTCCTCCCCCGCTGTGGTCCTCCCCATCAGCTCGTCAGCGAAGGCGCGGATCGCGCGCCCCGTCGCCGTGTCATCACGTCCCGCTGCCGCACCCGCCGCCCAGACAGCCCGCACGACAAGATTCTGGTCCGCCTCGGCGTCGACGTCGCACGTCTCGCTGAATGCCCTCAGCCCAACCTTCCACGACGTGCTCTCGCCCTCGACGGCGTACGGGTACCAAGCGCGGGCAGCGGCGCGCAGCGCTAACGCCGCGCCAGCCCCGATCTCGTCGGCGACGCGAGCCGCGTCGGCGGCAGCCCTTGCGCCGGCTCGCAGCGAGACGAGCGTCGCGTCGTCCGGTGCATCGGCGCGCTCTCCTGCCGCAGCGATTGCTTCGTACGCAGCGCGCACACAGCCCGCCTCGAGCAGCAGGGGCCCCGGCATGTCTGCAGCCCGCGCCATGTCCGCTCCGAGGGCATCGCGACCGAGGGCGTCCGGATCGATTCCGCTTGCGAGCTGGTGGGCGAGCGCCCGCGCGCTACCTGGTTCCGTACTCATGTAGCCTCCTGTGCTCGGTGCCGCGACGCGCCCACGGTGCTGAGTCACCACCGCCACCGTGTGGACTGGAGTGGGGCTCGACGGCGCCCGTCTGCGCGACCTCCAGGCAAGGCCCTGTGCTCACCACACAGTCAAGGTCCCGCCATCTGCAAGCGCTGGTCTCGGTGCCATAGCCGCACGGTCGCCTCGGAACCGACGAACCCCACTGCGCCAGCCATCCGGCCAGGCGGGCGGACACCGGCCCGCTCCGAGGCGGCCTCCCACGCAAAGAAGCCGTCGACCTTCCCGCCTGCGGTCTGCTCGACATCGGTGGCCGACGGATCCGCGGCGGCCGTCCCCAGCACGCCATGAAGCTGTACGGAACACCAAACGTCAGGACGGCCAAGTGACAACTCCGGAACGCCCCCGACCGCTGCTGACAGCATCAACTGCCTCACCGGACCGATCGCGAGCTCCGCACCAGCCGAACGCGACTACAGGAACGTCGTCGAACGAGCAGCGTTCGCGCATTTCAGGCCCTGATTCCACCCTAGGGCACCGAGGGATGCCGGCCCTCGCCCCTCGCGACCCGTCACCCTGGAAGCCCGTCGAGCCCGACGGTGGACTCCTCAACCGGCCGCCGGCCGAGGCGCAGACCAGCAACGCTCTGCCCTACAAAGCGAAAGGCCCCTGGCCAGCATTTGTGCTGGTCAGGGGCCTCTCTCGGTGGGCGATACTGGGTTCGAACCAGTGACCTCTTCGGTGTGAAGGACTGTCGCGCAGTTGGAGACCTGGGGAGATGCGCGAGATTCCACGGCTCGCCGTCGGCGGCCGTCGGTCGCTGTCGGGCCCCTGGGGAAGCCGTAGATGCCCGCTTAGGTGCCCGGGCGGCCCCGGCGGCACTACTGATCGAGCGTCACCCATCCGTGCAGCAGACTCGAGAAACCCGAGCCGACAACTCGTACGCGCGATCGCGACAGGGAGTACGTTGCGCGCCCGTCAGCGGTCAGCTTCTAGTGGGTGAAGACGTCGCCGGCACCCCTGAGGTCAAGCGCCACCCTGGTTGGGAGATACGCAAACGAGGACTCGATGAGGTTGAGGCTCCTTGTCGAGCGGGCCTCCGCCAGTAGGTCAGATAGGAGTCGGTCTAGGTGGCGCACATCGTCGGCAGCATACGCAACCTGTTCATTGGTGAGTTCTCCAGACCAGTCCGACGTCTGTTGTGACTTGTCGATCTTCACGCCCAGTCGATCTCTGAGGAGGGGAGCAAGGCTGTATGCGCGCGGCGGGAGGCCGGGGAGAGCGATCTTGGCTGCGACCTTCGTGCATGCGATGTTCGACGGTAGTGCGTCGTAGGATCCGGCGAGAAACCGCAGGTCGAACGCCGCATGGTGGAAGACCTTCGTGATCCGCGGGTCTGACACGAGTCGCACGAGGTTCGCCGGCTCGGTGTCTTGGACCTGGACGAGAGCGACCTCTCCGCCAATGGCAACCTGAATGGTGCGAACCTCGGCCGTGCGCCAGTCAAGTCCCGTTGTTTCGATGTCGATCGCGACACGGGTTGTGACCAGGGCCTGCTCGCACCAGTCTCCGTCGAGGTCGCCTGCCATCCGAGCAACCGTTGCCGTCATGTCTTCCACGTTCCCTCCTCGTCTCAGGGCGCCGGCCTGCTCTGTTCCTCGATCGACTCAAGTTCCTGGTCGAGGAACTCTAGGAGCGTGCCAGCCGCTACAACGAAGCCTGGCACGGACCTCCGACGTTGCCCTGCGTGGTTGTAGGGCGCCATCACTGCGTGGCGCTCGAACCGATAGAAGGTGTGCATCGGTTGGCCTCTCCGCAGGAAGACCTCGATCCGCGCGTCGATGGATCGGTAGTCGGCGACCGCCGCAGTGATAGAGCGCTGGACCTCATCCATCGGCATGTTGAACCGTGCAGCCAGCATCTGGGTGGTCTGCTCGTCGTCGGGATCCGGAAGGAAGACTCGCATCCTCCCGCCGCGACGCATGAACTCCTCGACTCTGCTGCGCTCCGCCGTGCGCCAGGTCCGCCCCCAGCTGACAAACATGTCTAGCCTGGATCCGGATGCGAAGAGTCCACTCCAGTCGGGTCCCTTGTAGAAGTCGGTCTCCACACTCAAGACTCCGGAGCGGACGAGGTCCTCACTGAGTTTCGCCTTGGCGAGAATCTCGTCCGCGAGCGCCCGCCGACCGAGGAGGTCCCAGCCAACAGTAATAACACCGGCAGCGAAGAGAGCGCCGCCACATTGCGACAGCAGGGCTCCCCACTGCAAGTTGACGCCGGCCAGCCCCGAAGCCCACATGAGGGCAAGGCCGATGACAGTGATGCCGCCGCCAAGGATCCAGATGGAGCGGTTCGTCACTTTCGACGTCAAGCCGCTTGCCGGGTTCGAGGTCACGTCGGCACGCTAGCGCACCGCAGCTCTTATCTCGGTGTACACACCAAGCGGTCGCCAGCATGTCGTGGTCACGGGGTGGGCCGTATCCCCGCGAAGACGAACGCGTCGTCGCCGTGATCGATCCGGAGCGCCAGATCGTCGGCATCGGCTGAGGCGACAGGCCGCGGGTCTACCCCGTCGACGATGACCTTGAGTGGTCCTTCGCGGTCTCCAAGAGCATCAGCGCATTCAGCGGCTTCGAGCTCGACTGGTTCGACCCTGACAACGGCGAACACGACATCACCACCGCCGCCGAGCCCAGCCGACGGGTGACTTGTCGATGCAGGACTGGTGGTTCGCCGCGCTCCAGCCGCGGCCCCGCCAGCACGCACTTGCGTGAGAAGCCCATCGCCGCAGCGATGTGTGCCTGCTTCCAGCCCTGCTGGCGACGCTGGACGATCAACATCCTGCCGCGAACGGTCAGGCGGGCATTAGCGTGGGACACGAGGACCTCCGGGTTGTGAAGACTTCAGACATCTCCACTAAGCCCGGGGTCCTCCCTCACGCCAACCGGAACTGGCACCAACCTCCTGGCCGGGTACACCTAGTCGGCGAGGTCGGCGACTCTAGTGTCTCCGGCGACGACGAGGAAGTCGACGACGCGCTGCCAACACGCGACGTCCTCGTCCGCCGTGATGTCTGGGCGACGTTCGTGAAGCCACTCAGGGAGCGTGTAGGTCCACGCACAGTCTGGACCGGCCGAGCCGACAGCTTCTTCGATCCAAGGGAGGCCATGCTCAACCTGGCCACCAACATCGAGGTCGCGAACCGCGATGACGAGGTGGTCCAGACTCATACGCTGCGGCGAGGCAGTTCGAAGCCAGCGTTCGACCTGTGTCCTCCATGCCAGCAGGTCGCGCCAGTTGTAGGGGTCACCAGCTATCTCCCTGGTGAGGTAGCTCCACCCTGCGGTCGGGTTGGGGACCAAGTGGGCTTGGGCATAGGCACCCCAGGTGTGCTCGGTGAAGAGCTGAGGACGCGCGGCCACGGCGTCGAGGACGAGGTCCATGATCTGCGGCCAGAGCCGCCGCGCGTGCCGACCGGCGTCCGGTCGCTCCTCGGCGGCTGCGGCGACTGACTGCAGCCCCTCAGCCACAAGCCTCGAGTTCGAGAGGTAGCCGCGAATGTAATCAAGGATGGTCTCATCGTCGCCAGCGAGTGCCTGCCATAGCGCGGCGCGGGCCGCCACGAGGGAGTCACTCTCGCTGTGAAGGCCACCATGCTCGCTGGCGAGCATGCCCCGCTGGTGCGCACTGAGGCACGCGCGCAACGCGAGGCGCGCATCCTCGCGGCAACAAGCGGGCGAGGTTGCAGCGGAGCCGGCGGCGCGAAGTGCAGGGTTGAGCCCTCGGACGTAGATGTCGTCGTCGGAGATCGCATCGAGAGTCTCCGGACTGAGTGGGTCGAGACGGGCGAACGCGCGGCGCTGCAACTCTTGGTCCCACGGGCCGATGACCACCTCGGAGAGGGATTCGGTGACGAGGTCGAACACGACGAGATGGTGGCATCGGCCGTGGAGGTGGTCGGTGTCGCACGGCGCTGCCCAGATCGCGTCGAGCGATTGCGCGAAGGCGAGCCGGGTCTCGTGATCGCCTCGGACAGCGACACCTCGGGAGACCGCGACTAACTCGTCGACGTCGCCCGGTCCGTCGACTGACAGGGCCGTCCGGAGTTCACGGGCGGCCGGCGTCAGCAGGAACGGGAGCGCGCGACCCGCCGAACGGCCGGCACCCTGGCTGAAGATGTTGTCCTCGCTCGCATCTGGCGCACGGTCGACCAGCGTGCTCGCGACTTGCAGGAGCGAGGTCGCGCTCCAGACGAGGTCATCGAGCGAGACCGCTGCCCGCGACGTCAGGTGATGTTCTAGGGCCGTTGCTGCGACCGCGAACGGGCCATCCGTCGAGAACCCGAAGGACTGCGGTGGGTCATCGATGAGGGCACGTGCCAGCACGAGGTCGGCGGCGAGCGTGTCTGGGTCGACGTCGGGAGCACGTCCGCCAGTGTTCCGGACGTGCGCGTGCCGTACGACGAGTCCAGCGGCGTCGTTCGTGCGACGCAACTGGGCGTTCGTGTCCGCAAGAAGGAGCTCGGCATCCGGGTCAGGGGCCTGCTCGATGACGACATGCTCGCCTTCCTTGCGGAACTCATACGCGTCGCGGTTGAGACCTGCCGCCCAGTTACGCACTGCGGCGAGATGCTCGCGCGCACTCGGTGACGGGCCATCGCCAAGCTCCCGGCTCGCGTTCTCCAACAGTCGGTCTCCAACACCCTTGAGGTGCCCGATGCGGTCACCCTCGGCTCCGAGCGCAAGGGACATGCCGACCTCGCGGAGCGACCAGCCGCGGCGTTCGGGATGCGCGAGCTCCGGGACACGGGCGGCAAGACCGCTCGCTTGATCGTTGATTGCCCGCGAGAACTCCAGTTCCCAGACGGCAGGCTCGACAAGGTAAGGATCGAGCGCATCCCCGACGTCCTCCAGGTGTCGAACCAGGACAGCCAGCGCGAGGGCAGGCATCGCAAGGCTGTTCGCGTCAGCCATCATGACCCCGGTGAGCTCAGCCGGCGGGAGCCCCGCCTTGATGTACTCCTCGGTCACGAACTCGAGAGCCTGCAGGGCGCTCATGCACGGGTAGGGGCCGACCCCGGTGCCGCGGTACCAGAGCCAGACATGCCCGTCACCCGCATACTTGCGCGACTCACCCGTGATCGACAGCGTCTCGCTTACCTCGGTCTCGTCGTCTGCTCCCATCTCGAACCGGCGGGCCGCGGAGCGGCGCACGCGGAACCGGGCCGCATGGTCGAGCATCCGGTTGAGAAACGCGACGCCGCCAACATAGTCGGCACGAAACATCGCCAGAAACGGACCGTGCAGGTAAGACGCAAGCGGGACGCCACCTTCCCGGCGGTGGTCCCGAATACCGTCGTCGAGCAACCCGCCGGACGAACCCCAACCGTCGTCGTCATCATCCTCCTGCTCGATGTAATACGCCTCGGCGAGGTCGAGTAGAAGCTTCGGATCGTGCGCAGCTAGCGACTGCCCAGCCATGACGGGCTCGACCGCATGCACAACCTTGTACGGGTCGTCTTCCGCAATGCGGCGGAGGATCGCTTCGCCGTCGCCGCCGAGATCCGGACCGAGAAGTGCCAGCTGCTCGATCTGGGAGTCTTCGATCCACAGGTACGGGCGGCGCCGAGCATCCGACCAGCGGCGGCGGCGGCGCCGTCGGCCGGGCAGGACTTGGAGACCTGCGAACCGCCCGTCCCGCTCCTCGTCGGCGGCGATCTGCTCTGGGTTCCGGGCGGCGCGCTCGGCTTGTCGGGCGGCCTCCTCTTCGTCAAGCACGCGCTCCCTGTCCGCACAGTGCCGCAGGATTTTGTCGCGGACTTGGATGCGGGTAGTTTGCCCTGCTTCGGTTCTGCGGAGCACGAGCGCGCGGAGCCAGTCGCGCGTCAGCGAGTCAGCGTCCTCAGCCACGCGTCGCGGGAGCGCGGGTTCGAGGAGGTTGGAGACGACCGGCTCGGCAGGGGTGGGATCGAGGATGCCTCCCCTCTGGTACCGGGAGCGCAGAACGCGGAGGAGCCTCGCGACTCCGAGCCCGTCACCGCTAGCGAGGAATGCCCACGCATCGTTCAGCACGTCTCTCGCGTCTGGGAGGGCGAGAGCGGCCTCCACCGGCACATCAGACCATCGCTGGCCCGCTCCGCTCGCAGCGAGCACGTCGAATGCTTGCTGCAGCGCCGCGAGTCGACCCGAGCGCGGGTACGTCGGGTCGTCCGGTGCCGCGAGCAGGATCTCGCACGCAATCCGTGCTGCAGGCAGCGTCCATCGCGGCGTTGAACGCGTAGTGAGCGCCGCGGCCGGGTCGCGTCCCGCCAGCAGCAGCCGTGCGACGGCATACGCGCGGACGAGGTCGTGCTGGAACGCGGGCACCCGCTGCCACGGGAGCGGGCTCGCCGGTAGAAGGATGCCGCTGCGTCGCAGGCCGTGCACGGCGGCAGGATCAAGGCGCGAGAGAAGCAGGTCAACATCACCGGAACTGACTTCATGGTCGGCCAGGGCAAGCATGACCTCTTCGCGTGCGCTTGGTTCTCCATCATCGCGACGGTTCTGATTGCGCACCAGGTGATGCCAGATTTGCTCGAGCGCCTGCGCCTCGTTCAGTGGCAGCCCCGTCTCGCCCGAGCGCGCAAGGAGGTCTACGACGATTGGCCGACGGAGCAGCTCGCGGGCGCGAGGGTCGTCGACGAGTCGTTGCAGTGCCGGGAACGACTGGGCCGCCTCGCGGAGTTCCTCGTCGTCGAGCCCGGGGATAGTCAGTTCGCGCGGCATCTCGCCGCAACGCTTCATCAGTTCGGTGACCGTCGCTGACCCCTCGGTTGTGGTGATCACGACAACCTTGATGTTTGCGGCCCGCGCAGTGCCGACGAGGTGCACGAAGACGTCGCGATGACTCTCCGCCGCGGCCTCCGCGCCGTCGATGACAAGCACGCGCTTGGGGGCAGTCAGCTCCGTCAGGAGCTTTTCGACTGGACTCTTCAGAAGGTCCAGCAGGTCGACATGACTCGTGGGAAGGTTCCGCAGGTTGAGCGCCAGCGCCTGACCGCTATCGCCGAGCTTCTCGGGCTCGATTGCGTCCATGATCAAGGCGCTCTTGCCCACGCCGGACTCGCCCGTTACGACGAGGCTGCCCGCTTCAGCAACTGCCGCCTCTACCTGCTCGCGAATGTCTGCGCGCGGAAGGCTCATTGATGCCGACTCACGCCCGCTGACGGACCGGGCGACGGTGGACCGGGTGTGCCTGTCGATGTCCATCAGAAGGGCCCAGCCATCGGGCGGCAAGTGCGTGCCGGGAGCGATCTGTCCGTGCAGGCGTTGGCGCAGGGTGTTTGCGTCCACGTCGCCTGCGTTGGTGGCGAACTCACCGGCGAGTTGCTCGAGTCGGTCGCGCAGCGCCAGCGCTCCATCGACGGACGCGCCGACGGCGAACGGCTTGAGGTCGTCGACGATGTCCGTCCAGGTCAGCTCGTGGCCAGTCTCGAGCTGGGTCTGCATCATCCAGAGCCGGCGAAGCAGGCTCCAGCAACGGTGCTTGGCAGACTCAGGCCCCTCCGGGAGGGCGTCCTTGACCATGTCGCGAAGGTGTTCAAGCCGAGACCGCGAGGCGAATCTTCCCGGAGTGCCCACGAGCGTGAAGAAATCCTCAGCCGTGGCCTGAGCCCGAGCCACCGCCGCCAGTTCCGCGACCTGCTGTGCGTGCGTCTGGGGTCCCGAGACCGCGACAGCGAGACGTCGTTCCACCAGCACGTCCCCGTCGCTCTCAGCGGCGATGTCCTCGGCGACGAGTGCCGCCACCAGCTTCTTTGTTGGCCCGTGGCTCCGAACGAAGCTCGGCGTACGCCGGACGGCGATGTCTAGCCGGAGCGAGGACACGCCGTCGGCGGACAATGCTGTGACGATCAGGTCATCGATCCGTGACGCGGACGACTGCTGAAATGCCACCTTCGTCGGCGGCCGAGCGCCCAGCTCGGCGACCGGGCCGCCGGTCAGGAGCCGAGCCAGGAAAACCGCACCCAAACGATGCTCGAGGCGCGTCCCGCCGCCGCCCGTCGCGTACGGGCTGGCGGCATTCGTGGATTCTTCCGTATCGGCAGTCACGTTGGCTCCTCCTGCGGCCATAGTCTAGGGACGCGCCAACTGGATAGGGCGGCATTGGCACATCGTCGCAGCGGCTAAGTCAAATGGCGCGGACTCTCCGAGAGTCAGTCCCGCCAGTCGGGCCGCCCTTAGCTCGTCTGCCGCGCACGGAAGTTCGAGTTCCCCTCGTAGACTGCAGTCGCAGGCCGTAGATGCCCAGCACCGTTCCGTCGAACCCCCAGGCAAGCGAAAGGCCCCCTGCCCAGCGTTTCCGCTGGTCAGGGGGCCTCTCGGTTGGTGGGCGATACTGGGTTCGAACCAGTGACCTCTTCGGTGTGAACGAAGCGCGCTACCACTGCGCCAATCGCCCGAGTGCGAGGTCGATAGTAGTCACAGATCGGGCGCTGGTCCAAACCGGGACGGTGCGGCGTGGCCCACAGGTCGGGCGGCGTCGCCCCAGGTGAGGGATCGGGCGCGCGGTCAGGGGTCGATGCGCTCGCGGCAGAGCTTCTCGAACAGCACGCGCGCCTCCGCCGAGACCTCCCCCACCGCGACCTCGGCCCCGTCGAGCCAGGTCACCGGCTGGACGTTGCGCCCGGAGGACGTCAGCACGAGCTGCACGTCACCGGAGTCGACCTGGTCGAGGACCGCGAAGGGCAGCTCCCCCGCACGGGCCTCGCGCACGGGGAGCCCGGTCTCGGCGCTCCACTCGAGCAGCAGCTGCCGGGTGATGCCGGCCAGCGCTCCCGAATCGAGCAGCGGGGTCACGAGCTCACCGTCCCGCTCGACGAACACGTTCGAGCCCGTGCCCTCGCACAGGTCCCCCACGGTGTTGGGCAGGATGGTCTCGTCCGCGCCCTGCGCCTTCGCGTGGGCGAGGGCCACGACGTTCTCGGCGTACGACGTCGTCTTGAGGCCGGCGATCGCCGAGCGCTCGTTGCGCGGCCACGGGGACCGCACCGAACGCGACTCCGGTGCCATGACGGATTCCTGGGCGGCGACGACCACGGTCTGCGCGCCCTCCACACGGTGGGAGCCGAGCGGTCCCACACCGGCCGTCACGGTGATGCGCAGCCGGCCGTCGAACGCCCCGCCCGACCGCACCGCCTCCTGCAGGACGGCCGCGACGCCGTCGCGCACCTTCTGCTCGTCGGGCGCCTCGAGCCCCAGCCCTGCGGCGGACCGCGCGAGCCGCGCCAGGTGCCGCGTGAGCGCGAACGCCCTCCCGTCGAGCACCGTGCACGTCTCGAAGACGCCGTCGCCCACCGTGATGCCGTGGTCGACCGCGCTCATCGCGGCCTCCCCCGCACCGACCAACCGGCCTTCGGCCCAGATCACCAGACTCATGGGGTCAGTCTGCCCGACGCCGGCGGTAGACCAGGTGCGTCACCTCCGGCGTGTGCCGTGCGCTCACTGCCTCGAGCGCATGCCGGCCCACGCCGTCGAACAGGCGCACACCCCCGGGGATGTCCAACACGACCGGCGCGACGTGCAGGCGCAGCTCGTCGATGACGCCGGCCTGCAGGCAGGCGTTGACGACGGTGGCTCCGCCGGCGACGGACACGTCCCGCTCGCCGGCCGCCGCCCGCGCCCGCTCGAGGGCCTCGTCGAGGCCGCCCGTCACGAAGTGGAACGTCGTGCCGCCGTTCATCTCGAGCGCCGGGCGCTCGTGGTGCGTGAGCACGAACACGGGTGCGTGGTACGGCGGCTCCTCGCCCCACCACCCGCGCCAGTCGTGGTCCCACGGCCCCTGGTCCGGCGAGAACATGCCGCGACCCATGACGAAGGCGCCGGCGCGCAGGATCCCGGCGATCTCCTCGGCGTGCTCGGGCGCATGGTCGAACATCCACGAGTGCAGGATCTCGCCGGTCCCCACGACGTCCCCGAAGGGCCGCTCGCGACTGGGGTGCGGGCCGGCGCTGAAGCCGTCGAGCGACACGGACAGGTTGCAGGTCACCAGGGTCATGTCTCGGCTGACCGTGCCGGCGTGCCGAACTCATCGGCCGTCCGTGCCGACGCGAGACCGACGAGCCGCTCCGCCTTGAGCTCGGTCTCGTGCCACTCGGCCAGCGGGTCGGAGCCCCACGTGATCCCGGCTCCCGTGCCGAACCGCAGCACGCCGTCGTCGTGCGGCCCACGCTCCCACCAGAACGTGCGGATGCCGACGGCGAGCTCGGCGCGGTCGCCGTCCACCCAGCCCACCGCGCCGCAGTAGGGGCCCCGCGGAGCCGTCTCCAGCTCCTCGATGATCCGCAGCGCGGAGAACTTGGGCGCCCCGGAGACGGACCCGGGAGGGAACGTCGCGCGCAACACCCGGCTCCACCGGTCCGGCGCCTCGGCGACCTCGGGTGCCAGAGCACCACGGACACGCGAGACGAGATGCACGAGGCCGGGATGCTCCTCGACGCCCAGCAGGTCGGTGACGGTCACGGTCCCCGGCGCGCACACCCGTTGCAGGTCGTTGCGCACCAGGTCGGTGATCATCACGTTCTCGGCCCGGTCCTTGTCCGTGAGCCCGTCCGCCGTCCGCGCGGTGCCCTTGATGGGCCCGGAGGCGAGCGCCCCGGCGTCGAGGGACAGGTACAGCTCGGGCGAGGCCGAGACCACCCACACCGGGTCGACGCCGGAGCTCGCCGGCACGTGGACGGCCGCACCGTACGGTGCAGGGTTCCCGGCGGCGAGGCGGGCCGCGAGGGCCGCCGCGTCGGGCTCGAGCGACGTGGCGCCGTCGGGCACCACGGGAAGGGGCGCCCCCAGCACCCGGCAGACGTTGACCTGGTAGACGGTCCCGTCGCGGACGTGGTCCCGGACGCGCTGCACGGCCTCCTGGTAGGCGTCCCGGTCGAGCGAGCTGCGCCAGCTCGACGGTTCCGGGCCTCGCCACGGAGCGTCCCGCAGCGCGCCGGCGGCGGGCGCGACGTCGTCGGACACGTGGGCGAACCGCCAGGCCCGGGCCCGCCCACCGCGCCCGAAGGCCTCGAAGTCGACCACGACGAACCACGGGCCGGGCTCCGCGAGGCGCTGCGGGTCCTGCTGGAGGTCGACGCACTCGACGACGTCGGTGGCGCGACGGCCGGCGAAGGAGGCCCAGGAGGTCGGTGCGTGCACGCTGCGAACGCTATGCCAGGCGCGCCCCGCCGGGCGATTGGACGGATTCGGGCTGGGTCAACTAGTGTTTCCCTCGCGCCGGAACGCCGGGGAGAGATCCCCACTGACCGGTCGTGCGGATGTAGCTCAGTTGGTAGAGCACCACCTTGCCAAGGTGGATGTCGCGGGTCCGAGTCCCGTCATCCGCTCGGAGGCCCACTCCCTGCCTCCTCGGCGACGAGGTAGCGGGAGAGCACGCTTTCTCATGGTGGGTTGGCCGAGAGGCGAGGCAGCGGCCTGCAAAGCCGTATACACGGGTTCGAATCCCGTACCCACCTCGGGCGATTGGCGCAGCGGTAGCGCGCTTCCCTGACACGGAAGAGGTCACTGGTTCGATCCCAGTATCGCCCACCACCCACGAAGGCCCGGACCGAACGGTCCGGGCCTTCGTGCATCCCCGGCCCGGCCGGCGTAGCGTCACGAGCATGTGCCGGAACATCACCACGCTGCGCGGCCTCGAGCCGCCGGCCACGCCCGAGGAGATCGAGGCGGCGGCCGCCCAGTTCGTCCGCAAGGTGACGGGCGTGGCGTCGGACGCTGCCCCCGCCTCGCGAGAGCCCTGCGAGGCCGCCGCAGCCGAGATCGCCGAGATCGTCACCCGCCTGCTCGGCGAGCTGCCCGCGCGCCGGCAACCACCGCCGACCGTCCCGCCCCTGCGCCGTCCCGAGGTCCAGGCACGCATCGCGGCGCGCAGCTCCGCCTGACGCTGCCGAGGCGCAGGTCACACCGCCGGCGATTGGACCAGCACCCGGAAGTTCCAGTAATGTTCCTCAGGCGCCGGAACACCGGGGAGCGATCCCTGGAGCACGTGTCCGGCCGTGCGGATGTAGCTCAGTTGGTAGAGCACCACCTTGCCAAGGTGGATGTCGCGGGTCCGAGTCCCGTCATCCGCTCCACGGGCGATTGGCGCAGCGGGAGCGCGCTTCCCTGACACGGAAGAGGTCACTGGTTCGATCCCAGTATCGCCCACCAGCACGTCTCACCCACGCTCCAGCGGCTCGATCGCTGTGGCATCGCCCAGCTTCGACGCGGGCACGACGGACAGCGAACCGTCACTCTCCAGCACCACTGCCGCGAGGACGTCGTAGCCCCCGAACCCTGCCCGGCGGACGGACTGCGCCAGCTCTGCCTGCGTCAGACGCGCCCTGCGCAGGGCGTCGAGATCGGGCACCCCGTCCCGGAGCACCACCAGCGCGCCGGACGTCACGACACCGGCGACCTTCGGGCGCCGGCTGACGATCCACGAGACCACCAGCTGCAGTCCCGCGAGGAGGGCCAGCGCCGTGACACCCTCGGCCCACGAGACGTCCGCGTTGAGCAGCACCGTCGCCAGCGTCGAACCGAGCGCGATGGTCACCACGAAGTCGAAGGCGTTGAGCTTGGACAGCGTCCGCTTGCCCGTGACGCGCAGCAGCACGACGAGGGCCGCATAGGCGCCGGCGCCGACCGCGAGGACGCGCCAGATGGCATCGAGGTCGTCGAACCACATGCCTCCTGCCTAGCAGGGATGGACTCTCGTCGCCTCCGGCCGGCCTCCGGTCTGCCAGAATGCGGACGAACCTCACGAAGGAGTCGTCCGTGACCCGCTCGCCCTCGGACCGCCCGGCCCGCACCCGCCGTCGCTGGGTGCGGCTGGCGGTCGTCGCCGTCGTCCTCCTCGTCGCCGGGGGCCTCACCCTCGACGACCTCGCCAGGAGCAGCGCCGACCCGTTCTCCTCGCTCCTCGCCGGAGTCACCACCCGGGAGGCGACACCCGGCACCGCGCTCGCCGCCGTCGCCGACCTCGAGGTCAAGGGGCGAGCACCGAAGACCGGCTACGACCGCGACGAGTTCGGCCCGGCGTGGGCCGACGTCGACCGCAACGGGTGCGACACCCGCAACGACATCCTCGCGCGCGACCTGGTCGCGGTGACGTACGAGGCCGGCACGCACGAGTGCATCGTGCTCACCGGCGAGCTCGCGGACCCCTACACGGGCGGCTCGATCGACTTCCGGCGGGGACGGACGACGTCGACGGCCGTCCAGATCGACCACGTCGTCGCCCTCTCGGACGCCTGGCAGAAGGGCGCCCAGACCCTGGACGCGGAGATACGGCGCGAGCTGGCGAACGACCCGCTGAACCTGCTCGCCGTCGACGGCCCCACCAACGGCGCGAAGGGCGACGGTGACACGGCGACGTGGCTGCCCCCGGACTCGTCGTACCGCTGCGAGTACGTCGCGCGCCAGGTGGCCGTCAAGGCGCGCTACGAGCTGTGGGTCACCGCGGCGGAGCAGGAAGCCATGCAACGCGTGCTGGCGAGCTGCCCGGACGAGCCGCTGCCCGCCGCCGGGTAGGCTCGTCGCCGTGGAATCCGACCGCAGCGCCGAGAGCCCGTCGGCCGTCTCCGCCGTCATGCACCGCGCCAAGGTCCGCGCTCGCGCCTCCCACGTGACGGTCGGTCAGGCGCGCCACCACGACGACGGCACGGTGGAGATCGACTGCTCGTGCGGCATGGTGCTGTGCAACGGCCCGCAGTGGTCGTTGGACGAGCACATCCGCCTGCACCGGGCCGAGGCGCGCTACCTGGCCGTCAGCGAGGTGGCCCCGGCGGGCATGCCGCGACTGATCGACGTCGGCACGGACCGCCGACCGCGCTGAGGTCTCCTCAGAGCTCGTCGGGGTCGTCCCATGAGTGGCCGCTCGAGGCGTCCTCGTGCAGGTGTCGCTCCGCCTGCGAGAGCGAGTGCGGCGCCTTGGTCGCGTCGCCCCCCAGCCGCGGGTCGCCGTGCGGTTCCGTGAGCGACCGGCGTCGGGGCGCGATCCGTGCCTGCGACGCGATCGACTCGTCAAGGAGGTGCCGGGCCCGGTCCGGGCGGCCCTCCCCCTGGTCTGTGCTCATGCCTCTGGTCTACCAGCGCGCGGATCGATTCGCTTGTGCTTGGCACACTATTTCCAGCGTCGGTGCAGGCCCGTCACCACATCGACACAACGGCACCGGCTGGTACCGCGGGGTGCCGCGGACAGGGCTATGGTGTCGGGCGTGACCGCAGGCGATCCGACCGACCAGGCAGCGTTCGCCCCCGGCACCCGCGCACCGCAGCCACGGATGAAGGAGCGCTGGCCGGGGCCACGGCCGTTCGTCTGGGCGCCCCGTGCGCACACCGTCGAGGTGGTCCTCCCCCGTGCCGACGGACCCGCGGAGCGCCGCCCGATGCGCCTCGTGGGCGCGCACGAGCCCGGCTACTGGCGTGCCGACGACCAGCTGGCGCTCGGGTCCGACTACGCCTTCTCGATCGACGGCGGGCCGGCGTTGCCGGACCCGTGCAGCACCCTCCTGCCGCACGGGCTGCACGGCCCGAGCCGCGTGCTGGACGAGGACTTCGCGTGGCACGACGACGGCTGGCGCGGCGTCGACCTGCGGCGCGGGGTGCTGCTGCACCTCGACGTCGCGACCGTCACGGCCGAGGGGACGCTCGACGCCGCGGCGGAGCTGTTGCCCGCTGTCGCGGCCCTCGGCGTCGACGGCGTCGAGCTGTCGCCGGTCGCCGCCTTCGACCCCGAGGACGGCCCCGAGGCAGGGGTCCGGCTCTTCGCCGTGCACGAGCCCTACGGTGGCGCCGGCGCGCTCCAGCGGTTCGTCGACGCCGCGCACGGCGCCGGGCTGGCCGTGGTTCTCGACCTGCCGCACCGCTGGTCGGTCGCGGACACGCTCGACCTGCACGCCTTCGGCCCCTACGCGGCCGGTGCCCGGATCGGGCCCCGCGACGGCTCGTCGTCCGACCGCGACACACCCCGCCTCAACCTGGACGGCTCCGGGAGCCGGGGCGCACGCGACTTCCTGGTCGCCGACGCCCGGCGCTGGCTCGAGGTCTACCACGTCGACGGCCTGCTCCTGGACGTCGAGGCCCTCGTCGACCGCTCCGCCGTGCCCTTCCTCACCGAGCTCGCCGACGCCGTGCAGGCCGTCGGCGCGCGGTCCGGCCGACCACGCACGCTGCTCATGGACGGCCCCGGGCGCAGCGACCGCCTGACGACGATCATCCGGCGGATCTTGTCGGGCGAGCACGGGCCGGCGCCCGTGGCAGCGCTGCGCGACCTCGCCGACGCGACCTTTCCTCCGGGTCCCACGTCCGCCCGGGCGCCGTCGACCTTCCGCCGCGCCCACCGCGCTGCCGCACGGTCCGCCTCCGTGCTGGTCGGCGACCTCACCCGGCTGCCGGCCGCCGCACGAGCCGTGCCCTGGTCGGGCGTGCACGGCGCGGACCCCGGCGCAGGCTCCGGGACGACGGCCGCCACCGACGTCGCCGACCAGGCCGCGCTGCTCGCGTTCGCGACCCTCGCCGGCACCGGCGTCGTCCTCGACACCGAGCACGTGCCCGTGCAACGCCAGGAGCCCGCCGACCAGCAGCTCATCGACTGGGCCCGCCGACTGCTGGCGCTGCGATCCTCCTCGCTGGCCGACGTCGCCGAGCAGGTCCGGCCGAGCACCGCGCCGGGCGTTCTCGTCGTGCGACGGGGCCGCAGCGCACTCGTCCTCGTCACGGCGCACGCGCCCGTGGAGATCGTTCTCGATGAGCACCTCGCGGACGGCGGGCAGCCCTGGCGGGTCGCCGCGTCGTGGGACCCCGCCGGGACCCACCTGCTCGCCGGCATCCTGCAGGTCCCCGGCCGCACCGCCGTCGTCCTGCGGGCCGGCCCGGAGCCTGGCGGCACCGACCGGCGCGGCTGACGCGCCGGACGGGGCCGGGCCGGCTCACGAGTCGGTCAGGCTGCGGCCCTCCTGCGCCAGCGCGCCGAGGCGCGACAGGGCGCGGAAGTACTTCTTGCGGTAACCGCCCTGCAGCATCTCCGGCGTGAACAACGTGCGCTGCGCGGCCCCGTCGACGCCCGCCAGCAGCACCGGCACGTCCCGGTCGTACAGGCGGTCGACGAGCACCACGAGCCGCAGGGCGACCTCCTGACGGGTGACCGGCCGCACGCCGGTCAGCGCCACGAGCTCCACCCCGTCCAGCAGCGCGCCGTACCGGCTGGGGTGCACGGTGGCCAGGTGCGCGAGCAGGTCCTCGAAGTCGTCCAGCACCGCACCCGGCTGCGCCCGGACGGCGGCCCGCACCGCCGCGTCGGGCAGCGGCTCGGCATCGGTGACCACCGCGCGGTGCCGGTAGTCCTCGCCGTCGACCCGGAGCACCTCGAAGCGACCGGCGAGCGCCTGGATCTCCCGCAGGAAGTCCTCGGCGGCGAACCGGCCCTCCCCCAGGGCGTCGGGGAGGGTGTTGGACGTCGCGGCCAGCGCCACACCGCGGTCGGCGAGCTCACGCAGCAGGCGTGACATCAGCACGGTGTCACCCGGGTCGTCCAGCTCGAACTCGTCGATGCAGACGAGCCGGCGCGTGGCGAGCGCGTCGACGGTGGGCAGGAACCCGAGGGCCCCGACCAGGTTGGTGTACTCCACGAACGTGCCGTAGGCCGCGCTGCCCTCGTCCGCCGCCTCGGTGACGGCGTGCGCCAGGGACGTCAGCAGGTGGGTCTTGCCGACCCCGAAACCACCGTCCATGTACACGGCCGGCGCCGGCCGTCGTCGGCCCAGCAGAGCCCGCAGGCCGCTGGGCGGCGGGGCGGCGATCTCGGCGGCGACCTCCTCCAGCCGCGCGAGCGTGGCGGCCTGGCTGGGGTGCTCGGGGTTCGCCCGGTACGTCGCGAAACGCGCGTCGTCGAAGTGCCGCGGCGGGACCAGGTCCGCCAGGAGACGCTCCGGGGACACGGTGGGGCGCACCGACACCAGGGAGCCGTGCTCCGCACCGGTCGCCGGGGACGGGGCACGGGAAGCGGCTCGGGAGGCCGAGGACGGGACTGGAGTCACGATCCTCCAGCGTAGGTGCGCGACGTAGGCTGGCCGCTGTGAGTTCTGACACGCCGCCCCTGCGCCTGCTCGTGCCGGACGTGGAGGAGCTGCCGCCCGATCCCCGCGAGGAGCGGCTGGCAGCGCTGTACGCGCTGCCGGCGCACACGCACGTGCGGGTCAACATGGTCGCCAGCGTGGACGGCGGCGCCTGGGGCGACGACGGACGCTCGGGCTCCGTGAACGACGCCGCGGACTGGCGGGTGTTCCGCGTCCTGCGCGCGCTGGCCGACGTCGTCCTCGTGGGAGCCGGCACCGCACGGACCGAGTCCTACACGGCGCTCGAACGCCCCCGCGGGCTGGAGCACCACTCCGCCCGTCCGCTCGAGCTCGCCCTGGTCACGCGCAGCGGCCGCGTCCCCGCCCGCACGCTGGACGGACCGCGCCTGCCCTGGGTCGTCACCGGCACGGCGGGCGCCGCGACGGCGTCCGCCGCGGTCGGGGAGGACCGCCTCGTCGTCGTGCCGGAGGTCGGTGGCGCGATCGACCTGGAGGCCGGTGTCGTCGCGCTCGCCGCGCGCGGGCTGGGCCGGGTGCTGTGCGAGGGCGGCCCGCACCTGCTCGGGTCGATGCTCGAGGCCGGCCTGGTCGACGAGCTGTGCGTCACCACCACCCCGCGGCTCGTCGGGGCCGGTCCCGGCCGCATCGTCGGCGGGCCGGCCGACGAGCCCCGACCGGCCCGGCTCGCCCGGCTCCTCGCCGCGCCGTCGGGCACGCTGCTGGCGAGCTGGGACCTGCGGCATCGTGCGGAGGCACCGGTGCCGACGGTGCCGTAGGTTGCTGCCATGCCTGACGCACCCTGGACCGTCGTGGTCCTCACCGAAGACGCGCTGACCTCGGCCGACGTCCAGCACATCACCTCCCTGCACCCCGACGAGGAGGTCGCCTACCGCGTGCTCGTCCCCGCGGACACGGAGCACAACGTCGTGGCGTCCGTCCTGGACCACCTCGGCATGCTCGAGCTGCGCGCGGCCTGGGACGACGTGGTCGGGCGGGAGCCCGACCCCCGGGAGGCCACGTCGACGGCGTCGGAGCAGGTCGTCGAGTCCGTGGAGCTGCTGCGCTCGACCGGTGCGACGGCGCAGGGCGAGGTCACCGAGGACGACCCGCTGCCGAGCCTGCGGGCTGCGGTCGACGCCGGAGCGCAGGAGGTCGTCGTCGTGACCTACCCGCACGCCGTCGAGGACACGTTCCACACCGACTGGGCCTCGAAGGCCCGCGAGACCCTGCAGGTGCCGGTGCTCCACCTCTACGCGGGCACCTCCGAGCTGGGCTGACCGCCGCCGGGTCAGCGCACCTGGTGGGGTCAGCGAACCTGGTGGCCGGCGCGGGTGATCGTCGCCCGCACGAGCTCGTCCATGGAGTCCAGGAACGGCGGCTCGTCGAGCAGGCCGTGATCGACCGCCGCGACCGACAGCTCGGTACAGCCCAGGACGACGACGCCGGCACCGCGCGCGACCAGCCCGGCCGCGACGGCACGCAGCTCGTCCGGGTCGGCGGGGCGTCCCGCCTTCACCTGGTCGTAGATCACGGTGCTGACCCGCGCCTGGTCGTCCGCGTCCGGGGTGACGACCTCGATGCCGTGGGCGGCGAACGCGTCGTCGTAGACCCCGGAGGCCACCGTCCCGGCCGTGGCGAGCAGGCCGACCTTCGTCAGGCCGGGCGCACGCCGCCGCGCGGCCGCCACCGTGACGTCCACGATGGAGACGAACGGCACGGTGATCGCGTCGAGCACCTGCTGGGTGAAGTAGTGCGCGGTGTTGCACGGCATCACCAGGAAGCTCACGCCGAACCGCTCGAGGCGGCGGGCGTCGCGTGCCAGGACCGGTCCGGGGTCGAGCGTCGAACGCCCGACGACGAAGTCCGTACGGTCCGGCACCGTGGCATGGTTCAGGACCACCATGTCCACGTGCTCCTGGTCGCGCTCCGCCGCGGTGAGCTGGACCATGCGCTGCAGGAAGTACGCCGTGGCGAGCGGACCGACGCCGCCGATCACTCCGACCGGCGGCGCCTGGTCCACGTCGTCCGGGAGGTGCCCCTCCGTCACGCCGTGCCCTTCCACGCCAGGCGTCGTGCCTCGGCCAGCGGGTAGTGGCGGGCGTACTTGCGCCACTGGTTGAGCTGGGCGATGCACAGGTAGGCGATGCGGCGCGGGTCGGTCTCGGCCCGGTACCACAGCGGGTTGCTCGACCGGCCACGCCACGCGAGCCGCCGCGCCTCGGCCCGCACCTCGGGGTCGAGCACGTACCGCCGCAGCAGCGGCCCCGGCAGCACCGTGTAGAGGCTGCGCGCCTCGAGCTCGCCCGTGGCCGAGAGCGGCACGTCCGCCCCGAGCACGGCGCGCGGGTCGGGGTCGAGCCCGCGCAGGTGCTCGTGGACCGAGAACTTCACCGCGTGCGCCCCGGCGGCGGCGATGTAGAAGTTCGACCTGCCCAGGCGGGGGTTGAGCTCGAAGAGGACGTACCGCCCGTCGCGCG
Organism: Isoptericola sp. S6320L; assembly: GCF_023015685.1. Classification (NCBI taxonomy): domain Bacteria; kingdom Bacillati; phylum Actinomycetota; class Actinomycetes; order Micrococcales; family Promicromonosporaceae; genus Isoptericola; species Isoptericola sp. S6320L. The sequence goes on from NZ_JALKAT010000001.1 coordinate 200,481, forward strand.
GGTCGTACTTCAGGTCGAAGTTGGCGAACCCCGTCCAGCCGACGTGCTCCAGCAGCCGCGTGGCCTGCTCGACGACCTCGGGCTGGACCTGGGTGATGATCCCGGCCGGGTTGCCGAGCGCCCCGGGGGTGTGCTCCTCGAGCAGCACGTGCCCGAACGCCGAGAAGCGCACCTTGCCGTTGGCGTCGGAGTAGCAGGTGAGGATCCGCATCCCCGAGTCGTCACCGGGGATGTAGTCCTGGATGACGAACGAGCCCACGTAGCCGGCCGTGCGCACGCGAGCGAGGAGGTCGACCAGCTCGGCGCGGGACTCGACGAGGAAGACCTTCTTCTTCCCCGCGAACTCGACGTCGTGGTACGCGGCCGTGCTGGCCGCCTTGGCGATGACCGGGAAGGTCAGACCCGACGTGTCGGGCTCGCCGCCGTCGGGAGCGTCCCGCCCCTCGATCTTGTGCACGACCGTGGTGGGGTGGGCGATGCCGAGCTCGGCGCACAGCTCGCCGAAGCCCTCCTTGTCGGTGAGCCGCAGCAGCAGCTCCTCCCCGACGTACGGGACCGTGTAGCGGTCCTCCAGGCGGTCGCGGTTCTCCACCAGGGTGCGCACGAGCCAGTCCGCGGAGCCCATCACGACCAGGTCGGCGTCGCGGTGCTCGTCGGCGATCGAGCGCAGACGCGCGACGATCGCGTCCGGGTCGTCGATACGCGGCTCGGCGACGTGGTGCAGGATCCGCGAGTGCCGCACCAGGCCCGTGGACATGCCCGAGACCACGACCGGCTTGACGCCGTAGGCCTCGTGGAAGGTCCGCGCGAGCGAGTACGCCCCGATGTCGCCACCCAGGACGACGGGCTGCAGCCGACGGTTCATCGGTTCCTCCGCCCGCCGGCGGGACGCGCGGCGGCCGCCTGCTGTGCGGCAGCATAGTTGGCCTTCAGCGCGCTCATCGGGTAGTACCGCCGGTACTTGCGCACGTGGTTGACCAGCGCCGTGAGGATGTACAGCCGACGCCGCGGGGTGGCGTCGGCCGCGTACCGCAGCGGGTGCACGGAGCGCCCCGTCCGCATCAGGCCCACCACGCGTGCGCGCAACCCGTCGTCCAGCACGTAGCGGCGCAGCATCCGGTGGGGCACGACGGCGTAGAGCACCTCGTGCTGAGCGGTCACGCGCTCGCGCTGCTGACGGCGGATCACGTCGTCCACCAGCACCTCGGTGGGGTTCTGCCCGCCCGCGGTGACGTAGTAGTTGTTCCGACCGATGCGCGGGTTCTGCTCGAAGAACTTGAAGACGCCGTCACGGGGGTCGAGCTTGACGTCGAAGTTCGCGAACCCGCGCCACCCGGTGTGCTCGCAGATCCGCTGCGCGGCGTCGAGGATCTCGTCGATCGGCTCGACGATCATCGCCGACGGGTTCCCGCGCGCCGCCGGAGTCCGCTCCTCCAGCAGCACCTGGGCGGAGCAGCGCAGCGTGACCCGCCCCGACGTGTCGGAGTAGGTGGTGACGGACCGCATCTGCGTGTCGTCCCCCGGGATCATCTCCTGGACCAGGAAGCGCCCGCGGAAACCCGCTCCGCGCAGCGCCGTCCAGAGCTCCTCGAGCTCACCGGGCGAGGCGATCTCGTAGATCTTCTTCTTCCCCGCGAACCGCGCGTCGTGGTAGTCGGCGCTGGAGGCGGGCTTGGCGATCACCGGGTAGTCGAAGTCGACGGGCGCGGGCCGCCACCCGTCGTCGGCGGCCGTGGCGAAGTCCTGGATCACGGTGGCGGGCGTCGGGATCCCGAGCTCGGCGCACACGGCCGAGAACTCCGCCTTGTCGCAGATCCGGTCGATGAGGTCGACGTCGGCGTAGGGCAGGACGTACCCGGCGGTCTCGAGCACCGCACGGTGGTGCGCGAGGATCCGCACCACCCAGTCCATGTTGGACTGCAGCAGCAGCGGCTCGCGGTGGCCGGCGGCGCGCCGGTCGGTCGCCACGCGCTCGAGCGTCGACACGATCTCGTCCGGCGCGGTGCCGGACAGCACCGTGTCGATGAGCTGCGAGTGCGCGATGGGGCCCGGCTCGGCGAACGCGACCACCGTGGTGCGCAGCCCGAACTGCTCGTGGAAGGAACGGGTCAGGCCGTACACGCCGATGTCCGACCCGACGATCACGGGATGGAACCCGGGGCCTGCGGCGGCCCCGGATTCCGCGAGGGAGCTGGTCACGAGGGTGTCAGGCCTCCTGCTCGGTGCGGTCGGCCGACCACTGCGTGTGGAACGTGCCGTACCGGTCGGTACGCCGGTAGGTGTGCGCGCCGAAGAAGTCGCGCTGCGCCTGGATGAGGGCCGCCGGCAGGCGCTCGGCCCGCACGCCGTCGTAGTACGCCAGCGAGGAGCTGAACGCGGGCGTCGGCACGCCGTTCTGCGCGGCGCCGGCGACGACGCGACGCCAGGCGGCGAGGCCGTTGCCGACCGCGTCCGTGAAGTACTCGTCGGCGAGCAGCAGCGGGAGGTTCGCGTCGCGCTCGTAGGCCTCGGTGATCCGGTTCAGGAACCGGGCGCGGATGATGCAGCCGCCGCGCCAGATGCGGGCCATGGCGCCACGGTCGATGTCCCAGCCGTTCTCCGCCGACGCCGCCGCGATCTGGTCGAACCCCTGGGAGTAGGCGACGACCTTGGAGGCGTAGAGGGCCAGGCGCACGTCCTCCACGAAGCGGGCGCGGGACGCGTCGTCCGTGCCGACCTCCCAGGCCTGGGTGTGGGCGGGCAGCGCGGCACGGCCGGCCTCGCGCTGCGGCACCGAGCCGGACAGGGCGCGGGCGAACGTCGCCTCGGCGATGCCCGTGATGGGCACACCCAGGTCCAGACCGTTCTGCACGGTCCAGCGGCCGGTGCCCTTCTGCTCGGCCTGGTCGAGGACGATGTCGACGAACGCCGAGCCGGTCTCGGCGTCGACGTGCTGCAGCACGTCGGCCGTGATCTCGATGAGGAACGACTCCAGGTCGCCGGTGTTCCACTCGGCGAAGATCTGGCCGATCTCGGCCGCCGAGGCGCCGAGGCCCTGCTTGAGCAGGTCGTAGGCCTCGGCGATGAGCTGCATGTCGGCGTACTCGATGCCGTTGTGCACCATCTTGACGAAGTGGCCGGCGCCGTTCGGCCCCACGTAGGTGCAGCACGGCGTGCCGTCGACCTTCGCGGAGATCGCCTCGAGGATCGGCCCGAGCGACTCGTAGGACTCACGGGTGCCGCCGGGCATGATGGACGGGCCGAGCAGCGCACCCTCCTCGCCGCCCGAGACGCCGGTGCCGACGAAGTGCAGGCCGCGGGCGCTGAGCGCCTCCTCGCGGCGGATGGTGTCCGGGAAGTGCGCGTTGCCGGCGTCGACGACGATGTCGCCCTCCTCCAGCAGCGGCAGCAGCTCGTCGATGACGGCGTCGGTCGCGGCACCCGCCTTGACCATGATGACGACCTTGCGCGGCCGCTCGAGCGAGGCGACGAAGTCGGCCATGGTCTCCGACGGCACGAAGTCGCCCTCGTGGCCCGCCTCCTCGACCAGGGACCGGGTCTTGCCGTAGCTGCGGTTGTGCACGGCCACGGTGTAGCCGTGGCGGGCGAAGTTGCGCGCGAGGTTGCGACCCATCACCGCGAGTCCGGTGACGCCGATCTGGGCACGTGCTGTCATCGATTCCTGCTTCCTCGGGAAGATCGTGTCCGGGCGTCTCGTGGTGCACGCCCGGGAGGCCGCGACCAGCCTAGTCGTCCCTGTGACGCGACACGCCCACGTGCCGGGATCCGGACACCGCCGCTCGTCGTACGGTGGTCGGGTGAGCGGAACCCGGCATGACGTGCCCGAACGCTTCGCTGCCGCCCTCGAGTCGTTGCGCGGGCGGCGGCTGCGGCCGGAGGTCCGGCTGGTCGAGGTCCCGGGCCCCCAGCGGGTGGCTCCGTACGCCCTGGCGCTGGAGGGCGAGGTGATCGTCGACGACGAGGAGATCGCCACCGGCCGGTTCGTCGGCCTGCACGACCCGGACGGCCAGGAGGCCTGGCGCGGCGACTTCCGTGTGGTGACGCTCGTGCGCACCCGTCTCGAGGCCGAGCTCGCCACCGAGGAGATGCTCGGCGACGTGGCCTGGACGTGGGTCACCGAGAACCTCCAGGACGCCGGCGTGGGCGCCGTCGCGGCGGGCGGCACCGTGACCCGGGTGCTGTCGCAGAGCTACGGCGCGCTCGCCGCCACCCCCGCCGCCGTGGATCTCGAGATCCGTGCGTCGTGGACGCCCACGGACACCGACCTCGGCGCGCACCTCGAGGTCTGGGCCGACCTGATGTCCACGGCCGGTGGGCTCCCTCCCCTGCCGGACGGCGTGACGGCCCTGGACGTCCGGCGCCGTACCGTAGGCCCATGAGCGCTGCCCTCCCCGCCGATGCCGCCGACGACGTCGAGATCGCCCCGCTGACCGAGCCGGCCGACGGCGTCGGGCGGGTCGTGGACACCCCGGCGGCGCTCGAGCGGGTGGTCGCGGCCTTCGCGGCGGGTTCCGGGCCGGTCGCCGCGGACGCGGAGCGGGCTTCGGGCTACCGGTACGGTCAGGCGACGTACCTGGTCCAGGTCCGGCGAGCAGGTGCCGGCACCGCGCTGATCGACCCGGTCCCGCTGCCGGACCTGTCCGCGCTGAACGGCGCGGTCGGGGGCACGGAGTGGGTGCTGCACGCCGCCTCTCAGGACCTGCCCGGTCTCGCCGAGCACGGCCTGCGACCGGCGCGGATCTTCGACACCGAGCTCGCCGCGCGCCTGCTCGGGATGCCGCGGGTCGGCCTCGCCGCGGTGGTGGCGGACACCCTCGGCCTGGGCCTGGCCAAGGAGCACTCGGCCGTGGACTGGTCGACACGGCCGCTGCCGGAGGACTGGCTGCGCTACGCCGCGCTGGACGTCGAGGTGCTCGTCGAGGTCCGCGACGTGCTCGCGGCCCGGCTGGAGGAGGCGGGCAAGGCCGGCTGGGCGGCCGAGGAGTTCGAGCACGTCCGCACCATGCCGCCCCCGGCGCCGCGCGTGGACCCCTGGCGCCGCACGTCGGGAACCCACACGCTCACGGGCCGTCGGCGCCTCGCCGTCGTCCGCAGCCTCTGGGAGGCGCGCGAGGCCAACGCCCGGCAGCGCGACGTCTCCCCCGGGCGCGTGCTGCCCGACCGCGCGATCATCGCGGCGGCCAAGGCCCTGCCCCGCACCGTGCCGCAGCTCGTCGCGTTGCCGGAGTTCGCGACCAAGGGTGCCCGACGGCGGGCACCGGCCTGGCAGCAGGCGATCGACGCCGCGCTGGCCCTCGACGAGGCGGACCTGCCCTCGACGCGCGGTCCGCGCACCGATGCGCCGCCCCCGCCGCGCGCCTGGGGCGACCGAGACCCGGTCGCAGCGCGCCGTCTCAGCGCGGCACGCGAGATCGTGTCGCAGCTCTCGGAGGAGCTGTCGGTCCCGGCGGAGAACCTCCTGCAGCCGGACGCGCTGCGCCGTGTCTGCTGGACGCCGCCGGAGCCGGCCGGTCCGAACGAGATCGCGGACTTCCTGCAAGACCGCCAGGCCCGCGAGTGGCAGATCGAGCTGCTGGCCGAGCGCCTGGCGCAGGCCTTCGCCTCCGTCTGACCCGGCTGCGCGCGACTTTCCGGCTCCCCCGGCTCTCGACGGCTCTCCACGGCTCTCCATAACGCTGTCCAGCACTGATACTGCGTATCAGATGGTCTATGCTGTTCCCGGTACTCGCGGTAGCGTGTACCCGAGCCCCGGGGCGACCCCCCGAGGTCCCGAGCGACGATGCTCCCGGCACCGTCGGAACCGACCACCGCAACGGACGGAGCTGCCATGACCGTGGCCCCCCAGGCCCCCGGCACCACCCGCGACCCCGCGCGACGCGCCCTGCGCGACGTCGTCTTCGTCGAGGGCGTGCGCACCCCCTTCGGCAAGGCCAGGGCCGACGGCCTCCTCGCGGAGACCCGAGCCGACGACCTCGTCGTCAAGGCGCTGCGCGAGCTGCTGCGCCGCCACCCCGAGCTCCCCGTCGAGCGCATCGACGAGGTGGCGATCGCGGCGACGACCCAGCAGGGCGACCAGGGCCTCACCCTCGGCCGGACGGTCGGCCTCCTCGCCGGCCTGCCGCACTCCGTGCCCGGCTACGCCATCGACCGCATGTGTGCCGGTGCCATGACCGCGGTGACCGCCACGGCGTCGAGCATCGCCGTCGGGGCGTCCGACGTCGTCGTCGCCGGCGGGGTCGAGCACATGGGCCGCCACCCCATGGGCCTCGACGCCGACCCCAACCCGCGGTTCCTCTCCGAGAAGCTGGTCGACCCGGAGGCCCTCAACATGGGCGTCACGGCAGAGAACCTGCACGACAAGTTCCCGCACCTGACCAAGGAGCGCGCGGACGCGTACGCGGTCGGCACCCAGGCCAAGTACGCCAAGGCGGTGGCGAACGGCGACATCGGGCCGGAGATCGTCCCGATCGCCGCACGGTCGGCCGAGCGCGGCTGGGGCCTGGCCACCGCCGACGAGCTCCCCCGCCCCGAGACCACGATGGAGGGCATCGCGGACCTCAAGACGCCGTTCCGCCCCGGTGGACGCGTCACACCGGCCACCTCCTCGCCGCTCACCGACGGCGCCACCGTGTCGCTGCTCGCCGCCGGCGAGACCGCCGACGAGCTCGGGCTGCCGGCCGCCATGCGCCTCGTCTCCTACGCGTTCGCGGGCGTCCCGGCCGAGATCATGGGCTACGGCCCGGTGCCGGCCACCGACAAGGCGCTCGCCCAGGCCGGTCTCACCATCGACGACATCGGCCTGTTCGAGATCAACGAGGCCTTCGCCGTGCAGGTGCTGAGCTTCCTGGACCACTACGGGATCGCCGACGACGACGAGCGCGTCAACCGCTACGGCGGCGCCATCGCCGTGGGCCACCCGCTGGCCAGCTCAGGCGTCCGGCTGATGACCCAGCTCGCCCGGCAGTTCGCCCAGCACCCGGAGGTCCGCTACGGCATCACCACGATGTGCGTCGGGCTCGGACAGGGCGGCACCGTCGTCTGGGAGAACCCGCACCACGCCGACTACTCGGGCCACGTCCCGGCCACCACGGAGGTCTGACCACGATGACCGAGAACACCACCGAGACCACGAGCCCGGCACCGCAGGGACGCACCGAGCGGGTCACCCACTCCCTCGTCCGTGACGTCGCGCTGCCCGGCGGCGCCGGCACGCTCGCGCTCGTCACCCTCGACAACGGCCTCGACCACACCAAGCCCAACACCCTCGGGCCCGACGGCCTCGCCGAGCTCACCGCGGCGCTGACGGCGCTGCAGCAGCGCGCCGCCGCCGGCGAGATCGTGGCCGTGGGCGTCACCGGCAAGCCGTACTTCCTCGCGGCGGGCGCCGACCTGCTCGGCGTGGGAGCCGTCACGTCGCGCGAGCAGGCGCTCGAGCTCGGCCGCTCCGGGCACGCCGCCTACGAGCTGCTCCACACGATGGGCGTGCCCACGTTCGCGTTCGTCAACGGGCTCGCGCTCGGCGGCGGCCTCGAGGTGGCCCTGAACTGCGACTACCGCACCGTGGCCTCCGACGCCGCCGCGCTCGGCCTGCCCGAGACCGGCCTCGGTCTCGTCCCCGGCTGGGGCGGCGCCTACCTCGTGCCGCGGCTCGTCGGTATCGAGAAGGCCGTCGACGTGCTGCTCTCCCGCCCGGCGGCGAACAAGCCGTTCAAGCCGGCCGAGGCGCTGAAGATCGGCCTCGTGGACGAGCTGTTCGACGCCGCGGACTTCCTCGAGCGCTCGATCGACTGGGCCGCCCGCGTGCTCCGCGGCGAGGTGACGCCCCCGCGGCGCGAGCTCGACCCGCAGCCCGTGTGGGACGCCGTCGTGCAGGGCACCCGCGAGCGCCTCGATGCGCTCGTCGCCGGGTCCCGGCCCGCGCCGTACCGCGCGCTCGAGCTGCTCGCCGGGGCCCGGAACGCGTCGCGCGCCGAGGCCTTCGAGGCCGAGGACGAGGCGCTGGCCGACCTGATCATGACCGACGAGATGCGGGCGAGCGTCTACGCGTTCCAGCTCACGTCCGCCGGCAAGAAGCCGGTCGGCGCGCCCGACAAGAAGCTCGCCCGACCGGTCACCCGCGTCGGCATCGTGGGCGCCGGGCTGATGGCCGCCCAGATCGCGCTGCTCGTCTCGCAGCGGCTCGGCGTGCCCGTCGTCATGCGCGACCTCGACGAGGAGCGTGTCGCCAAGGGCCTCGGGTTCGTCCGCAGCACCGTCGACAAGCTGGTCTCCCGTGGCCGGATGACGCCCGAGGTCGCCGACCGGATCGCGGCGAGCGTGACCGGCACCACCGACATCACCGACTTCGCGTCCTGCGACGTCGTCGTCGAGGCCGTCACCGAGGTCATGGGCCTGAAGAAGAAGGTGTTCGCCGAGCTCGAGGACGTCGTGGGCGAGGACACCGTCCTGGCCACGAACACCTCCGCGCTGTCGATCACCGAGATGGCCTCCGACCTGCGCCACCCGGAGCGCGTGGTCGGCATCCACTTCTTCAACCCGGTGGCCCAGATGCCCCTGGTCGAGGTCGTGAACGCCGAGCGGACCTCCGACGAGGCCCTCGCCACCGCGTTCGCCATCACCAAGAAGCTCCGCAAGACGGCGGTGCTGGTCAAGGACCGCCCCGGGTTCGTGGTGAACCGTCTGCTCGTGCTCGTCATGGGCAAGGTCGTCGAGGCGGTGGAGAACGGCACGTCGGTCGAAGCCGCCGATGCCGCGCTCGCCCCGCTCGGCTTCCCGATGCCGACGTTCGAGCTCTTCGACCTGGTGGGTCCCGCCGTCGGGCTGCACGTGCTCACCTCGCTCCGCGAGGACCTCGGCGAGCGGTTCCCGCGCTCGGCGGGCCTGGAGAAGCTCGTCGCGGACGGCACGCGGGTGGTGCTCGACGCCCCGGCGCCGGGGCTGCACAAGCCCGTCGACCCGGCGATCCAGGCGGTGTTCGGCGAGGCCCTCGAGGCGGGTGCGCCGGGCCGCTCGGGCACGCCCGTGCTGGACGCCGCCGGGGTCCTCGACTCCGTGCTGACGGCCCTGACGGTCGAGATCGGTCACATGCTCGACGAGCAGGTCGTGGCCGACCCGTCCCAGATCGACCTGTGCATGATCCTCGGGGCCGGGTGGGGCTTCCACACCGGCGGCATCACGCCGTACCTCGACCGCACGGGCTACAGCGAGCGGGTCCTCGGGCGGCGGATCCTGCCCGACGGCGTCGCGAACGTCGCCTGACACCTGACGTCCACACCTCCTCGCCCGGGGAGCACGCACGGTGGCCGGTCCCCACGTCGGGGCCGGCCACCGCTGTCTGCGCCGCCCGACGCCGTTGCCGCGGCTCGGACCGTCCCGCCTCTCTCGCGACCGGTGGGACTACGCTGGCCGGCGTGAGCAGCCACGGAGGAACTCCTGTCACGACCGTCGCCGAGCTCGAGCAGCTGGTGGGATCACCCCTGCCCCGCGTGCGAGACAAGGTGGACGATCGACTGCGGGAGGACCACCGGCGATGGCTCGCGGAGAGCCCGCTGTGCTTCGTCGCCACCGCCGGCGCCGACGGCCGTGCCGACGTCTCCCCCAAGGGTGACCCCGCCGGCTTCGTGCACGTGCTGGACGACGTCACCATCGCCGTCCCGGACCGGCCCGGCAACAAGCGCGTCGACGGGTTCCGCAACGTGCTCGTCAACCCGGAGGTCGCCCTGATCTTCGTGGTGCCCGGTCGCGGCGACACGTTGCGCGTCAACGGCACCGCCCGTCTCCTGCGCGACGTGCCCTACGCGGAGCAGATGCAGGTCAAGGGGAACGTGCCGTCACTGGTCCTGGAGGTGAGCGTCCGCGAGGTGTTCATGCACTGCGCCAAGGCGTTCCTGCGCTCGCGCACGTGGGACCCGGAGTCGTGGGCCCCGGACGCCGTCCCGCGCCGGGCCGTGCTGGCGCACCGGCTCGAGGCGCCCGACGTGCCGCTGTCCACGCTCGACGAGCACTACGGTCCGGCCTACGCCGAGCGTCTGTACGGCTGACAGTCCGGCGTTCTCAACGGCGGTGCGCCGGCGAGGCCGCGAGCGCCACGACGTCGCGCGTGGTCCCGGCGACCACGTCCGGACGCGCACCGCCGGACCACGCCCGGCCGTGGGACACCCACCCGGTGCGGGTGCCGGCGGCGCGGCCGACCGCGACGTCGGCGTGGGCGGCGTCGCCGATCATCCAGACGTCGCGCCGGTCGACGTCAGCCACCCCCAGCCGCTCGAGGGCGATCTCGACGAGCCGCGGGTCGGGCTTGGCCACGCCCTCCTCCTCCGAGACGACGATCGCGTCGACGTGCCGCTCGACGTCGCAGCGGGCGATCTTGCCGCGCTGCTGGGCGGAGTTGCCGTTGGTGACCACGCCGACGGCGTGCCCGGCGCCGCGCAGCACGTCGAGCGTGTCGAGGACGCCGGCGTACGCCTGGACATGATCGCGGATCCCGGCACGGAACAGCTCGATGGTCCCCGGCACGTCGTCGGGCAGACCGAGCCGGTCGATGACGACCCGGGCGAGGTCCGCCTTGCGGGAGAAACCGCCGTCGTCGGCAGCGATGATCGCGGCGAGGTCCGCGTCGGTGCCCCCGTGGCCGGCCACGGCCTCGCCGGCCCAGACGGCGAAGGCGGCGTCGCGGTTCACGAGCGTGTTGTCGAGGTCGAACAGCCAGATCACGCCCGTACGTTACCGGCCGAGGGCCTGACACGGTCCGGTGGCCCGGAGTATGGTCGAGGTGGGCGGCGCGTCCCGCCCCACCTCCGGACCGGCGCTCGCGCCGTCGGGACCACCGTGCGCGGCACGGTGGTGGAGGCAAAGGGGACCTCGAGTGCTCGACGCGTCGGCCAGGACATCCGTGTTCCGGTGCGACACCGCGAGCGCGAGCCGCAGGTGACGCACCCCGAGCACAGGAGTCCTCATGACCTCCCACGAGTCGTTCAAGCGCCAGGTCCGCGAGCGCATGGCCCGCACCGGAGAGCGCTACGCCGCCGCGCGCCGCTCCCTGCTGCCCCACACCCCGCCGTCGGGCGCCGCGCCCGGCTGGGTGAGCCGGCCGGAGACGTCCGACGCGACGATCAAGGAGAACACCGGCCACGGCTGGGACGAGTGGGTCTCGATCGTCGACGACGGTCCGGGCCGCTCCGCCGGGCACACCGAGATCGCGGCCTGGGTGGCCGCGCACCACGACGTCTCCGGCTGGTGGGCGCAGACCGTCACCGTCGGGTACGAGCGGATCACCGGTATCCGGTTGCCCGGCCAGATGCCCGACGGCACGTTCAGCGTCAGCCGGTCCAAGGTGCTGGGCCTGGACCATGACACGGCGCACGCCCTGCTGCTGGACGACGCGGACCGCGCCGCCCTCGTGCCGGGGCTGACCCTGTCGCCCCGCTCCCGGCCGGGCGTCAAGCGTCCCCGCTTCGCCGTCGCCGAGACCGGCGCGCTCGACCCGGCCGAGCACGGCGTGCTCATGGTGTCCACGGACCCGGTGGGCGGGCGCACCCGGATGACCCTCACCCACGAACGGCTGGCGTCTCCCGCGGCGGCGGAGCACTGGCGCGGGTTCTGGGGCGAGTGGCTCACCGCGCTGGCGGGCTCCGAGGTCACCGCCCGCTGAGGTCGGTACGCGCCCGGCCCTCCGGCCGCTCGTGGCCCGGGCCGGGCGGCGTGCCGTCCTCCTCGCCGAGCGCGCGGAGCACCGACGGTACGAGCGCCTTCGCGGTGCGCCGGTAGCCGAGCGCGCTCGGGTGGAAGCGATCGAGGCTGAACGCCTCGTCGGGGTGGTCGACGAAGAACGGCCCCACGACCTCCGCGAGCGAGACGGGATACGCACCCGCCGCCCGCGCCGCCACGGCCTGCGCGGCGGCGAGCTGTCGCGAGGCGCGTGCGCCGAGGGCACGCAGCGGCTGGGGCACCGGGCGCAGCGCACCCAGGTCGGGGCACGTGCCCACGACGACGACGCAGCCGAGGGCGTGCAACCTGTCGACCGCCTCGACGAGGTGGCTCACCGACACCGGCACCGGCACCCGGTGGGTGACGTCGTTGCCACCCACCACGACGACGGCGACGTCCGGCCGGTAGGCGGGGTCCAGGGCGTCGAGCTGGGCGGCCAGGGCGGACGACTCGGACCCGACGACGGCGCCGACCCGCAGCCGCACCGGGCGGTGCAGGCGCTTCGCCAGGCCACGGGCGATCCGCGCCCCGAGGGTGTCCTTCCGACGTTCGGCGCCGAGGCCGGCGGCGACCGAGTCCCCGAGGACCAGCAGGTCGAGCGGCGGGCCACCGTACTTCTTGCGCCAGACGCGGTCGGCGTCCAGCGCCTCCTCGCCGAGCGCCTTGCCGATGCGGCGCCGGGCCAGCGCCGCCTGCCTGCGGAGCAGCTCGGCGGCCGCGACGACCGCCACGGCCGCGCCGAGGGACGCGGCCAGGGCCGTGGCGAGCACCGGGACCATGATCGGAGGACGAGCCATACCTTCGTTCAAGCAGACCGGCCTGAACTGGTGGTGGCCGCGCGGTGACGTGTCGGCGTCGGTCCCGCGTCGCGGCGCGTCGGCGGGCGACGACGTCGCAGCCGCACCATGATGCCTCCATGACGGAGCCGCGCACGATGGGTGTCGAGGAAGAGTTCCTGCTGGTGGGACCGGACGGGTCGCCGGTGGCGAAGGCGCAGGAGGCGCTCGCCGCCTCCGGGAACGACAACCGCGAGGGCGGGACCGGCGCGCTGGAGCCGGAGTTCATGGAGGAGCAGCTCGAGACGGCCACGCACCCGCACGCGTCCTTGACGGCCCTGGCGGCGGAGATCCGTGCCGGCCGCGCGCGGGCGCAGGACGCGGCCGACCGAGTCGACGCCCGGGCCGTCGCGCTGGCCACCTCTCCCATCGCGTTCACCGGGACCACGGTGTCGAAGCTGCGGTACCAGCAGGCACGTCGGGTGTTCGGCATGACGGCGCGCGAACAGCTCACGAGCGGGTGCCACGTGCACGTCGCGGTCGCGGACGACGCCGAGGGTGTCGCCGTGATCGACCGGATCGGGCCGTGGTTGCCCACGGTGATGGCGCTGAGCACCAACTCCCCGTTCTGGCAGGGCGAGGACACCGACTACGCGAGCTTCCGCTCCCAGGTCTGGACCCGGTGGCCGACGGCGGGGCCCACCCGCCGTTTCGGCACACCGCAGGCCTACCACGCCGCGATCGAGGCACTCGTCGCCACGGACACCGTCCTGGACCAGAACATGGTCTTCTTCGACGCCCGTCTCTCACCGCGCTACCCGACGGTCGAGGTGCGCGTGATGGACGTCTGCCTCGACCCGGACACGGCGACCCTGATCGCGGCGCTCGTGCGAGGCCTGGTCGAGACGGCGGCGCGCGAGGCCGCCGACGGGCACGAGGCGCCGGACCACGGCGTCGAGCTGCTGCGGACCGCGGCCTGGCGCGCCGGCCGGTCGGGCCTGGCGGGCGACCTCGTCTCCCCGCTGACCTGGCGACCGGCGGCGGCGCACGACGTCGTCGGTCAGCTCGTGGCCCACGTGCGTGACGCACTGGTCGACACCGACGACCTGCGGGTGGTCACGGACCTGCTCGGCAGGCTGTGGTCCACGGGCGGCGGCGCCGCCCAGCAACGAGCGTGGTTCGCCCAGACCGGCGACCTGCACGGCATCGTCGAGCGGGCGCTGAAGGTCACCCACTCGTAGGCATCTCGAGTCCTCGCCACCCGCGTCGGACGCGCCGCGCTCCACGTGCGGCTGCCCACCGGTCGCAGGGCGTCCCCGCTCGATGCTCGGAGCCCGCCTCGGGAAGAGCGGCCACGGGGATCACGTCGCGGTCCAGGTTGCTCGTCTCGTCAGTCGCCACTCGAACTTCCTACACGACCCGCGGGCGGGAGCAGGTCCAGCTCGACAAAGCGGTCCTTGGGGCCCTGCAGGCGCACGTGCACCCGCACCGGGCCTCGGTGGTCGACGGGAGGCCGCCCCCCAGGGAAGCGCACCGGCAGACCGAACGCCTCGACCTTCTTCAGACGTCGCGGCGTCCAGCCGACGGGGCGCATCATCCACTCGTCGGCGCCCAGGACCGGCACAACGGTCACGTCGAAGAACTCGACATGACCCGTCACGGTCCGCGCCCTCATCGGGAAGGTCCGGTCGCGGAGAGCCCGCGTGATCCTGGCGTCCTCGAGAGCCGAGCCCCGCAGCGACGCTTCGGCGTCTGAACGGTCGCAGTAGACGTCGACGTCGAGGTACGGATGACGCACCCCGGCAGGGTTGCTCTGCCCCTTCCGCAACATCTTGCTGAGCACTGTGAGGTCGAGGTCGGCGTCGACCTCCCAGAGCACCTGCGCCGACACACCCTTGGCCCAGCCGACGCCTCGGCACACCACGAACCAGCGCCGGGGCTCGTCGACCGTGCCCCAGACCTCGGTTCCCTCGTCCGCCGTGCCGCGCACGACGGGGAGCACGCCAGACCCGGGAAGGACCATGTACTGGTGCTCCTGCAACGCAACGTCCGCAACCGTGCCGGTCGTGTGCGGTCTACGGCGACCCCACGGGCTCACGCCAGCCTCCTGCAGCGAGTCATCGAGGATCCCCCCTCGTCCTGCGGCGGGCAGAACTGCCCTCCTCCGGGCGGCGGACGCACGGACGAACGACCAGCCCCGACGCCGGCTCGTCCGGTCGTCCGGCCCGCTCAGTCCTGCGCGAGCGCCGCCAGCGCGTCGCGCACCACGTCCTCGGCGCGCAGCCGCTGCGCCGTGACGATCTGGTCCCGGCTGGCGTGGTCGAGGAACTCGACGGGCAGCCCGCGGTGCACGAACGGGGTGCGCACGCCCTGCTCGGCGGCGCGCTGGGCGAGCATCGCGCCGACACCGCCGTCGACCACGCCATCCTCGACGGTGACGACCAGGTCGTGCTCGCCGGCCATCTTGACCAGGCGCTCGGGGACCGGCAGGACCCAGGTCGGCGCGACGACGTCCACCTCGAGCCCGTGCGCGGCGAGCGACTCCCCCGCGGCGAGCGCCGAACCCACCATCGACCCCACCCCGACGACGAGCACCTTGCGCCCGGCCGGCGCCTCGCCGCCCGGGGTGTGGCGCGCGACGACGTCGACGCCCTCGAGCTCCTCGAGCGCCTCGATCGGCTCGCCGAGCGCACCCTTGGGGTACCGCACGACGGTCGGGGCGTCGTCGACGTCGACGGCGGTGCGCAGCGCCGTGCGCAGCGTCGCCTCGTCGCGAGGTGCGGCGAGGCGCAGCCCGGGCACGATCCGGAGCATCGCCATGTCCCACATGCCGTTGTGGCTCGCGCCGTCGTCACCGGTGATCCCGGCTCGGTCGAGGACGAACGTCACGCCCGCCTTGTGCAGCGCGGCGTCCATGAGCACCTGGTCGAAGGCGCGGTTGAGGAAGGTGGCGTAGACCGCGACGACGGGGTGCAGCCCGCCGAACGCCATGCCCGCGGCGGAGGTGACGGCGTGCTGCTCGGCGATACCGACGTCGAACGTCCGCTCGGGGAACTCCTCGGCGAAGGGGGCGAGGCCGACGGGGTGCAGCATCGCGGCCGTCAGGCACACGACGTCGGACCGGCGCCGGCCGATCGCGACGATCTCGTCGGCGAAGACCTGGGTCCATCCGAACCGGGACGGGGCGACCGGCAGGCCGGTCTCGGGGTGGATCTTGCCGACGGCGTGGAAGCGATCGGCGACGTCCTCCTCGGCCGGGGTGTAGCCACGACCCTTCTCGGTCATGACGTGCACGATCACCGGCCCGCCGAACGCCTTGGCCCGGCGCAGCGCGGCCTCCGTGGCCGCGGTGTCGTGCCCGTCGACGGGACCGATGTACTTCAGGCCCAGGTCCTCGAACATGCCCTGCGGCGCGACGACGTCCTTGAGGCCCTTCTTCAGGCCGTGCAGCCAGTCGTAGGCGAACCGGCCGGGCGCACCCGTGCGGTGCAGGGTGCGCTTGCCCCAGCCGAGGAACGCTTCGTACCCCCGGGTGACGCGCAACGTGTCCAGGTGGTTGGCGACGCCGCCGATGGTCGGCGAGTAGGAGCGGCCGTTGTCGTTGACGACGATGACGAGGCGGCGGTCGGCGTCCGCGGCGATGTTGTTGATCGCCTCCCACGCCATGCCACCCGTGAGCGCGCCGTCCCCGATGACGGCGACGACGTGGCGGTCGTCGCGCCGCGCCACCGTGTTGGCCTTCGCGATGCCGTCGGCCCACGACAGCGCGGTCGAGGCGTGCGAGTTCTCCACGACGTCGTGCTCGGACTCGGCGCGGCTCGGGTAGCCGGACAGCCCGTCGCGCTTGCGCAGCCCGGTGAAGTCCTGGCGGCCCGTGAGCAGCTTGTGCACGTAGGACTGGTGGCCGGTGTCGAAGACGAACGTGTCGCGCGGCGAGGCGAAGGCCCGGTGCATCGCGATCGTCAGCTCCACCACACCGAGGTTCGGGCCGAGGTGCCCGCCCGTGCGCGAGACGTTCTCGACCAGGAAGTCGCGGATCTCGACCGCGAGCCGCCGGGTCTGCGCCGGAGTCAGGCGGCGCACGTCCTCGGGTGACGTGATCGTGCTCAGCAGCCCCATGCGTTCCTCCCACTGGTCATCCGGACACTCTATCGCCGCGACGGTGAGGTTCTTGTGTGCGGTGCGGGCGGTAGATTCGCAGGGTGCGCTTCCTCGACGGCCAACGGCCCACCACCGACCTGACCTACGGCGACGTCTTCATGGTCCCGTCGCGCTCCGACGTGACGAGCCGGTTCGACGTCGACCTGTCCACCGACGACGGCACGGGGACCACCATCCCGATCGTGGTCGCCAACATGACGGCCGTGTCCGGGCGCCGCATGTCCGAGACCGTCGCCCGGCGCGGCGGGGTCGCGATCCTGCCGCAGGACGTGCCCGTCGAGGTGGTGGCGGACGTCGTGGCGGACACCAAGTCCAAGGACCCGGTGATCGAGACGCCGGTCACCGTGTCCCCCACCGAGACCGTGGCGGCGGTCCTGAGCCTGCTCGGCAAGCGGTCGCACGGTGCCGCCGTGGTGGTCGACGACGGCCGCCCGGTGGGCGTCGTCACCGAGGCCGACTGCCTCGCCGTCGACCGGTTCGCCCAGGTGGGCGCGGTCGCGTCCGACGGCCTGGTGACGCTCGACGCCGCCCAGGTGGAGGCCGAAGGACTCGAGGCGACGTTCGAGCGCCTGCACGCCGCGAAGGTGCGTCTCGCGCCGGTCGTGCGGGACGGCGTCCTGGTGGGCGTGCTGACCCGCAAGGGGGCGGTCCGCTCCACGGTCTACTCCCCCGCGCTCGACGCGCAAGGACGCCTGCGGGTCGGTGCCGCCGTCGGCATCAACGGCGACGTCGCGGCCAAGACGCGTGAGGTGCTCGCCGCAGGCGTCGACGTGCTCGTCGTGGACACGGCGCACGGCCACCAGGACAAGATGCTGGCCGCGCTGCGCGAGGTCGCCGCGGTGCGGTCGGACTTCCCGCACGTCCCGGTGGTGGCCGGCAACGTCGTCACGGCCGACGGCGTGCGCGACCTCGTCGAGGCCGGCGCCGACATCCTCAAGGTCGGTGTGGGCCCCGGCGCGATGTGCACCACGCGCATGCAGACCGCCGTCGGGCGCCCGCAGTTCTCCGCGGTCCTGGAGTGCGCCACCGAAGCGAGCGAGCTCGGCAAGCACGTGTGGGCCGACGGCGGGGTGCGGCACCCGCGTGACGTCGCCCTGGCGCTGGCCGCCGGCGCGTCGCAGGTGATGATCGGTTCCTGGTTCGCCGGGACGTACGAGTCGCCCGGCGACCTCCACGAGGACGGCTCCGGGCGGCAGTACAAGGAATCGTTCGGGATGGCCTCGGCGCGCGCCGTCGCCGCCCGCACCGCGGGTGCGGGCACGGCGTTCGGGCGGGCCCGCAAGGCCCTGTACGAGGAGGGCATCTCGACCGGCAAGATGTATCTCGACCCGGCCCGCCCCGGCGTGGAGGACCTGCTCGACGAGATCACGTCGGGGCTGCGCTCGAGCTGCACGTACGCCGGCGCCCGCACGCTGGCCGAGTTCGCCGAGCGTGCCGTGGTGGGCGTGCAGTCGGCCGCCGGCTACGCCGAGGGCATGCCCCTGGCCACCTCCTGGTGACCTCGTGAGCGCACCCGCAGCGCGCGACCAGCTCGCGGCGCTGGCCGACGCCGGCACCTTCGCGGGCCCCTGGCGCCATGCCCGCGGGGAGATCGACCTGTCGGCCGCCCGGCCCGCTGCGGTGCTGGTGCTGTTCGGCGTGCTCGACGCCCTCGCGGCGGAGCACGACGCGCAGGCTCTCGCCGTGCACCGGGACCTCGACGTGCTCCTGCTGGCACGCGCGGCCACGCTGCGCTCCCACGCCGGGCAGGTCGCGTTCCCGGGCGGCCGGGTCGAGCCCGACGAGGGCGTCGTCGAGGCGGCCCTGCGCGAGGCCACCGAGGAGACCGGGGTGGACACCGCCGGCGTCGAGGTGCTCGGCACCCTGGAGTCCCTCCCGATGCCCGTCAGCAACCACGTGGTCACCCCGGTGCTCGCGTGGTGGGCGCGCCAGTCCGCCGTCGGCGTCGTCGACCCGGCCGAATCGGCGCACGTCTTCCGCGCCCCGGTGGCCGACCTGCTGGACGCCTCGAACCGGGTGACCACCGTGCTGCGCCGCGGAGGACGGGAGTGGCGCGGACCGGGATTCCTGGTGGACGACGGCGACGCGGAGCACCTCGTCTGGGGGTTCACCGCCGGCATCCTGGACGCCCTGTTCGACCACCTCGGCTGGACCGAGGACTGGGACCGTGCCCGCGAGCTGGACCTCGACGCGTGAGCGACCAGCGATGAAGGCAGACCTGGACGTCACCGTCGACCTGGTGCGCGGCCTGCTCGCCGAGCAGCACCCCGACCTCGCGGACCGGACGCTGCGCGTCGTGGCCAACGGCTGGGACAACGTCATGCTGCGGCTCGGGGACGACCTGGCCGTCCGCGTGCCCTGCCGCGAGGTCGCCGCGCACCTCGTGGAGCACGAGCAGCAGTGGCTGCCGGTGCTGGCTCCGCGGCTGCCGGTCGTGGTGCCCGTCGCCGTCCGGGTCGGCCGCCCGAGCCCCGCCCTGGACTACCCCTGGTCGTGGTCCGTGGTGCCGTGGACCGCCGGCGTGCGCGCAGCGGACGTCCCGGTCGGACGGCGTCGCCGGATCGCCCGACCGCTCGCCGCCTTCCACCGCGCGCTCCATGTCCCCGCGCCGTCGGACGCGCCGGTCAACCCCTTCCGCAACGCTCCGCTGCCCACCCGCGGAACGGCCCTGCGTGGCCGCGTCGAGCGCGGCGTGGTGCCCGACGGCGAGAAGGTCCTCGCGCTGTGGGCCCGCCTGGTCGACGCACCGCCCTGGGGCGACCCGCCGGTGTGGATCCACGGCGACCCGCACCCGGGCAACCTCGTGCTGACCGACGCCGGCACGGGCGGCGAGCGGGACGCGCTGGCCGCCGTCGTCGACTTCGGCGACATGACCTCCGGCGACCCCGCCACGGACCTGGCCGCCGGATGGCTCGTGCTCGACGCCGAGGGCCGCGCGGCCTACCGCGACGCGCTGGCGGACCGCTACCCGCAGGACGACCCCGTGTGGCTCCGTGCCCGCGGCTGGGCGCTGAACATGTCGACGTCGATGCTCGAGTCCGGTCCGGAGAACGCGTGGGTGCGCCGCATGGGCGAGGAGTCGCTGGCCCGGGTGCTCGACGACACCTGACCGGCCAGACTGGTCCCATGACCGGACCAGAGGTACCGCAGGACGTCCGCGAGCTCGTCGACGCCGTCGAGCACCCGGTCCGGCGCCGAGACGCCGAGACGCTGCTGGGCCTCATGTCCCGGGCGACCGGGGAGGCTCCGTACCGGGAGGGCAGCATCGTCGGGTTCGGGCGCTACCGCTACGAGTACGCCTCGGGCCGGTCCGGCGACGCCGCGGCCGCGGGTTTCGCCCCGCGCAAGGCACGCACGGTGATCTACCTCATGGACGGCATCGAGGCGCACAGCGAGGAGCTCGGGCGCCTGGGTCCGCACCAGCACGGCGTGGGGTGCCTCTACCTCAAGGACCTCGAGCAGGTCGACCTGGCGGTGCTGGAGCGCATCGTGGCGACCTGCTACCGCACCCTGACGGCCGGCACGTACGGCCTGCGCGCCCGGGAGGGCGGAGCCTGACGCGTCGCCGCTTGCCATCCCTAGATCTGCGAGGGTTTAATACCTAGCAGATCGAGGGATGGAGCCCCATGCACATCGACAAGGACCTCGTCGCGGCCTCCGCGACACCGCTCGTGCTCGGCATCCTCGCCGAGGGCGAGTCCTACGGGTACGCGATCGCCAAGCGCGTCGCCGACCTCTCCGGCGGCCACATGGAGTGGACGGACGGGATGCTCTACCCCCTGCTGCACCGCCTGGAGCGCAACGGTCTGATCGAGGCGAGCTGGGGCCGCTCCCCCGCGGGACGCCGGCGCAAGCACTACGCCATCACCCTGGCAGGCCGCGAGGCGCTGGCCGAACGACGAGCACAGTGGGAGGTCGTCAGCGCCGCGCTGACCCAGGCGTGGGAGGCGGTGGCCCGCCCGGTGCCGAGCGGCCCCGCCGCGGCCGGAGGGCTCGCCTGATGGACACCGCCACCAGCCTCGAGACCCAGATCGCCCGCTGGCGCGACTACGTCCACCGGCACCGCGCCATCGCCCCGGCCGACGTGGACGAGATGGAGGACCACCTGCGCGAGCGGGTCGCCGACCTCACGGCCACCGGCCTCGACGACGACGAGGCGTTCCTGGTCGCCGTCAAGCGCCTGGGCCGCCTGGACTCCGTCTCCCGCGAGTTCGCCCGCGAGCACTCCGAGCGGCTGTGGAAGCAGCTCGTGCTCGTGCCCGACGGCCCCGACGGCGACGGCTCGCCGGCCGCACGCCGCGAGCTCGCCGTCGTGCTGGCGCTGGCCGTCGGCGCCGGGGTGGCCGTCAAGCTCGGCGCGACCTTCTGGGACGAGACGGTCCTGCTGCGCAACGTCGGTCTCCTCGTGGCACCGTTCCTGGCCGGCTACCTCGCCTGGAAGCGGCGCCTCACCGGACGCACGCTCGGCGCGCTGGGCGCGGCGTTCGTCGCGCTCGGCGTCGTGCTGAACGCCTACCCGTTCGACCCGGCCGGCTCGACGGCCGCTCTGGCGGCTGTCCACGCACCGGTCGTGCTCTGGGCGCTGGTCGGGTTGGCGTACACGGGCGGCCGGTGGCGGTCCGCCGACCGCCGCATGGACTTCGTCCGCTTCACCGGCGAGCTCGCCGTCTACCTGGTGCTCATCGCGCTGGGCAGCGCGGTGCTCGTCGGCCTGACCTTCGGCCTCCTGGGCCTGGTCGGCGTGGACCTCGAACCCGTGCTGGAGCGATGGCTGATGCCGTTCGGCGTGCCCGGCGCGCTGCTGGTCGCGGCCTGGCTGGTCGAGGCCAAGCAGGAGGTCGTCGAGAACATCGCGCCCGTGCTGACCCGCGTGTTCACCCCGCTCACCACCGTGATGCTGGTGGTGTCGTTCGGGGTCCTCGTCTCGGCCGGCGGACTGACCACCGTCGACCGCGAGCTGCTCATCCTGCTCGACGCGGTGCTCGTCCTCGTGCTCGCGCTGCTCCTGTACTCCATCTCGGCGCGCGACCCGCTGGCGCGACCCGGCCTGTTCGACGGGCTGCAGCTCGCCATGGTGGTGGCAGCCCTCGCCGTGGACGCCGTGGCCCTGACCGCCATGCTCACCCGGATCGCGGAGTTCGGCGCGAGCCCGAACAAGGTCGCCGCCCTGGGCCTCAACCTGCTCCTGGCGGTGCACCTCGTGCGCTCGGGCTGGCTCACCCTGGGGTTCTGCCGTCGACGGCGCGGGTTCGCCGCGCTGGAACGCTGGCAGACGAGCTACCTGCCGGTCTACGCGGTCTGGGCCGCCGTCGTCGTGGTGCTGTTCCCGCCCGTCTTCGGCTTCAGCTGAGCACGGCGGGGTCAGCCCCGCGCGCGACGAGGGCCGCGCGGATCGCCCGGTGCGCCCGGAGGTACACGCCGTCGTCGCCCAGGAGCAGCGACCGGTCGTTCGCCGCACCGAGCAGGGCGTCGATCTCGAAGGCCACCTGCTCGGGGTCGGCGTCCGGGACGAGCTGGCCGGCGTCCACGGCGCGCTCGACCTGATGGCTCAGGTAGCCGTCCCACTGCGCCTGCACGGCCACCACGGCGTCGCGCACGGGACCGGCCTCCCGCCCGTCGAGCTCCACCTCGGCGGCGCGGAAGAAGCAGCCACCGGTGAAGACCCGCGACCGCGAGTAGGCCGTCCAGGCTCCCACGAGCGCCCACAGCCGGGCGACACCCGCCTCGGCCGCTCGCGCGGGAGTGATCACCTCCTCGACGAACGTCGTGCGGGCATGGTCGACGACTGCGAGCTGCAGCCCTTCCTTGGAGCCGAACAGCCCGGCGATACCGCTCTTGTTGACCGGCGCGGCGGTCGCCAAGGAGCCGAAGGTCAGGCCGCCCAGGCCTTCGACGGAGGCGACCTGCACGGCATGGTCGAGAACGGCACGCCGGGAGCGGTCGCCCCGCGCCCGGCGCCCGTCGGTCGGCGGGGCCTCAACGTTCGACGTCATGGAACTGATGGTACGACCGTTCGTTCAGTGTTACTGTGCGAACGGTCGTACTTTTACTTGCCGCGCCACCTGGAGGCACCCGTGCCGATCGTCCCGCCCCCCGTCCGCACCGGCTTCCGGCTGCTCGGCACGGTGGCCCCACCGCTCGCCACCGCGCTCGGTGTGCGCGCCATGCGCCGCGTCGGGCCACCGGCGCGCGTCCGCCCGGTGGACGCCGAGGTCCACGACGCCGCCCGGCGCGGAAGCCTGGACATCGACGGCGAACGTGTCGCCACCTACGCCTGGGGAGACGCGGCCGCTCCCCCGGTCCTGCTGGTCCACGGATGGCAGCTGCGCGCCTCCCGGCTCGCCCGACTGGTCGAGGCCTTCCTCGCGGCCGGGCTCCGACCCGTGGCGTTCGACGGCGTCGCGCACGGCGACTCCACGGGACGCCGCACCCAGGCGGTCCAGCACGCCCGGGTGCTGCGCGCCGTCCAGGAGCAGGCCGGGCCCGCCCTCGCCGTCGTCGGCCACTCGCTCGGCGCGATGGCCGCCGGACTGGCGCTGCGCGACGGCCTGGCCGCCGACCGGCTCGTCGCCATCGCCGCGCCGACCGGGTTCGAGTCCGTCATCGGCTCGTTCGTGCGCCAGTCCGGGATCCCACCACGCCTCCACGACCGGCTCGCCGAGCGGGCGGCGCGCGTGATGTTCCCCGACGTCGGCGCACCGCGCACCGAGCTCGACCTGACCCGCCACCCGGTCCCGCCCGGCGTCCCCACCCTGTTCGTGCAGAGCACCACCGACTCGATGAACGACCCGGACAACGCCCGACGACTCCACGCAGCACACCCCGGCAGCGAGATGCTCGTCGCGCCAGGGCTGGGCCACAACCGCGTCCTGGACGACCCGGAGGTCCTCCGCGCCGTCGTCGACCACGTCACCGCGACCCGTCCGACGGGCGCCGCGCCCGTGGCGTCACCTGCCTGGACACGCTCCCGCACACCCTAAAGATGTGATCGCCTACGCATCTTTTGGTTGACACCTGGCAGAAGTGCTCTTAGTGTCGCAGGCGTGCTGTGGCGCGCGTCACCGCCGCCCGCACCGCACCGCCAACGCCGGCGGTACGTCGCACGCGCGAAAGGGAAGACGACGATGTCGAAGAACCCCCCTGCCCGACGCAGGCTCCGCACGGCCGCCGCCACGGCCACCGGGCTTGCGCTCGCCCTCTCAGCAGCGGGCAGCGCTGCCGCGGCCCCGCCGGAGGACGCGGGACGCACGGTGCCGGCCAGCAAGATCTCCATCCAGATGTTCAGCCTGATCCCGTGGGTCGCCGAGGACGGGCTCGACTCGGTGCTCGGCGAGCTGGCCGACATGGGCTACCGGAACATCGAGCCGTTCGGCGGCAACTTCTCCGGGTACACCGCCGAGGAGTTCCGCGCGCTGGTCAAGAAGCACGGCCTGAAGGTCTCGGCGGCGCACAACAGCACCAACGAGGCCACGTGGGACCAGACCCTGGCCTACTCCAAGGCCATCGGCCAGCACTACGTCGGCTCGGGCGGCTTCGCCTCCCCGGGCATCGGCAGCTACGAGGACACCCTCGCCACCGCCGCGACGCTGAACCGGCTCGGCGAGGCCGCGTCGAAGCAGGGGCTGCACAAGATCTTCGGCCACAACCACCAGCAGGAGTTCACCACCGTCTACACCGACCCCGCCACGGGCGAGGAGAAGTCGGCGTGGGAGATCATCGCCGACAACACGGACCCGCGGTACGTCACCTTCGAGGTCGACGTCCTGTGGGCGTACGACGCCGGCGTCGACGTCGTCGAGCTCCTCGAGGAGTACGGCGACCGCATCGAGCTCCTGCACGTCAAGGACGGGTTCCTCAACGGCGACGCCCGAGCCACCTTCGCGGACGTCGGTGAGGGCGAGATCGACTGGGAGCCGATCCTCGAGGCAGCCCACGGCCACGTGAAGTACTACACGGTCGAGTACGACCTCGCGCCGGACGGGCGGGAGTTCGCCCAGGACAGCTTCGAGTACCTCGACAACCTCACCTACTGACCTCTCGACGGGCCGCGGCGTCGCCGCGGCCCGTCGGCGTCGTCGAACGGACACGCGATGTGCGGCGACCGATGACTTCCGGCCCGCCGCGACGTCTCCCCTCCACGGAAGCCCGACGAGGAGGAGACCATGACCACCACCGATCAGAGCGAGCCCGTGCAGGCCGGGTACGCCGTGCCGCCCGTCGTCGACCACGGCACCTGGCAGGCCGCCCGCGCCGAGCTGCTCGACCGCGAGAAGGCCCACACCCGCGAGGGCGACGCGATCGCCGCCGCCCGCCGTCGGCTCCCCATGACGGAGGTGGACGCCACGGCACCTCTGACGGGACCGGACGGACCCACCACGCTCGTGGAGCTGTTCGGAGACCGCGAGGAGCTCGTCGTCTACAAGCACATGTGGCACGCGGGGCAGGGCATCGCGGGGCAGTGCGCGGGGTGCACGCTGACCTACTGGGCGACGCAGGAGCCCGCCTACCTGACCGCCCGCGGCGTGTCGTTCGCGGTCTTCGCCCAGGCTCCCTACGACGAGCTCGAGCCGTTCGTCGAGTTCATGGGCTACCCCCGCCACTGGTACTCGGTGGCCGACGTCGACGACGAGATCGTCGCCGGCGACGAGTTCGGCCAGTGGACGTCCTGGCTCCGCCAGGGCGACCGCGTCTTCCTCACCGGCACGCTCACCGGCCGGGGAGCGGAGACGACCATGCCCACGCTCGCGCTGCTCGACCTGACCGTGCGAGGACGGAGGGAGACGTGGCAGGACTCCCCCGCCGGCTGGCCGGAGGGCGGGCAGCCCGGCTGGTTCTGGATGTCGGACGAGCACTACCGCGGCACCAGCTGGACCGGCGGCAGGCCCACCGTCCAGTGGACCCGCCCCGGCGCCCTCCCGGGAACCGGCACCCACGCGCACGCGCACTGATATCGACCACGGCGCCCCGGCGCTCCCTCGAGGGAGCGCCGGGGCGCCGTGGTCGGTGCGGTGCGCCGTCGGCTCAGCCGTTGACGAGGTCGCGCAGGACGTACTGCAGGATCCCGCCGTTGCGGTAGTAGTCCGCCTCGCCCGGGGTGTCGATGCGCACGACGGCGTCGAACTCGACGGTCGAGCCGTCGCTCTTCGTCGCGGTCACGGCGACGGTCTCCGGCGTCGTGCCCTCGTTGAGCGCCGTGACGCCCGCGATGTCGAACGTCTCGGTGCCGTCCAGGCCGAGCGACTGCACGGACTCCCCGGCGGGGAACTGCAGGGGCAGGACTCCCATGCCGATGAGGTTCGACCGGTGGATCCGCTCGAAGGACTCGGTGATGACCGCCTTGACGCCGAGCAGCGCGGTGCCCTTGGCCGCCCAGTCCCGCGAGGAACCGGAGCCGTACTCCTTGCCGCCCAGCACCACCAGCGGGGTGCCCTGCGCGGCGTAGTCCTGGGCCGCGTCGTAGATGGTGTCCTGCTCACCCTTGACGAAGTTGTAGGTGAAGCCGCCCTCCACGCCGTCGAGGAGCTGGTTCTTCAGCCGGATGTTCGCGAACGTGCCGCGGATCATCACCTCGTGGTTGCCACGGCGCGAGCCGTAGGAGTTGAAGTCACGGCGTCCCACCCCGTGCTCGGCGAGGTACTTGCCCGCCGGGCTGTCGGCCTTGATCGCGCCGGCCGGCGAGATGTGGTCGGTGGTGACGGAGTCGCCCAGCTTGGCGAGGACGCGGGCACCGGCGATGTCCTCGACCGGCTCCGGCGTGGCACCCATGCCCTCGAAGTACGGGGGCTTGCGCACGTACGTCGACTCGGTGTCCCACGAGAACGTGTCGCCCTCGGGGGTGTCCAGCGCACGCCAGCGGTCGTCGCCGGCGAACACGTCGGCGTAGTCCTTCGTGAACATGTCACGGGAGATCGACGAGGCGATGGTCTCCTCGACCTCCGCCGCCGTCGGCCAGATGTCGCGCAGGAAGATCGGCTTGCCGTCCTCGTCGCGGCCCAGCGGGTCGGCGTCGAAGTCGAACTCCATGGTGCCGGCCAGGGCGTAGGCGATGACCAGGGGCGGCGAGGCCAGGTAGTTCATCTTGACGTCCGGGTTGATCCGGCCCTCGAAGTTGCGGTTGCCGGACAGCACGGAGACGACGGCGAGGTCGTGCTCCTGGACCGCCTCGGAGATCTTCTCGTCGAGCGGGCCGGAGTTGCCGATGCAGGTGGCGCAGCCGTACCCGACCAGGTGGAAGCCGAGCTTCTCCAGGTACGGCCACATGCCGGCCTTCTCGTAGTAGTTGGTCACGACCTGCGAGCCCGGGGCCATCGACGTCTTGACCCACGGCTTGGCCTCGAGGCCGGCCTCGACGGCCTTCTTGGCCAGCAGCGCCGCGGCGAGCATGACCGAGGGGTTCGACGTGTTGGTGCAGCTCGTGATCGAGGCGATGGCGACCGCCCCGTGGAACAGGTCGAACTGCTTGCCCTCGGAGTCGGTGACGGGGACCGTGCGACGCACCTGGTCGTGGGTCGACGGGGAGTCGGAGGCCGGGAAGGACTCCTTCTCGGCCTCGTCCACCGAGTCGATGACGTCCGCCGCGTAGTTCGGCAGGTCACGGGCGAACGCGGACTTCGCGTTCGACAGCTCGATGCGGTCCTGCGGGCGCTTCGGGCCGGCGATCGAGGGGACCACCGTGGACAGGTCCAGCTCCATGTACTCGGAGAACGTGGGCTCGACGTAGTCGGACGACGTCGGGTCGAGCCACAGGCCCTGCTCCTTGGCGTACGCCTCGACGAGCGCGAGCTGCTCCTCGGACCGGCCGGTGAGGCGCAGGTAGTCGACGGTGACCTCGTCGATCGGGAAGATCGCGGCGGTCGAGCCGAACTCGGGCGACATGTTGCCGATGGTGGCGCGGTTCGCGAGCGGCACCTGACCGACGCCGGAGCCGTAGAACTCGACGAACTTGCCGACCACACCGTGCTGGCGCAGCATCTGCGTGATCGTCAGCACGACGTCGGTGGCGGTGACGCCGGCCGGGATCTCGCCGGTCAGCTTGAAGCCGACCACGCGCGGGATGAGCATCGACACGGGCTGGCCCAGCATCGCGGCCTCGGCCTCGATGCCGCCGACGCCCCAGCCGAGCACGCCCAGACCGTTCACCATCGTGGTGTGCGAGTCGGTGCCGACGCAGGTGTCGGGGTAGGCGCGGAGCACCGGCGCCCCCCCGTTCACGGAGACCTCGCGCGTCATGACCGTGCGCGCCAGGTACTCGATGTTGACCTGGTGGACGATGCCCGTGCCGGGCGGGACGACCTTGAAGTCGTCGAACGCCGTCTGGCCCCAGCGCAGGAACTGGTAGCGCTCGTGGTTGCGCTCGTACTCGAACTCGACGTTGCGCTCGAACGCGTCGGCGCGGCCCGCGACGTCGATCTGCACCGAGTGGTCGATGACCATCTCGGCGGGCGCCAGCGGGTTGATGCGGGTGGGGTCTCCGCCGAGCTCCGCGACGGCCTCGCGCATGGTGGCGAGGTCGACGACGCAGGGCACGCCGGTGAAGTCCTGCATGATCACGCGCGCCGGCGTGAACTGGATCTCCGTGCTCGGCTGCGCGTCCGGGTCCCATCCGGCGAGCGCGCGCACGTGATCGGCGGTGATGTTGGCGCCGTCCTCGGTCCGCAGGAGATTCTCGGCGAGGATCTTCAGCGCGTACGGGAGGCGCTCGAGCCCCTCGACGGCCGACAGCCGGAAGATCTCGTACGAGCTCCCTGCGACGTCCAGGGTTCCCTTCGATCCGAATGTGTCCACGCTGCTCACTGCGGCTCCTTCTAGGGGCTGTCCGGCGCGGGCACCGAGCTGGCACGTGACAGCGGTTCCGACGCCGAGGTTTCCGGGGGCTCCACCCAGCGTACGCAGAGGTCGCCGGGCTGGACCCAGCATAACCCATATATCTTGACGTCAAGATACTTAGGGAGGCCTCACCCCCGACCGTCGCCGGGAACACCGGCGCCACCACGGACGTTGAACCTCGGCCCCCACCTGGAAGGACGCCCCGTGCCCGCTCCCCTCCCCGCACTGACCACCCAGGCCGACCGCCTCGCCGCCCTCGGTCTCCTGCCCGACGACGGCCCTCTCGACGCCGCGGCGCTGCGGTCGGCAGCAGCCCACCTCGCCACCCACGCCCCCGACGGCTCGCTGCTCGTGGTCCACCCGCGCCACCTGCGCCCCTCGACCCTCGCCCCGCACCTGACCCGGAGCGTCCGGACCCGCTCCGGCACGGTCGACCGCGAGGGGTTCGTGGTGGTCGACATGGCGGACGCCGACGAGTTCGCCCCCACCGGGCTGGAGGAGCCCCTGGCCGACGTGTACGCCGTCGTCGGCCCCGACCGCGGCGACGACCTGGCGAACTGGTCACCGGCCGAGGCCGCGCCGGAGCTCGAGCGGCGCGGGCGCAGCCCGCTCACGCTCGCCGAAGGCCTGCACTGGGTGCTGCAGGCGCCCGACGCGCTGGAGCGCAACCGCTGCTTCATGACCATCGGGTCCAGGCTGCGGAAGGCCGACGGGACGTTCGACACCCGGACCCCGGCGGTGTGGATCTCCAACGGCACCGGACGCGACGGGTCGCAGCGCCGGGGCGCCGCGAAGGTGGGCTGGTGCTGGTGGGGGAACCGCCACACGTGGCTCGGCTTCGCCTCGGCGGTGTCGCGGGTGGCCTGAGGCCACCGGTCAGCCCCGGCCGGCCAGCTCCAGCTCCACCTCGAGCGCGCCGGGGTCGACACCCGCCGGAAGTGCCACGACGTGCGTGGTGTACACCAGGTCCGCGGTGCAGGGCCCCTCGTCGTCCGTCTCGAGGCGGACCGTCACCCGGTCGCCCTCAGC
Source organism: Isoptericola sp. S6320L (assembly GCF_023015685.1). Taxonomy (NCBI): domain Bacteria; kingdom Bacillati; phylum Actinomycetota; class Actinomycetes; order Micrococcales; family Promicromonosporaceae; genus Isoptericola; species Isoptericola sp. S6320L. The sequence goes on from NZ_JALKAT010000001.1 coordinate 229,979, forward strand.
CGTGACCGAGGTGGGCGTCCACGGGCACGACGAACTGCCGGCCGCGTAGACGGCGAGCCGGCCGTCCTCGCCCAGGACCCAGCCGGGCGCGGAGTCCCCCGCGGGCTCCGCACCGGCCGGTCCGCCCTGATAGCTGTGCAGCACGAGGTCCTCCGTCCGGGGGTCGTCGTGCTGGCGCACGAGCAGCGCCGTCAGCACCGCCGCGCCCACCACGATCGCGACGACAGCCAGCCGCAGCGGCAGCCAGCGGCGCACCGGACCTCGTTCCTGCATGGTTCGACGGTACCCAGGTCCGCTCAGCGGTCCAGGACGGCGACCGCCTCCACGTGGTGCGTGTGCGGGAAGAGGTCGAACGCCCGCAGGCCGGTCAGCGTGTACCCGCGCTCGCCCAGGAGGCCGATGTCGCGGGCGAGCGCGGCCGGGTCGCAGGCCACGTAGACGATCCGGCGCGGCTCACGGTCGGCCATGGCGTCCACGACGGCGCGGCCGGCGCCGGCGCGCGGCGGGTCCAGCACCACGACGTCGGCCGCCGGCACGGGGGCGGCGTCGGCGCCGGCACGACCCGTGAGCACCCGGTCCACGGCGCCGAGGCGCAGGTCCACCCGATCGAGCCCGTGGACGTTGCGCCGGGCGTCCTTGACCGCCTGCTCGTCACCCTCGACGGCCACCACGTGCCCGCCGTCGCCGACGGCGGCGGCGAGCGGCAGCGTGAACAGCCCGGCGCCGGAGTACAGGTCGAGCACCGTGGCGCCGGAGACGTCGCCGACGGCGTCCAGGACGGCTCCGCCCAGCACGGCGGGAGCCTCCCGGTGCACCTGCCAGAACCCGTCGGCGGCCACCCGGTACCGGTGCTCGGCTCCGCTCACCTCCACCGTCTCGGTGACGGCACGGCGAGCGTTGGGGCGGAAGTCGGGCCGCCCGCGACGCCACGGCGTGCCGTCCACGAGCAGGAGGGCGTCGGTGCCACCCGCCGGGGCGACGAGCTCGAGGCGCTGCCCCGGCCGCCACCGCCGGGTGAACACCCCCTCGGACGTCGCCAGCGCCAGCACCTCCGGCGTCGCGAGCGGCATGACGTCCAGCGGGACGACGTCGTGCGACCGGAACCGGCGCATACCGGCCCGCCCGGCGGCGTCCGTCACGAGCTCGACGCGCGTGCGGTAGCCGAGCCCCCCGCGCTCGTCGTCTCCGGGAGCCGCCTCGACCGTCACGTCGGTCTCGAGCCCGGCGAGCCGCTGGAGCTGCTCGGCGACGACCGCCTCCTTCCAGCGTCGCTGCGCGGGCAGTGCGACGTGGGACAGCTCGGCGCCACCCACACCGCCCGGGCCGGCCGCCGGCCAGGCCGGCTCGACGCGGTCGGACGAGGGTTCGCGGACCTCGACGGCGTCGGCACGCCAGAACTTCTTGCCGCCCTCGGTCACACGGGCGCGGACCGTCTCACCGGGCAGGGCGTGACGCACGAAGACGACACGACCTTCGTGGCGGGCGACGCAGTGGCCGCCGTGGGCGACGGGACCGATCTCGAGCTCGAGCTCGAGGCCGACCTCCGGGTCGGCGGGGCGGGAGCGGGTGGCAGAGCGGCGGGGACGGGTCACGGCCCCATTGTCCCCCGCTCAGAGCGGACGACGACCCTCGACTTCGTCACCCTCGAGCCCGGTGTACCCCGCCGAGGACGACAGCTGCCACGGCACGGAGGCGACGACCACGCCCGGGGTGAACAGCAGGCGCCCCTTGAGCCGCAGCGCGGACTGGTTGTGCAGCAGGTGCTCCCACCAGTGCCCGACGACGTACTCGGGGATGTAGACGACCACCAGGTCGCGCGGGGACTCGCTGCGCAACGAGCGGACGTAGTGCAGCACCGGGCGGGTGATCTCGCGGTACGGGGAGTCGAGCACCCGCAGCGGGACCGGCAGGTCGAGCGCCTCCCACTGACGGCGCAGATCGGTGATCTCGTCCTGGTCGACGCCCACCGTGACGGCCTCGAGCATCGACGGCCGCGAGGCGCGGGCGTACGCCAGGGCGCGCATGGTCGGCTTGTGCACCCGGGAGACGAGGACGACGGCGTGGACCCGGCTCGGCAGCGCACGCGCACCGGAGATGTCGTCGAGCGCGAGCTCCGACCGGACTCGCATGTAGTGCCGGTGGATGCCCCGCATGATGAGGAACAGCACGCCCATGGCCACGACGGTGATCCACGCCCCGTGCGTGAACTTCGTGACCAGGACGATGACGAGCACGGCCGACGTCAGGACGAACCCGGTACCGTTCAGCACCCGCGACCACTTCATGCGGCCCCGGACCTTCGGGTTCGGCTCCTTGCGCAGCTCGCGCGTCCAGTGCCGCAGCATGCCCAGCTGGGCCAGGGTGAACGACACGAAGACGCCGACGATGTAGAGCTGGATGAGGGCCGTCACCTCGGCGTCGAACGCCACGACCAGCACGCCCGCGGCCACGGCGAGCGTGACGATGCCGTTCGAGAAGGCCATGCGGTCGCCGCGGGTGTGGAGCTGGCGCGGCAGGTAGCCGTCCTTGGCCAGCAACGAGCCGAGCACGGGAAACCCGTGGAAGGCCGTGTTGGCGGCCAGCAGCAGCACGAGCGCGGTGACGCCGATGACGACGGCCGCCACGGCCGAGAACCCGCCGAACACCGTCTCGGCGAGCTGAGCCAGGACGGGGTGCTGCTCGTACTCGTCGCCGACGGGAGCGCCGTCGCGCGTGAGCTGGGTGGCCGGGTCCTCCACGAACTTGACCCCCGTCGCCTGGGCGAGGAAGAGGATCGTCATGAGCATGACGGCGGAGATGGCGCCGAGCAGCGCGAGCGTCGTCGCGGCGTTGCGCCGCTTGGGCCGCTGGAAGGCCGGGACGTCGCTGGTGATCGACTCGACCCCGGTGAGCGCGACGGCACCCGAGGCGAACGCCCGCGCCACCAGGAAGGCACCGGCCACGCCCAGCAGGCCCTGCTCGAACCCGGCGGCGGGCACCAGCTCGAGGTCGGCGCTGGCCGCCTGCGGCATCTCGCCGGAGAAGAACGCCACGGCCCCGACGACCGCGAGGATGCCGAGCGCCGCCATGAAGCAGTAGATCACCACGACGAACACCCAGGCCGACTCGCGCACGCCGCGCAGGTTCACCACGGTCAGCGCCGCCACGAGCACCACCGCCACGAGCGGCTCGTAGCCGCGGGCCGCCGGCAGGAGCACCACGAGGTACTGCGACGCCGCGGACAGCGACACCGCGACCGTGAGGACGTAGTCCAGCATGAGCGCCGAGGCCACGCCGATCCCCGCCGTCGGCCCGAGGTTGGTGGTCGCGACCTCGTAGTCACCGCCACCGGAGGGATACGCGCGCACGATCTGGCGGTAGGAGGCGACCACCACGAGGAGCACGACCACGACGACGGCACCCACCCACGGCGCGAACGCCGTGGCCGCGATGCCGGCGACCGCGAGCATCAGCAGGATCTCGTCCGGGGCGTACGCCATGGACGACAGGGCGTCCGAGGCGAAGACCGGCAGGGCGACCCGTTTGGGCAGCAAGGAGCGCTTCGAGCTCTCGCTGCGCAGGGGTCGCCCTACGAGCAGCCGCTTGGCGGCATCTGCGATGTCCGACACGGTGACTCATGCTATGCCTGTCGGCGCGTCCCGGCGCAGGTCGGCGCACAGGCGCTCGGAGGTATAGCGTTCCGTGGTGTGCACTTCGTGATCATGGGATGCGGCCGCGTGGGCTCCTCGCTCGCGCAGGCGATCGAGTCGCGCGGCCACTCGGTGGCCGTCATCGACCAGAACCCCGAGGCCTTCCGACGCCTCGGCTCCGACTTCTCCGGGCACAAGGTGACGGGCGTCGGGTTCGACCGCGAGACCCTGTCCCAGGCGGGGATCGAGGACACCTACGGGTTCGCCGCCGTCTCCGACGGCGACAACTCGAACGTGCTGGCTGCACGGGTCGCTCGCGAGACCTACGGCGTCGAGCACGTCGTCGCCCGGATCTACGACCCGCACCGGGCCGAGATCTACCAGCGGCTCGGGATCCCCACGGTAGCCACGGTGCGGTGGACCGCCGACCAGGTGATGCGCCGCATGCTCCCGCTCGGCGCCACCGACGAGTACCGCGACCCGTCCGGCACCGTCCGCCTGGTGCAGGTGGACTACCACCCCGGTTGGCTCGGGCTGTCCGTGCGCCGCATCGAGGCGACCACCGGCGCGCGGGTCGCCTTCCTCACCCGGTACGCCGAGGGCCAGATCGTGGCGGCCGACACGCTGCTGCAGGAGAACGACGTGCTGCACGTGCTGATGCGCGCCGACGACGCGCCCCGCGTCGAACGGCTGCTCACCCACACCCCGGGGCCCGAGGAGGAGCAGGACTGATGCGGGTCGTCATCGCCGGAGCAGGTTCCGTGGGCCGGTCCATCGCCTCCGAGCTCCTCGCCAACGACCACGAGGTCGTGCTCATCGACAAGAACCCGTCGGCCATGCGGGTGTCCCAGGTCCCCGACGCGGACTGGCTGCTCGCCGACGCGTGCGAGACGTCGTCCCTGGACGGCGCCGACGTGTCGTCCGCCGACGTCGTCGTGGGGGCGACGGGCGACGACAAGGTCAACCTCGTCTTCTCGCTGCTGAGCAAGACCGAGTTCGCGGTGCCCCGCACCGTCGCGCGCGTCAACAACCCCCGCAACGAGTGGATGTTCGACGAGTCCTGGGGCGTCGACGTGGCGGTGTCCACGCCGCGCATCATGACCGCCATGGTCGAGGAGGCCGTGTCGGTGGGCGACCTGGTGCGGATCTTCACGTTCCACCAGTCAGGTGCCGACATCTTCGAGGTCACGCTGCCCCCGGAGTCACCCCTGGTCGGCCTTCGTGTCAGCGACGTCACCTGGCCCGCCGACACGGTCCTGGCCTGCATCGTCCGCGGCACCCAGCCGTTCAGCCCCACGGCCGACGACGCGCTCGAGCCCGGGGACGAGCTCATGTTCGTCACGGGGCAGGAGGCTGAGCCGGCCGTGCTGCAGCAGCTCGTCGTCGACGGCCCCGAGCTCGGCTGACCAGCCCGGCTCAGTCGACGGTCTGGCCGGCCTTCGCGTGGGCACCCCGCACGACGACCCAGGTCAACCAGAGCACGAGCCCCCACAGAGGAACGCCCAGGACCAGGTGCATCGTGCCGAGCCAGCCGACGTCGCCGGTCAGGTACAGCGGCACCTTGACCGCCAGGCGGATCGCGAAGAGCCCCACCCAGAACCAGCTCGCGATCGTGTAGCGACGCACCAGGTCCGGGTCCGAGCGCCAGTCCGCCAGCGCGGCGAACGGGCTCCGCTCGGGCTGGTCGTCCGCCGACGCCGAGTCCTCCGCGGAGGACTCGGCCCGGCGCGCCGGGTCGGAGAAGCCCGCCCGGATCGCCTCGACGAACAGGCCCACCAACGGCCACCGCACCACGATCGACACGACGAAGGCCAGCAGGTAGGCGGCGTTGGTCCACAGTCCCCAGACGTAGAAGTCCTGGGCCTCGCCGGAACGCCAGGCCCAGAACACGCCGACGGCGATCCCGAGGATGCCGCCGAGCGCCTGGGTCACCGGCGTGCGCTGCACGAGCCTCGCGACGACGGCCACCAGCGCGGCCGCGGCCGACGCCACCAGCGACGGGGTCAGGTCCTCGGTGATGACGAAGACCACCACGAACACGAGACCCGGGAGCACCGCCTCGACGACGCCGCGCACCCCGCCGACCGCCTCGCCGAACGAGAAGGTGTCAGCCGTCAGGGAGCGCATCCCGCGGGCCGGTGGCGTCTGCTGCGGGCTGTGGTCGTCCACGTGCTCCTCGTCCGTCGAGCTCATTCGCCGGCCCGCGCACGCAGCTCGTACCGGGGGTTGTACATCGTCCGGCGGCCCTCGCGGACCGTCACCATGCCGTCGACCCGCAGCCGCCGCCCGGGCTGGATGCCGGCGATCTCGCGCCGCCCCAGCCACACGAGGTGCAGGGTGCCCGAGCCGTCGTACAGCTCGGCCTCCACGGTGGGCACCTTCTCCCGCGGACGCAGCACCACCGAGCGCAGGACGCCGGCCGCGGAGGAGCGCTCGCGGGGCGTCAGGTCGTCGAGCGGCCGGCACCCCGTGACGAGCGCGGCGGCGGTGCGCTCCTCGTCGGCCGCGACGTCGTCGGCCGAGGCGAAGGCGGACCGGACCTTGCTGCGCAGGGACATGTGGGGGCCCTCAGCGGATCTCGGTGATCTCCGGCCCGCGCGTCAGCGGGTCGAAGGAGGGGGTCTCAGGGGTCGCGTCCGCCGGGGCGTCCGCGCCCTCGGCACCGGCGGCGTCCTTGCGAGCCTGCTGGGGCAGGGTCAGCGTCAGCAGGTCGCGGGGCGGGCGCGGGCTGGCGTCGCGGACGACGACGATGTTCGCGAACACGGACTCCAGCGGCTTGGCGGCCTCCGGGTCGACGGCGGCGCGGCCGGAGAGGACGCCCCGCAGGAACCACCGCGGACCGTCGTGGCCGATGAACCGCGCGGGCCGGACGGCCTGCTTGCCCTCGGGCGTCTTGGCGGGGATGCGCGCCATGAGCTCACGGCCGAACGTGCCGGGGACGTCGTCGACCGTGCCGCCCTGCTTCGTGAGGGAAGCGCCGATCTCCTCGCGCACCTCGTCCCAGATGCCACCCGTCTTGGGTGCGGCGAACGCCTGGACCTGGAGCACCGAGCCCTGCAGGGTGGCCGCTACTCCGGTGACCTTCTGGGACTTCTTGTCGACCTCCATGCGCAGCTGCAGACCGGGCAGGACGGGCAGCCACACGGCGCCGAGATCGACGCGCGGCCCCATGGCGGTGACCTGCGACGAGTCGTAGGGGCCCCGCCCGGACGGACCCGTGGGCTCGTCGCCCGCGGGCGCTCGGTCCGGGGCAGGGGTCGCCTCGTCCGCGGCCGCGGACTCCGTCGCCTTCGTCGACGCCTTGCGCCGGAACAGACCCACCAGGGATCTCCTTGTCTCGTCGATTCCGACGGCGCACCGCCGTCCTGTACTCCAGGTTAGACCGCCGGTGGCACCGGTCGGGAACGCGCTGGTCAGGCCGTCGACACCCCGCCGCTCGAGCCGAAACCGCCGGAGCCGCGGTGCGAGCCGGGCAGGTGGTCGGCCACCAGGAACCGGGCGTGCTCCACCCGCTGGATCACGAGCTGGGCGATCCTGTCGCCCCGGCTCAGGCGGAACGTCCGGTGCGGATCGGTGTTGGCCAGCACGACCTTGATCTCGCCCCGGTAGCCGGCGTCCACCGTGCCGGGCGCGTTGACCACCGTGATGCCGTGCTTGGCAGCCAGTCCCGACCGAGGATGGACGAAAGCGGCGAAGCCCTCGGGCAGCGCGATCGCCAGCCCGGTCGGCACGACCTCACGCTGCAGCGGGCCGAGCTCGACGTCCTTGATCGTGACCAGGTCCGCGCCCGCGTCGCCCGGGTGGGCGTACGCCGGTACGGGGACGGCGTCGTCCAGGAGGGTGACGAGCACGTCGAGCGTGCTCGGGTCGGTCACCGTGGGGCTCGCGTTCTCAGGCACCCGGGCAGCCTAGCCGACACCTGGGGCCTGCGATGATGGGGCCATGGACGACACGACCGCCCGAGCCTCCGACACCTCGGGACCGGCCCAGGAACCCGCGTTCCACGAGCGGCTGCTGCCCGGTCCGGGAGCGTGGGTCGCGGCCCTCGGGCTCGGCGTCATCGTGGCCGTCGTGGTCCTGCCGCTCGCCCCGCTCGTGGCGCCGGGCGCCGGCGTCGTCGTCGCGGCAGGGGTCGTCGCGACGCTCGTCGCCACCGCCCCGGTGGTCGAGGTCTCCGGCGGCGAACTCAGGGCCGGCAGCGCGCACGTGCCCGTGGCCCTCCTCGGTACCGTCACCCCCGTCTTCAGCGCCGAGGAGATGCGGGTGCAGCTGGGGCCCGAGCTCGACGCCCGCGCCTACGTGTGCCTGCGGAGCTGGGCGCGCACCGGACTGCGCGTCGAGCTCGACGACCCCCGGGACCCGACGCCCTACTGGCTCGTCTCCAGCCGCCGTCCGGACGACCTCGCGGCCGCGCTGACCGAGGCGAGGGGCACCGACTGAGCCCGAGGACGACGAAGGCCGTCATGTCGAGGACATGACGGCCTGGGTGTCGGGGACCCCGCCCGCGGTCTGGTGACCGTCAGGCGGCGCACTCCGTGCAGATCATCTGGCCCTTCTTCTCGTAGGCCAGCTGGCTGCGGTGGTGCACGAGGAAGCAGCTCGAGCACGTGAACTCGTCGGCCTGACGGGGCAGGACGCGCACCGCGAGCTCTTCACCGGACAGATCGGCGCCCGGAAGTTCGAACCCTTCCGCAGCCTCCGTCTCGTCCTCGTCGACGACACCCGACGACTTGTCGGAACGACGGGCCTGGAGCTCCTGGATGGAGTCCTGCTCGTTGTCCTCTTCGTTCTTGCGGGGTGCGTCGTAGTCGGTTGCCATCTGTGTTGTCACACTCCGTGGTTCGGTGGCGGTACGCGCTGATAATGCGTGGCGGACGGGTTTTGTTCCCGCTCGGCCCCCGGATTCTGCACCATCCTCAGCGGCCACGCGACATGTCGGGCTGTCGCGCCGGTCACATCGGGCCTGACCAGCGCAAACATTAGGCGTTCCGGCAGAGGAACACCACCCGATCTCGCCACCTCGCTCCCTGTCGGCCGAGGCAACGAACGGCGGGTGCCTACCGTGCCTTCGCGGACTCGCTCCGCGCTCCGCCCTCGGCCTGGTCGGCGCCGGCGGACTCGAGCAGCGCCACCAGCTCGGCGTGCCGCGGTGGCGCGCCGGCGACGGTCATCAGCTGCGTCGCCGGCGCGCCGCGCAGCCCGGTCAGGGCGGCGCCCGCCTCCGTGGCGACCAGTCCGCCGGCGGCGACGTCCCACGGGTTGAGTCCTCGTTCGTAGTACAGGTCGATCGCCCCCTCGGCCAGGAGGCACAGGTCGATGGCCGCCGAGCCCAGCCTGCGGATGTCGCGCACCCGCGGCAGGACGTGCGTCAGGACCCGGGCCTGGACCGCCCTCCGCTCGGCGGCGTACCCGAACCCGGTGCCGACCAACGACGTCGCCAGGGAGTCGGCCTCGCGCACGTGGAGCTCCCGCCCGTCCCGGTCGGCGCCCTGGCCGTGCCCGGCCGTCCACGTCACCCCGTCCACCACCGAGTGCACGGCACCGGCCAGGACGGTCCACCGCTCGGGGTCCGGCTCACCGGCCACCACGGCCACCGACACCGCGTACGAGGCCACGCCGTAGAGATAGTTGACGGTGCCGTCGATCGGGTCGATGACCCAGGTGAGTCCGCTGGTGCCGGGGACGTCGTCGCCCTCCTCCCCGAGGATGCCGTCGTCCGGGCGGCGGACGGCGAGGCGGCGCCGGAGCAGGTCCTCGGAGGCGCGGTCCATGTCCGTGACCGGGTCGACGTCGCTCGACTTGGTCGCGGCGACCTCGACGAGGGCGGGGCGGCCACCGCGCACCATCGCCCCGGCCTCGAGCGAGAGCGATCGGGCGAGGGAGCGCAGCTCGGCGATCTCGGCGGCGGACGGAAGGCCAGGAAGTGCGGTCACGCGTCCATCTTGCCCGACTCCCTGCCCCAGCGGCCGGTCCATCCACCACCGACGTGCGGCACCACCCAGCCGAGCGCCAGGGAGAGCAGCCGGAAGCCGAGGACGAGCACCACGACGCACAGCGCGGACCACCACGTCCACCAACCGGTCTCCCACAGGACGACGACGGTCGCGGCACCCAGGATCGCGGGCACCGCGTAGAGCTGGCGATCGGCGAAGATCAGGGGCACCTCCCCGACGAGCATGTCGCGCAGCACGCCACCGCCGACACCGGTGAGCACCCCCACCACGAGCGACGCGAGCAGCCCGGCGTCCAGGTCGAGCGCCTTCGAGGTGCCCTGCACGACGAAGAGCGACAGGGCCGCCGCGTCGAGGACGATCACCGAGCGCCGCAGCCGCGTGAGGCCGGGGTGCAGCACGAACGTGGCGAGGCCCGCGGCCAGAGCGGCGACGACCAGCTTCCAGCTCGAGATGCCGACCGGTGGGGTGTCGCCGATCAGCACGTCGCGCAGGATCCCGCCGCCGAGCCCGCAGACCCACGCCAGCACCAGGACGCCGAACAGGTCGAACCGTTTGCGGACCGCCGCGAGGCCGCCGGAGACGGCCGAGACGAACACCGCCACGACCTCCAGGACGTTGACTCCGGCCACCAGGTTCTCCACGCCCGTCATCCTCCCAGCGTCCCGGCCACGGGCAACCGAGATTCGGCGGCACACCGACGCGCCTGCGCGGGACGGGCACTCCCGGGTGGCACTCTCGAACGAGCAGGCCCGCCAAGCCGGGCGGGCGTGAGGAGGAACCATGGCCGAGCTCGAGCTCGTGACGCTGCACGAGGACGCCGAGCGCCTGGTCCTGCGCGGCCCGGACGGCGTCGAGCACACCTTGACGATCACCGAGACGCTGCGGGCCGCCGTGCGGCGCGACCGGCCGCGCACGGAGGCGCTCCAGGCCGAGTCCGCGGCGACGCTGCGCCCGCGGGAGGTGCAGGCACGACTGCGCGCCGGCGCGACCGCGGAGGAGCTCGCGGCCGCCTCCGGGCTGCCGCTGGAGCACGTCCGGCGCTACGAGTGGCCCGTCATCACGGAGCGGGACCACGTGATCACCCAGGTGCGCAACCACCACGTCGACCCCGAGGGCAAGATCGACCTCGGTGACCTCGCGGACGCCCGGCTCGCGGCGCGTGGCGTGCCGGTGGAGGACGCGGTGTGGACCGCCCGGCGCGAGGGCAACGCCCCGTGGCGGGTCGAGGTGCGCTTCACGGCGGGCGAGCGCGAGCGCACCGCCCGCTGGTCCTTCGACCCGAAGGGTCGCGTGGTCGTCGCCCTCGACGACGAGGCGCGCTGGCTCGGTCAGCCGGACGACCCGGTCTCCCCGGAGGTGCTGAGCGTGCCGGGCGTCGTCGACCGACGGCGTCCCGCTCCCCCGTCGGACGCCGCTGCGGACGCCACCGCGCTGCTGCTCGACGACCTCGCGGGTCGCCGGGGCCAGCGCCCGCCGCAAAGGCCGCGACGCCCCGAGCCCGGCCCGCAGGACCAGGAGCTCCCCCTGGACCTGGGCGCGACGGACCGTCCGGACGACGGCGCGAGCATCGTCGACCTCGGCGCCCGCCGGGACGCTCAGCGCGCGTCCCAGACCGACGACCCCGAGCCGGCCACCGGCGAGGGGCGCGAGGCCGGGACCCGCGCACCGGATGCGCACGACGCCGAGGAGGCGGACGCACCGTCGACCCGGCCGACCGGCCCCGCCGCCTCGCCCGAGCCGGAACCGGTGGCCGCGAGCCCCTCCGAGCGCCCGCCGTCGGGCACGGACGAGACGCCGCCCGTACCGCCTGGTGCGCCCGGGCCGTCTGGACCGGGGTCGGAACACGCCCCCGTGCCGCAGCCGGCAGCCCCTCAGCCGGCGGCACCCTCGGCCGTGGTCGGCGAGGTGGCGGCACCGGCCAAGGCCAAGCCCGGGCGTCGGCCCGTGCGCAAGGGTCGCGCGCAGGTGCCGAGCTGGGACGAGATCGTGTTCGGGGGCGCGCGCCCGTCGTCCTGACGCGACGCGTCAGCGGACGTCGAGGAGCGCGCCCTCGGACGGAGCGAGCCGGCGCGCGGTGCCGGCCGTCATCCGCCGCATGTGGTGACGGCGGCACAGCACCTCGTACGCGACCTCGCCGCCGGCGTCGACGTCACCCACCACGACCTGGTCGCCCTCGACGACCATGACGCCGTCCACGGTGCGCGCGTTGTGCGTGGCACGGGCCCCGCACCAGCACAGCGACTGCACCTGCAGCACCTCCACCCGGTCGGCGAGCTCGACCAGGCGCGCGGACCCGGGGAACAGCCGCGTACGGAAGTCGGCGGTGATGCCGAACGCGAAGACGTCCATCTCGACCTCGTCGACCAGGCGGGCGAGCTGCTCGACCTGCTCCGGGGAGTAGAACTGCGCCTCGTCGCACACCAGGTAGTCGACCACGTGGCCGTGCTGGCGCTCCGTGGCGATCACCTGCCAGAAGTCGGTGTCCTCGGTGACCTCACGGGCGTCCACCTCGAGCCCCAGGCGGGAGGACAGACGGGCGACCCCGGCGCGGTCGTTGCGCGTGAAGATGAACCCGCGACGACCACGGGCGCGGTGGTTGTGGTCCGTCTGCAGGGCCAGCGTCGACTTGCCGCTGTCCATGGTCCCGGAGAAGAAGACGAGCTCGGCCATGTCCAGATCCTGTCCGTGGGCGTGGGCGTGGGTCAGTAGGAGACGAGCAGCGGGACGGTCATCTCGGCGGGCGTCAGCGAGCCGTGGACGCCGGGCATCCGGCGCGCGCCCTCGGGGTGCAGCCGGGAGTCGACGATCGTGGCGTTCCCGCGGGCGGCGACGACGACGTCCCCGAGGGCGGGCAGCACGTGGTCGGCGACCGGGCCGAACCAGCCCGCGTCGATCGCCGTGTCCCGCAGCACCACGAGAGCGTCGTCGCCCAGCACGCCGGCCCATCGCTCGGCCACGGCGGCCGGCTCGGCGCCGGGCGTGACGTAGACGTGGGTCGCCCGCGGCTCGCCGCCGAGGAGTGCGACGTCCCGGTCGAGGGCGGGCTCCGCCGCGACGTCGTGCTGGCGCGCCATGTCGGTCGCGACCTGTCCGTGGTCGGCCGTGACCAGCACGAGCGTGCCCGCGGGGACGCTCGCCACGAGGCGGCGGAGCTCGGCGTCGGTGGATTCCAGCGCGTCCCCCCACTGCCACGAGTCGGGGCCGTGCTTGTGGCCGACGGAGTCGACCTCGGCCTGGTACAGGTACACCAGACCGTCGTCGCGCAGCGCGCGGAGAGTGGCGTCGACGCGGTCGGAGAACTTCTCGGCGACGACGTAGCGCGGTCCGCGCAGCGCGGCCCGCGTCATCCCGGACGCCTGGAACTTGGCCGGGCCGGGCGCCACGACGCTCACGCCGGCGCCCAGCGCCTCGAAGACGGTGGGCTCACGCTGGAGGTCGGCCGGGTCGGTGCCCAGGGGCGCGGAGGTCTTGGTGCCCGGCCGGTAGGGGTCGGACTGCTCCGTCCACGACACCATCGTCGCCAGTCCCCCGGTGGCCGGGTTGCGCTGGGTGTAGCCGACCAGGCCGGTGCGGCCGGGCGACGTCCCGGTGCCGAGCGTCGCGAGGGCGGCCGCCGTCGTCGAGGGAAAGCTCGTCAGCAGCGCACGCGCGTCGGGCAGGAGCCGGCGCAGGAACGGCGCATGGCCGCCGCGCTCGGCGAGGTTGTGCATGCCGAGGCCGTCGACGACCACGACGACGACGCGGCGCGCTCCGGGCAGGCCGAACGCGGCGGCGCAGTCGGTCGACCGCAGGCCGGTGCTGGTGGTCAGGTCGACGCCGAGCGCGCCTGCCGCGGCGGGCAGCACGGCGGCCAGGGAGTCGCTGCCGTACGACGGCGCGACGAGCTCGTCGGGCAGCGTGACCGGCGTCATCGGGCGGCGCGTCCGCCCACCCCGGTGGCGGCCGAGAGCTCGCGGGCGAACGCCGCGGCACGCCGGACGGCGTCCCGGCCCTCGGCGGCGTCGGAGACGCGCACGACGATGTCGTCGGGCGTGATCTGCCCGGTGTACCCGTGGTCGGCGTCGCAGCTGGGGTCCGGGCACTGCGCCGGTTCGAGGTCGAGGCGGGAGACGGCACCCCAGCCGACGGCGAGCGTCAGCTCGGCGGCGCTGTCGCCGGGGCGGTGGTCCGCGGGCTCGGCGACCACGTGGGTCAGCGCGACGGACCGCACCTCACCGAGCGGCACCGCCTCGGTGGTGGCGGCGGCGGACGACGGGTTGGCGGCGTCGCCCTCGTGGTCGTCCACGTGCGCGGCGACCAGGCGCGTCGGCGTCAGCACGAGCACGGTCAGGTGGCGGCGCACCTGGCTGTCGAAGGTCGTCTCGGCCTGGACGAGGTGCGCGAGGACCGGCTCGTCGGCGATCGCGACGTCGATGACGTCGTTGACCAGGTCCGGGTAGTACCCGGCCCGGAACACGTGGGCGGTCAGGTCGTCACGAAGGTTCTTGCGAGTGGTCGCGGAAGGCACCCGCCCATCTTCCCACTTCCGAGCACCCGGCGGCACCGGCCTGTGGACGGCGCCGCCTCGGGCCCGCCGCGTACCGCTCAGCCCGGTAGGGCGCGCCGCAGGGCGTCGGCCCGGCGGCCGGCGGGCCGCAGCCGCACGGTCGCGTGGAGCACGGACGCGCCCTGCTCGGCCACCACCACCGGGTACAGCTCCAGGGCGGCGAGCTCGGGCAGGTCGTCCGCCATGACGGAGACGCGGGCGAGCACGTCCTCGAGCGCGTCGACGTCGGCCGGCGGCGCTCCCCCGTAGCCGTAGAGCCGGGGCGCGGCGCGCACCGTGCTGACCAGTGCCGAGACGTCCACATCCGTCAGCGGCGGGATCCCGTGCGCGACGTCGTCGAGCAGGTCGACGGCGTCGCCCGCCAGGCCGAAGGACACCATCGGCCCGAACAGCGGGTCCTCGGCCGAGCGGACCACGCAGGCGACGCCGGGCGGGGCCATGGACTGCACCTCGAGCTCCGGGGCCTCGTCGCCCAGGACCGCCTGCGCGACGGCCTGCAGGCGAGCGACGTCCGCACGCAGGTCGTCGGCGTCGCCGATGTCGAGACGCACTCCCCCGAGGTCGTTGCGGTGCCGCAGCGCCGGTGCGGCGCTCTTGAGCGCGACCGGCCAGCCGAGCTCGTCCGCCGCGGCGACCGCCTCGTCGGCCGTGCGGACGGGCACCGAGCGCCACAGGCGGATCCCGTAGCAGCCCAGCAGCTCGGCCGCCTCGGTCGCGTCCAGGTCACGGGCGTCGGACTCCGCGGCCCAGCGCTCGACGAGCCGACGTGCCCGGCGGGCGTCCACGCCGTCGGGCACCACGTAGTGCCCGCGCTCCTCGACGCGCGCGGCCGTGTGCTCGACGACCTTGCCGAGCGCGACGACGGCGTCCTCCGGGGTGGAGAAGGCCGGGATGCGCACGGTGCGGCCGTCGGGTGCCTCCGCGGTGAGCTCGTCCGGCATGCCGTGCAGCCCCAGCATGGAGGCCACCGTGGTGCGACCCGTGCGCGCGGCCGCCTCGGCCACGGCCCGGGCGATCGCGCCGGTGCGGGGCTGGACCACGGGCACGTCCACGACGACGACGGCGTCGCACGCGCCCGGCGCGTAGAGCGCGTCGACCGTCTGGGCGATCTGCTCCTCGCGGGCGTGCGGCCGCAGGAAGTCGCTGGAGGCGGCGACGGTGAGCCCCGCCGACGCCGCGGCCTCCGCGACGAGGGCCGCGAGCGCCGCCGACGACGCGAGGATCCCCACGCGGCTCCCGGCGGGCAGCGGCTGGTGGGCCAGCACCTGGGCGATGTCCATGAGCTGGTGGGTGTTGGCGGCCTGGATGACGCCGGACTGGCGCAGCAGCTCGTCGAGCAGCCGGCGCGGTGCGTGCGTCGCGCGCACGGCGTGCCCGGGCGGGACCACCTGGCCGGACCGGCCCGCCGTCGCGACCACGACCGGCTTGACGGCGGACAGTCGCCGCGCGATCCGCGAGAACTTGCGCGGGTTGCCGATGGACTCCAGGTACAGGCACACGACCTCGGTGGCGTCGTCGTCCTGCCAGTACTGCATGAGGTCGTTGCCGGAGACGTCGGCTCGGTGCCCCGCCGAGACCAGGGAGGACACGCCGAGGCCGCGCCGCTCGAGGGTGGCGGTCAAGGTGACGGCGGCCGCCGCGGACTGGCAGAACAACCCGACGACGCCGGGGCGGGGCGGGTGCAGCGCGAGGCTGGCGCGCAGGGCGGCACCGGGCGTGGTGGTGAGCACCCCGTAGGAGACGGGGCCGACGACGCGCATGCCGGCGGCGTGGGCGACGCGCAGCAGCTCACGGCGGCGTTCCATGCCGTCGGTTCCCACCTCGGCGTAGCCGCCGGACAGGACGACGACGCCGCGCGCGCCGGTCGCTGCGAGCCGCCGCACCGTCTCGACGGCCTCGTCGGGGCCGACGGCCAGCAGCGCGAGGTCGACCTGCCCGACGGCGTCCCACCCGGTCGCGTGCACGACGCCCTCGGGCACGTCGCCGGGCGGGTCGAGGACGACGAGCTCGGAGTCACCGGGGTCGTTCTGGTGCGCGTCCAGGATCCGGCGGGCGAGCAGCGCCTCCGGGGTGCCGTCGTCGTGCCCCTGCTCCCCGCGGCCCGGCCCGACGAGCAGCAGGCGCCGAGCGGAGAGCAGCCCGGCCATGGAGCGCGCCTCGGCGCGGTGCTCCCGGTCGGCCATGACGGCGCGCGAGCGTTCGGTGGGGTCCAGGTCGATGCCCACCGTGACGATGCCGTCGTCGAGGTGCTGGCTGATCTCGTAGCCGGCGTCGCGGAAGACGCCCAGCATGGAGGCGTTCTGCGGCAGGACCTCCGCGGTGAAGCGCCGCACGCCGCGCTCGCGTGCGGCGGCGGCGACGTGCTCCAGCAGCACCGAGGCCAGGCCCTTGCCCTGCACGGAGTCGGCGATGTTGAACGCGACCTCCGCCTCGCCGTCGGTGATGACGTCGAACCGGGCGACACCGAGGACGTCCTCGCGCTCGACGCCGTCCTCGTCCGTGCCGGGCCGGACCGCCACCAGGGCGACCCGGTCCTGGTGGTCGAGAGTGACCAGGCGAGCCAGCTCGCGGTCCGTCAGCCGCTTGATCGGCGCGAAGAAGCGGAAGTACGCGGACCGCTCCGACTGCCCCTCCTGGAAGCGCTGGATCGCGTCGGCGTCGTCGGCGCGGATGGGTCGCACGTGCATCGTGGTCCCGTCGCGGAGCACGACGTCGGCCTCCCACTCGACCGGGTAGGGGGCTGGGCGCTGATCGTCCATCCGAGCAGGCTATCCGGTGGGTGAGCGGGGCACCGGACAAACCCGCACGTCACGGCTGTGCCGGGAAACTCACAGGTGGACGGCAGCCACGGTCCAGGCGGGTGCAGCACGGTGGGCTCAGCGGCGCGGCACCGGGCCGGGCCGGGAGGGAGAAGCACCATGCGCAGGTGGATCGTGCGGGCGGTGGCCGTGGCGGGAGCGTTCGGGCTGGTGTCGTTCGGGGCCGGGGCGGCGGCAGCCGCGGTGACGCTGCCCGAGTACGGGCGAGCCGTCGTGGCCGACGAGGATCGGGAGGTCACGCTGGCCGACCTGGTGCGGCTCGACGCGTTCGACGCGCCGGCCGTGGGTGGTTCCGGGGGGCTCGCAGACGGCGAGGTCCCCGGCGAGATCATCGACCTGGCGGCGGCTGCTCGCGTCATCGGCGTCTCTCGGGCGCAGCTCGACGTCGCGCTGGCGCGCGAGGGAGCGACGCTCGCCGGCGTGGCCGCGCGGCACGGGGTGGCGTCCGAGAACCTGGTGGACGCTCTCGTCGCGGACGCGGCCCGGCGGCTGGACCAGGCCGTGCTGGCCGGCGGGGTCACCGTGGTCGAAGTGGCGGAGCGGCGGAGCGCCCTGGCGGACGTCGTGCGCGACGCCGTCGAGGCGGACCGGTCAGTGGGTCCGGTGTAGCCGTGGCCGTGGAACGTGGCGAAGGGCGTCAGTCGCCCGGAGCCTGTTCCGAAGTGTCGCCGCCGGCCCCCCGTCTGCCTGCAGCTTGCGACGGCCCGACGTGCGTCGCGACGCAGGGCGCGCACCATCGAGCCCACCAATTCTCCGAACAGTATTGTTGTACCTTTGCACGGCGGGAGCGACACGGGTGGTGCTCCCTGCCGCAGCCTTGAACCAATACGTCCAACTCCTCCCATCGCTAAGCCAGCGACAGCCGACGCTGCGGAAGTTGCTGAACTCTTGCCGCCTCTCGCAGCGAGGCGGGCCCCACTCGCCAAAGCTCCGGTCGTAAGCGAAATAGCGCCGCATACAACATAGGCCCATCCGCACACTGGCCCAGATTACGCGCGTCGGCGAGTGATCTTCAAACCTGCCACGGCCTCCAGGGGTAAGAAAACCGCGAACATCGCAAGGGCATATATCCCCCCGAAATTCGTTGCGATGACTACGGTCATTGCCGAAGCCACCAAGAAAGCTGCGATCAGCCCGTAGGGATGGAACATCGCCAACCACGCGTGCGACACAAACCCGCCCCACTTCTCAAACACTATCCGGGAAGCGCCGATTCCGCCTGGAATGCTAGCGATCGCTAATCCGGCGACCCCTAGGGCGAAGTCCGTGAATGAGTACACGAGTGCAAAGGCAAGGCATATCAACAAACTACCGAACCAGCGGATCGCCCTGGATCTCGCGTCCAACTTATCGATTTGCTCTTGATTCGAGAACTGCTGATGTCGCATCATTCCTTATTCGTCGGACGAACACCGGGTCGCCGCCGGCCGAGTCCCATTGGTAGGCGGGTAACACCTGTAGTACGGGAACTTCGGTGTCCCCGCCCTCGGGCACGATCCTGACGCCGGACTCGTCGGTCTTGGGCTCGACGAGCTCCAAGCCTTGCCCCGCCGAGATCTCAAAACTCAGGCCGGAACTTTCGGTCGCCGCCAGCACTGCTTCAGCAGCCTCCGCCGAGTCCAGCACAAGCACCGGGGTCAGACCGGTCGCATCGGGAGCGACCCGCACCACCAGCTGGGCGCCCGCGATTCTTGCGCCACCCTCGTCCAGTACCGGATAGGTCGCGCGGTTCTCCTCTACCGACGGATCGCCCAACCCGACCGATACAGAGAGCCCGACCTCACCGTCGTCGGTCGTCAACGATGCGAGCACACCACCGGGTTCCATCGAACCGGCCAGCTCCATCTCCACCACCGGCGACGCCACCCGGAAGGCGCCACCACTTTCCACCTCGAGGCGCGGGTCCACCGGACTCCACTCTCCGTCGATATTCGTCCGCTCCGCAACGACCGTCGTCTCCCGCACCAGCCTTCCCTGCGGCGTGGCGTACACCGTGTCCCAGGGCGACAGCTCGTCGAGTATCAGCACATCGCGGCCGCAACTGGCTGCCATCCAGAAGGCGTCCGCGGCCGTGGCCGCCTCGTTTGCACACTCCGGCGGCTCCGGGGACTCGTCCCACTCCTCAGCGTCCGCATCGACGCCGGGTGCGTCCCTGTTGTCCTCTGCGACGTCAGGCACGACCTCAAGTGCTTGATCAGCGGCATCCGTGAGCGATTCTCCGACCGTCGCAGCGGACTCGGCCCACGGCTTGTCCGTCGCCTCGGCCGTAGGCTCGACCGCACCTGCGTCCGTCCCGACGAACATGAGCGCGACAACAAGCGCCACGCTCGATTGCCAACGTCGACGTGAAAACTGAACCGACCTGCCGTGAACCTGCCATGACGTGCTGCACTGCACACTCCGGTCATCATCGATAAATCGGACAACGTATTAGTAGGCGAAGGTAACGAGACGACAACACCACGTCAAGCCTGCGTTCAGGATCTGTGTCGCTTCCGACCAGGGCTGCTACACCTCCAGGTTTGGCATCACGCATCCGGCCCGCCTGCACCGCCCGCCCGCGCACTGGCGCTACGCTTCCCTCGAACGTCCGTACGGGGCCGGTGTGCCGCCGTCGGGCGTACCAGGAGCCGAGCAGCACGAGCAGTCACCAGGGAGCCGCACCGCATGGCGCGCAAGAAGGCCGCACCCGTCGCCGACGAACCGTTCGACGAGAAGATCGTCGACATCGACGTCGCCGCAGAGATGGAGACGTCGTTCCTCGAGTACGCGTACTCCGTGATCTACTCGCGTGCGCTCCCGGACGCTCGCGACGGCCTCAAGCCAGTGCAGCGCCGCATCCTCTACATGATGTCGGACATGGGGCTGCGCCCCGACCGCCCCTACGTCAAGTCCTCGCGCGTGGTCGGCGAGGTCATGGGCAAGCTCCACCCGCACGGCGACGCCGCGATCTACGACGCGCTCGTGCGCCTGGCGCAGAGCTTCTCGCTGCGGCTGCCGCTCGTGGACGGCCACGGCAACTTCGGGTCGCTCGACGACGGCCCCGCCGCCCCCCGGTACACCGAGGCCCGGCTCGCCGCGCCGTCGATGGCGATGACCGCCGGGCTGGACGAGGACGTCGTCGACTTCATCCCGAACTACGACAACAAGCTCACCCAGCCCGAGGTGCTCCCCTCGGCCGTGCCGAACCTCCTGGTCAACGGGGCGTCCGGGATCGCGGTGGGCATGGCCACCAACATGCCGCCGCACAACCTCGTCGAGGTCGTCGCGGCCGGCCAGCACCTCCTGGCGAACCCCGAGGCCACGCTCGAGGACGTCATGCGGTACATCCCCGGGCCGGACCTGCCCACGGGCGGCAAGATCGTCGGGCTCGAGGGCGTCCGGGACGCCTACCGCACCGGCCGCGGCTCGTTCCGCACCCGCTCGACGGCGCGCATCGAGAACGTCACGCCGCGCCGCAAGGGCATCGTCGTCACCGAGCTGCCGTACACGGTGGGCCCCGAGAAGGTGATCGAGAAGATCGCCGACGGCGTCAAGAACAAGAAGATCCAGGGCGTCACCAACGTCCAGGACCTCACGGACCGCTCCCACGGCATGCGGCTCGTCATCGAGGTCAAGACCGGGTTCGATCCCGAGGCCGTGCTCGAGCAGCTCTACCGGACGACGCCGCTGGAGGATTCGTTCGGGATCAACAACGTCTCGCTCGTCGACGGTCAGCCCCGCACCCTCGGCCTGCTCGACCTGCTGCGCGTGTGGGTCGAGCACCGCATCGACGTGGTGCGCCGCCGCTCCACGTTCCGCCTTGGCAAGCGCAAGGACCGCCTGCACCTGGTGGAGGGACTGCTGGTCGCGATCCTCGACATCGACGAGGTCATCCAGGTCATCCGGACCTCCGACGACGCCGCCACCGCCCGCGAACGCCTGCAGTCCGTGTTCGACCTGTCCGAGCCGCAGGCCTCGTACATCCTCGACCTGCAGCTGCGCCGCCTGACCAAGTTCTCGCGGATCGAGCTGGAGTCCGAGAAGTCCGAGCTCGAGAAGGAGATCGCCGCGCTCGAGGAGATCCTCGGCGACGAGGCCAAGCTGCGTCGCGTCGTCTCGGACGAGATGGGCGACGTCGCCTCCACCTACGGCACCCCCCGCCGGACCGTGCTGCTCGACTCCGCCGGGGGGACGGCGGCGTCGGCCGCTGCCACGCCGGCCGCGCGTGGGCGCAAGGCGCCCGCGATCGACCTGGAGATCAAGGACTCCCCCACACGCGTGCTGCTGTCCGCGACCGGCCTGCTGGCCCGGACCTCGGGCGAGGGCGCGGAGGCCCCGGTCGAGCGTGCCGGACGGCGCCACGCGCACGACGCGCTGCTCGGTGACGTCGAGGCGTCGACCCGCGCCGAGATCGGGCTGGTGACCAGCGCTGGCCGGCTGCACAAGATCTCGGTGCTGGAGCTGCCCGCACTGCCTGCCACCGACGGTCCTCCGTCGTTGTCCGGTGGGGTCCCCGTGCGCGAGATGGTCACGCTGGACCCGGGCGAGGAGGCGCTGGCCGTCGTGTCGCTGACCGACGACGCCCCGACGCTCGCCCTGGGCACCCGTCAGGGCGTCGTCAAGCGGGTCGCCGGCGGCGATGCGCCGCGCAACGGCGACGTCTGGGACGTCATCTCCCTCAAGGACGGCGACGCCGTGATCGGCGCCGCGCCCGCGGCGGACGACGACGAGCTCGTGTTCGTCGCCTCCGACGCGAGCCTGCTGCACTTCGACGCCTCGGCCGTCCGGCCGCAGGGGCGTTCCGCCGCGGGCATGGCCGGCATCCGGCTCGCCGCCGGCCAGCGCGTCGTGTTCTTCGGGGTCGCCCGGGCCGCCACCCGCGACCTGCACACAGTCGTGACCGTCGCCGGCGCCGCCGACGCCCTGCCGGGCACCGGAGCCGCCTCGGCCAAGGTCACCCCGTACGAGCTCTACCCCGGCAAGGGCCGTGCGACGGGCGGGGTGCGGGCGCACCGCTTCCTCAAGGGCGAGGACTCCCTCGTCATGGCCTGGGTCGGCGAGGGACCGGCGCGGGCCGTCGGCTCGGGCGGTCAGCCCGCCGAGCTGCCCGAGGAGACCGTGCGCCGTGACGGATCCGGCACGCCGTTGTCAGGTCCGGTTGCCGCGATCGGCTGACCTTCGATCAGCGATGGTCGGCCTGCACCGGTCCATGTCCACCCTCCAGGTTCGCGACGTCCCGGACGACGTCCCGAAGGTCCTCAAGGAGCGTGCCGCGGCGACGGTGGTCAGCGCGAGACGGCCGCGGCGATGGCCTCCCCCAGCTCGACCGGACGCGTGAACATCGGCCAGTGGCCGGTGGGCAGGTCGACGATCTCGTAGTCGTGCATCGCCGCCAGCTCGGCGGTGTAGGGCGACCCTGCACCCATGAAGTGCCGGTACATCGAGCTGGGGCTGTCGAAGCCTTCGAACGCCTCGCTGGCGATGACGGTCGTCGGCACCTCGTAGCGCCGCTCGTCGCTCAGGACGACGGGATCGGACGCCACCCGGGCCGGCGTCGGGATCGCGACGGCCCGGAACTGCTCCCGCAGGTCATCGTCGAGTCCCACCAGGTCCGGTTCGTCGAACACCGACCAGTCGGGCAGCGGGATCTCGCCGTCCACCACGGGCAGCTCGTCGTTGGTGACGCTCCCGTGCCCCATCGGCACGGCGTCCACGTAGACGTTGCGGGCGATGCGTCCGGGGCGGCGGTCAGCGACCGCGTGGACAACTGCTGCCCCGCCGGAGTGGCCCACCAGCACCACCGCGGCGTCGGCGGGCAACGCGTCGACCGCCGCGACGACGGCCCCGACGTGGTCCTCCAGGGTGATGCCGGACCGGTCCTCGTCGACCGAGCCCATACCGGGCAGCGTGACCGGGTGGACGGTGTGCCCCGCGGCCACGATCGGCGGGGTGACGGCGTCCCAGGCGGACGCGTTCAGCCAGAATCCGGGTACCAGGATGATGTCCATGCCCCTGAGCGTAGGTGTGGCCTCCGACACAGGCACCGCTATCGTGAGCGCATGCGCGTCGGCACGCTGGATCAGCTCCTCGCCCTGCTCGACGGAGTCGTCGCCGATCACGAACGCGGCGACCGCACCTCCCGCTCGGCGGAGCCGTTCTGGCAACGGATGCTGACCACACCCGGCCATCCGCTGGCCACGACCCTGCCGGACGAGCCGCTCGTCGACTGGCACGGACGTGGCCTGCTCGGGGACCTCCGCGGCGCCCGCGTCCTCGACGTCGGCTGCGGCAACGGACGCAACGCCGCGTGGCTCGCCGCCCAGGGCGCGCACGTCGTCGGCATCGACATCGCGACCGGCCTCCTGGACGCCTCGCGGCCCGGCATGCCGGACGGCGTCACGCTGGCGTCCGTCGACGTGCTCCGCGAAGAGCTGCCCGCCGGGCCCTTCGATCTCGTCTACGACTCCGGGTGCTTCCACCACCTCGCGCCGCACCGTCGGCTGACCTACCTGCAGCGGGTGCTGCCGCTCCTCGCCGAGGGCGGCCGCTACGGCATCGTCACCTTCGCCCAGGAGCGCCAGCCGAGCATCGGCGACACGGAGATCCTCACCACCGGCGACACGGCGGGCGGCACCTCGTTCACCCTGGAGGATCTCGCGTCGATCTTCGGTGACGACCTGCATCTGCTGGAGTCGCGAGCCGTGCGGGAGGACCGCGCCGACGCCTTCGGCGCCGGATTCCTCAACGCGGCACTCTTCCGACGCGAGCACTGACGGGAGCCTGCCTCGTGCCACATCGTGAGCGTGACGCGACCTGTTGGCATGCGGATGCTTGGATCGCTCCGTGTCCGACGACGAGTTCTCCGCCGACCCGGCCCGCCTCGACCGCGCCCGTGTGCACGAGCTGCTGAGCGAGCACGCCTACTGGGCGACCGGCCGCACCCGGGAGGCGCAGGACGCCGCGATCGCGGCGTCGCGCAACTACGGGATCTACACGCCGGCGGGCGAGCAGATCGCCTACGCCCGCGCAGTGACCGACGGCGTGACCTTCGCCTGGCTCGCGGACGTGATCGTCGACCCCGCCCACCGCGGTCGCGGGCTCGGCACGCGGATCGTCGACGGCGCCCTGGCGGACCTCGACACGCTCGGCCTCAAGCGCGTCCTGCTCAAGGCATCCCCCGAGGCCCGTGCCGTCTACCTCCGCGCGGGGTTCACCGAGCTCGACGAGCCGGACACGTGGCTCCAGCGGCGGTCGCAGCCGCGCTGAACGCGGAGGCCGCCGTGAGGCGCGCACGCAAGCCCTACACCACGGCCCGTGCGCTCGTCTGCCGCGCCACGACACCGGCGACGAGCAGCACCTGGCCCAGCACATAGGTCGCCATGATCCAGAAGCCGGAGAGCGACGGCACGGCGTCCGAGAACTCGCCCAGCGCGATCATCGCGTCGGAGAAAAGGAACAGCAGCCCGCCGAGCCAGGCCAGGCGGTGCACGCCGGTGGCCAGGACGGCCATCGTGGTCAGGCAGAGCGCGTAGACGACGACGGCGACCGCCAGCACGCCGGGGGCGCCCGGCAGGCACAGGGTCAGCAGGGTGACGGCCAGGAACACGTACACGGCGGCCGCCGCAGGATGCAGCGCCAGCACGGACTCACGCCACGACGGCCAGAAGGCGGCCACGTAGACGACCTGGGCGCAGAGGAACGCGCCGACCATCGCCAGGTACGCCGCGTCGCCGGTGAACCCGTCCGGCAGGGTGTCACCCACCCAGGAGAAGCCGAGTGCCACGAGGGTCAGGCGGACCATGCGCGTCCGGGGTGTCGCCGTCGTGCACCAGAGCGTGGCCGCGAGCGCCGGCATGAGGAACCACTGCGTGGTCTCGGCCACCACGCCGGCGTCGAGGAGCTGTGCCACCAGGTGGGCAGCGGTGAGCGTGGCGAGGAGACCGGCCGCGACGCGCGCGGAGCGCGTGGCCAGCAGCGGGCGGTCGGCCCGGTCGGCAGTGGTCATCAGCCGGATCGTAGCGGCTACAGCTCGATGGAGAGCATGCGCGATCCGTGCGTGAACTCGTACCCGAGGCCGGCGTACATCCCGTGGGCGCCGGACGGGTTGGCGGTGTCGACGTCCAGGCACGCGAACTCCATGCCGTCCGTGGCCATGGCGCGCATCCCGGCCGCGAGCGCCGCCACGGCGGCCTTGCGTCCTCGGTAGGCACGCCGGGTGCCGAGCAGCGCGGTGTACCCGAAGGAGTAGCCGCGCACGGCGAAGTCCTCGTCGAACCGGTCCGCCATCTGGTAGCCGACGACGAGCGGCTCACCGGCTCGCAGCGATGCCGCGGTCTCGGCGTCGGTGTCGGCGTCCGCGAGCAGGGCGTCGACGTCGGGTGCGTCGTCGAGCACGAGGAAGGACCAGGCCGGCACGAACGCCGAGCGCGACGAGGTCCACTGCTCCGCCGTCTGCGGTTCGCTGCCCCAGTGGTCCCGGAACGCGTCGTTGTGGGCCAGCCGTGCGGCGTCGTCGAGCTCCGGGGCGAACGGCACGAGCCGCAGCGATCCGTCGAGCGTGACCTCGGGCAGCGGCGCGGCGACGAGGTCGCGCAGGTCGCGGCGCAGGTCGGAGTAGAAGCGGCGCGGCGTGAAGCCGGCGCGTTCGTAGAGCCGCGTCTTCGACGCCGGGCCGTCGTCCTCGGCCATCACGGCCAGGCGCGCCGGCAGGTCCTTGCCCGACGCCGCGAGCACCTGCCGGCCCCGGGCGACCTGCCAGGCGAAGAGCTCGCGCCCGACGCCCTGGCCACGCACCTGCGGATGCACCCCGCCGAAGAGGAAGGCACGCACGGTGCGGGTGTCGCCGGGCATCGACTCGACCGTCCCGTAGGCCCGGAGCCGGCCCTCGCCGTCGACGCCGACGAGGGAGTCGGTGTCGAACCGCCGCCAGGGCGCTTCGAACAGCTCGGTGATCTCCTCGATCGACTCCCGGTAGGGCTCGTCGTCCGTCTCCGCGATGGTGTTGCGCAGCGCCAGCAGGGCCGGGGCGTCGTCCGGCACGGCCGGCCGCCAGGTGAGCGAACCAGCAGTGATGGACGGCAGCGACGCCGGTGCGGCGGCGCGTTCCGCGATCGGTGCGGGGCCAGTGCTCGAGTCGACGGTCGTCATGGCCCGAGCGTAGGTCTCACCAGGCGTCCGCCGCACCGTGATTTCTGCCGTCCCGGCTACGCTGAGCCGGTGACCTCGACGCTCGACCTCTCCGCCGCCGACACCCGCTCCGACGCCCTGCGGGAGGCGCTGCGCACCCGCGTGGTGGTGGCCGACGGCGCCATGGGCACCATGATCCAGGCGGCCGACCCGTCCATGGAGGACTACCAGCAGCACGAGGGCTGCAACGAGATCCTCAACGTGACGCGCCCGGACATCATCAACGCGGTGCACGACGCCTACCTGGAGGTGGGCGTCGACGCGATCGAGACGAACACGTTCGGTGCGAACTGGTCGAACCTGTCGGACTACGGCATCGACGACCGGATCCGCGAGCTCGCCCGTGCCGGGGCCGCCCTGGCCCGCGAGCGCGCCGACGCCTTCGCCACGCCGGACCACCCGCGCTGGGTGCTGGGGTCCATGGGGCCGGGCACCAAGCTGCCGTCGCTGGGTCACACCACGTACGACCACCTGCGCACCACGTTCGCCGAGCAGGCCGCCGGGCTCCTCGAGGGCGGTGCGGACGCCCTGCTGGTCGAGACCAGCCAGGACCTGCTGCAGACCAAGGCCGCGGTGACAGCGTGCCACGACGCGATGCGTCCGGTCGCCGAGGGCGGCGTCGGGCGCAGTGTGCCCGTGATCGCCTCAGTGACGGTGGAGACCACCGGCACGATGCTCATGGGCTCCGAGATCGGGGCGGCGCTGACCGCGCTGCAGGCCATCGGCGTCGACGCGATCGGCCTGAACTGCGCCACCGGTCCCGAGCAGATGAGCGAGCACCTGCGCCACCTCGCCCGGCACGCCGACGTGCCCGTGACGTGCATGCCGAATGCCGGGCTGCCGGAGCTCGGTCCCGACGGCGCCGTCTACCCACTCTCGCCCGAGGAACTGGCGGCAGCACACACGCAGTTCGTCGACGAGTTCTCCCTCGGCCTGGTCGGGGGCTGCTGCGGCACGACGCCGGAGCACCTGCGCCAGGTGGTCGAGGCGGTGCGCGGTCGCGCCCTGCGACCGCGCGAGGTGGAGCGCGAGAACGGCGTCGCCTCCCTGTACTCGCACACCGACCTGTCCCAGGACGCCTCGTACCTGGCGATCGGCGAGCGGACCAACGCGAACGGTTCCAAGGCGTTCCGCGAGGCGATGCTGGAGTCCCGGTGGGACGACGTCGTCGACATCGCCCGCGCCCAGACCCGCGACGGCGCGCACCTGCTGGACGTCTGCGTCGACTACGTGGGGCGCGACGGCGTCGCGGACGTGCGCGAGGTCGTCTCCCGGTTGGCCTCGGCCTCCACCCTGCCGCTGGTGATCGACTCCACCGAGCCGGAGGTGATCCGCGCCGGGCTGGAGCTCGTGGGCGGGCGCGCCGTGGTGAACTCGGTGAACTTCGAGGACGGCGACGGGCCGGGGTCACGGTTCCAGCGCGTCATGCCGGCCGTCATGGAGCACGGGGCCGCCGTCATCGCCCTGACCATCGACGAGGAGGGTCAGGCGCGCACCGCGGACAAGAAGGTCGCCATCGCGTCCCGGCTCATCGACACGCTCGTGGACGACTGGGGCATGCGGGTGGACGACATCATCGTCGACACCCTCACCTTCCCCATCGCGACCGGCCAGGAGGAGACCCGCCGCGACGCCATCGAGACGATCGAGGCGATCCGCGAGCTCACCCGCCGCTACCCCACCGTGCACACCACGCTGGGCGTGTCGAACGTGTCGTTCGGCCTCAACCCGGCCGCCCGCACGGTGCTCAACTCGGTGTTCCTGCACGAGGCCGTGCAGGCCGGGCTGGACTCCGCCATCGTGCACGCCGCGAAGATCCTGCCGCGCACCGCGATCCCGGACGAGCAGTGGGAGGCCGCCGAGAACCTCGTGTGGGACCGGCGGGTCTACGACGACGAGGGCAACCTCACGCACGACCCGCTGTCCCACCTGCTGGAGACGTTCTCCGGGGTGGACTCGGCGGCGCTGCGCGACCAGCGGGCCGCCGAGCTCGAGGCGCTGCCGGTGGGTGAGCGCCTCGAGCGCCGGATCATCGACGGCGCCCGCAAGGGCCTGGAGGGTGACCTCGAGACGGCCCTGGCCGACGGCATGAAGGCCCTCGACATCGTCAACACCCACCTGCTGGGCGGGATGAAGGTGGTCGGCGAGCTGTTCGGCTCCGGGCAGATGCAGCTGCCGTTCGTGCTGCAGTCCGCCGAGGTGATGAAGGCCGCCGTGGCGCTGCTCGAGCCGCACATGGAGAAGGTCGAGGGCGCCGACGAGCAGACCAAGGGCACGATCGTGCTGGCCACCGTCCGCGGCGACGTGCACGACATCGGCAAGAACCTCGTGGACATCATCCTCACCAACAACGGGTTCACGGTGGTCAACATCGGCATCAAGCAGCCGATCTCCGCGATGATCGAGGCCGCCGAGGAGCACGACGCCGACGTCATCGGCATGTCCGGGCTGCTCGTGAAGTCCACCGTGGTGATGAAGGAGAACCTCGCCGAGCTCGAGTCGCGCGGGCTCGCGAAGAAGTGGCCGATCCTCCTCGGCGGTGCGGCCCTGACCCGCACGTTCGTCGAGGACGACCTCGCCTCGCAGTTCCCCGGCGTCGTGCGCTACGCCCGCGACGCGTTCGAGGGGCTGCGCCTCATGGAGCCGCTCGTCGCCGTCGCGCGCGGGGCCTCGCCCGACGACGTCGGGCTGCCCGCGCTGCGCAAGCGCCGGCACAACGTCGTCAAGGTCACCGAGACGGCACCCGAGGACCTGCCGGCGCGCTCCGACGTCGCCGACGACAACCCCGTCCCCGCTCCCCCGTTCTGGGGCACCCGCGTGGTCAAGGGCATCCAGCTCGCCGACTACGCCGCGTACCTCGACGAGCGTGCGACGTTCATGGGCCAGTGGGGGCTGAAGCCAGGACGAGGGGACAGTGCTGGTCCAGGTGGCGCCTCGTACGAGGAGCTCGTCGAGACCGAGGGGCGTCCGCGCCTGGCCGAGTGGCTCTCGACCATCCGCCGCGACCAGGTCATGGACCCCACCGTGGTGTACGGGTACTTCCCCGTGTGGTCCGAGGGCGACGACATCGTGGTGGCGCACCACGGGCCCGGCATGACCGTGCCGTCCGGGGAGATCGGGGCGCCCGACGGCGGCTCTGGCGGTCCGGTGGGGACCGAGCGGCTGCGCTTCACCTTCCCCCGCCAGAAGCGCGACCGGCACCTGTGCCTGGCCGACTTCATCCGGCCGAAGTCGTGGGTCGAGGAGACGGGGCAGTTCGACGTGCTGCCGATCCAGCTCGCGACCGTCGGTGAGCCGGTGTCCGCGTACACGGCGAAGCTGTTCGAGGCGAACAAGTACCGCGAGTACATGGAGCTGCACGGGCTGTCCGTCCAGCTCACCGAGGCGCTGGCCGAGTTCTGGCACGCCCGCGTGCGCTCCGAGCTCGGCTTCGCCGACGAGGACCCGGAGAGCGTCGAGGGCATGTTCAAGCTGGAGTACCGGGGGTCCAGGATGTCGCTCGGGTACCCGGCGTGCCCCGACATGGAGGACCGGCGCAAGGTCGTCGAACTTCTGCGGCCCGAGCGGGTGGGGGTCACGCTGAGCGACGAGCTTCAGCTGCACCCGGAGCAGTCGACGGACGCGTTCGTGCTGCATCATCCCGAAGCCAAATACTTCAGCGTGTGATCACGGCAGCCTTCGTCAGGTGGCTCATAGCGGACCACACACGTGGCTCCTCCCGTCCACGAGTAGCGATCTCCCCGTTGGCGCAGACACTTCACAACTTCGAACACCACACCATGAGGCCGCCAGTACCCATCGCGGGGTACGTCAACGTCTGAGGTATCGGGCACAATGGGTGAAATCGCTAGCCGATCATGGACGTAGCGGCAGTAGCACTCGACACCCACGTCACATCACGCTAGACAAGGATGAACGACGACTACCGGACAACGAAGGGTGGCTCATGCCGCACCTGCCAGACGAAGCCTGGACCGCCCTGTTGGAGGGAATCGTACGACGGAAGTACCAGCTTCTACTCGGCGCAGGCTTCTCGCGGGCAGTGGACGACAGGCTCAACCGACCCCTACCGACGGGCAGCGGCCTACGAGACGAGATCGTCAATGAGTTCGCGATTGAGCTTGAGACCAATGAATCAATCGACCTATCTCGAGCGTTCGAGGCAGCAGGTCGGAGAACAAGCCTCAATGGCCAGACTCGCAACGAATGGATCACCTACAGATTCACACAAACGCGACCCCCCGAATGGTTCGCGATTCTTGAGACTCTGCCGCTTCAGACCATCTGGACCCTAAACATCGACGATTCCTTGGAGCAGAGTTCCTCGCGCTTCTCGCCCAAGACGTTCGCGGACAAACACGAAACGCTCGGGCAGGAAAGGATCCCGGTCATTCACCTGCACGGCTATGCTAGGCGCCCCGAATCTGGCTTGATATTCACCGTGGACGACTACCGCAACCATGTCACGCACGCTCGGTCCTATGCGCTTCAATTTCAGGAGGCACTCTCTGATGGCCCCGTGATAGTCATTGGCGCCGCACTCCATCATGAGTTTGACCTTGCGAAATCCCTTCGGTCACGAGCACAAAACCCCGAGTCAAAATGGCCGTCTGTGGTCATCACCCCCGAACCCTCGAAATTCGAAAGAGAAGAGTTCGCCGAGTGGGGTCTTCAAGTCGTCGATGCTACCGCCGAGAAGTTTCTTGAGAGTGTCCGCCAGTCGATGCCTGAGGCGCAAATCAGACTGGCGCCCATACTTGCTTCAGAAGAGGCGATAACCCCCGCTACAATGCGGTTCCATCAACAGTGGGACCGCATCACGCCCGACCGGGGATCGAAATTCAAGTATCGCGACTTTCTCAGTGGCGCCGAACCCGTGCCAGCAGACATTCGTGACCGCAAGACAATTAGCAGAAACCTCGAACGTGAAGTCACACGATCTATTGTCGAAATAGGTGGTCCCACTCTCATCCACGGTGGGCCCTTCAGCGGTAAAAGCACGGCAGCTTACAGCATTGCGGTGAATCTTCATCGTTCGGGATGGAACGTCTACGAGCTTAACGCCGACGAGAAGTTTAACGTCGATGCCGTTCTTCACCAGGCTGTTGTGGAACCTCATACACTTCTAGTTGTCGACGACGCGGCGCAGTTCGCCGCTCCACTCCACGACCTGATCGAGCGCGCGAAGTCCAACGGTACGGCCCTTCGTCTGCTCTGCGTCGAACGCACAGGGCCGGCCTCGCGCCTGCTGCGCTGGGAGGTGTTCAGCGAGTACGCAATGCCACGTGGCCTCTCGTCGGACGAGTTGACGCGATTTGTTGCACATTTGGTACAGAATGATCGCATAGGCGAAAAGTGGCGCCATCTCTCCACTAGGGTCCTCGTCCGCGAACTCCAGAAGCGGAATCTCCATGATTTTGCGGGGATTATATGCGAGCTTGTGATTGGTGAGCAGTTTGAGGAGCGCGTGCGCCGCGATTATCGCTCACTTGATAGCAGTTTGGCCCAAGGCGCCTACGTTCTAGGGTGCCTTTTGGCGCGGGTTACGAAAGGCGCGCCAGTCGGTCTGGTGGCTGAAGCATTTGGCACCACCGGGCGCAACGTCGAGCAGTTGATCTTGAATCTGAGTTCGCTTGACTCGGTGTGCACGCTTGCCAGCAATAGAATTCGCCCTCGTCATCGCCATCATGCAGAGCTCCTGCTAAAGTCAGTTGTTTCTCCCGAGGAGGTTTACGACCCCTTGTTGGGCCTGGCGCATGCGGTGGCACCGAGCCTCGACGTTGACGCAATAAGGCATGAAACGGTCGCCTATCGCATATCGGCGGAACTGCTGGACGAGGACAAACTGTCTGAATTAATTGGCGGTCGGCGCCTTGAAGAGTTCTATGCGCGCATTGAAAGCGCCTACGCATGGAACTCTCGATACTGGGAGCAGCGAGCGCTTGCCGCTAGCAAGAATCACCATTTTGACGCAGCACTTAACTACAGCAACAAGGCGATCGGTGCACACGAGGATGCGTTCTCCCTGAACACGGCAGCCACAGTTCGATTCAGAGCTCTGTGGGCGAGCAATCCCACGCCCGAATCCGCGCGCAAAGGACACGGTGACGCGGTACGGCTTCTGCGGAGAGCGCGCGAAATGTCGAGGCCGGATTCCGAGCATCCGTTCGTCACCTACTTCAACGCGACTTTGCGCTTGACGAATCTTCTGCTGCAAGCTGGAAGCGCGATCGACCAGAGTTTGCGTCACGAGTGGAATGAATGGTTCGATCTCGCAGAACGTTCACTTGCATTCGGAGATCGAAACGGACGCCGAACCTTGGACGACTTCAAGCGGCGTTGGTTGCGAACTGCAACCCATTCTTTCAGCACTTTCCTCAACTAATTGGCGGAACGCCCCGATGTCGCCCTTTTAGCCAGTCTTGGTTCCTGCAATGCGCCAGCTATGAGCCACCCTCTTCGCGTCACCAGACTTTATGGCAAGGGCAGCTTTCTTGGCGCAGATCGGCAGCAGGAATGAGCGCCCCTGGCTAAGACCACGCCGCAATGGAGGCACTCGTCGTCAGCCCCCTGACGATTCCCCGGCCGAGCTGACCGAGCTTTTCTCATTCCCCTGCGGCCTCGCGAGGCAGGGCGTGAACACTGCCGACTCCCTAGGAGCGGTCTTGGCACGTCGGCCGCTCGGCTGTGCTGAGTCGCGTCCAGCGCGAGCGGATCATCGCGTCGACGAGTCACGGCCTCGGTGACCTCGCTGACGACGTCGGTGTGGGCCGCGCGACCGTCGTGCGCGCCGCGCAGACCCTCGGCTACGAGGGCTACCCGCAGCTGCGCGTTGCCGCGGCCCGCGAGCTCGCACTGCGCACGACGGCGGACGCCCCGGCCGACGGGACCATGCTCGGTGTGCTGCGCGAGTCCGTCGCGCGGTTCGCCGCCCGCCTCGGTCACACGGTCTCGGGCCTCACGGAGGAGGTGCTGCAGGAGTTCGTCGCCGCGCTCGACGACGCCGGGCGCGTGCTCGTCGTCGCGAACGGGCTGTCCTCGCCGCTCGGACTCGACCTCGTGCTGCGCCTGACGTCGGCGGGCCGGCCCGCCGAGCTGCTCCAGGACGCGCTCGCGCAACGGATCGCCGCCCGCCAGCTCGGCCCCGACGCCGTCTGCCTCGTCGTCTCCGGTTCCGGCACCAACGACGCGACGCTCGCCGTCATGCGCGCGGCCCACGACGGCGGCACCCCGGTCCTGGCGATCACCTCGTTCGCACAGTCCCCCGTCGCCCAGCTCGCCGACACGGTGCTCGTCGTCCCGCCGGTCAACGACTCGTTCCGCGACGAGCTCGTGCGCACGTCCCGCGCCGCGCTGATGCTGGTGACCGAGGCGCTCGTCGAGGCGCTCGTCGCCCGGCGTGGCGACCGTGGCCGCGAGACGCCCGGGCCGTCGCGCTGGACGAGCTCGGCTCGACGATCCAGGAGTAGTCGGCGGGGTCCGCGAGGTGGCTGCAGGACATGGGTGGATCGAGCGTCGGCGCCCTGCTACTCGGCGGGATCGACGACGGTCAGCCCCAGGCCCACGGCGACCTCCTTCATGCGGAGGTCGTGCGTCACCACGGTGATGCCGTCGGAGGCGAGCAACGTGGCCGTCCCCAGATGGATGGCGTCCAGCGAGCGAAGGTGCTGCCCGGTGCTGATCGTCGAGGCGGCTCGCACGACGTCGTCGTCGATGTCGATCAGCCACAGCGTCGACAGCACCGGCACGCTCAGCGCCAGGGAGAGCCGTTCGCGTTGGAGGACGCGCGACATCTCTACCTGCAGGAGCTTGGACGAGTAGATCTCCTCGCCCGCGTTCCGTGCGGCCGTCCACCAGGCGCGCACGGCCGCGCTGCCCGGGTCGTCCAGGATCATGCGGAGCGCGATCGACGAGTCGATGTACGCCGCCACGTCAGTGGTCGCCCTTCGACTCGTCGATGAGCTGGTCCAGCGAGAGACCGGATCGGGCCGCGACAAGTTCGGGAAGTGGCGTATCAGGGGCCGACGGCGGCGTGATCCGACCTTCGGCCTTCTTGCGCTCGAGCCACGTCGCCTGGTCCGTGGCGGGCACGAGGCGTGCCACCACACGTCCGTGCATCGAGATCTCCAGCTGCTCACCCTCCTGCACCTCGCGGAGCACCCGGGAGGTCTGCTGGTTGAGCTCCGTGATGCTGATCGCTCGCATGAGTCCAGCGTCGCACAGAGTAGAAGATCCTTCTACTAGTCGTTCCACGCTACCGATCGCACGGTTCCTGCACTACCGATCTCCCATCAGCCTGACGCCGTGACCTGGACCGGATTCACCGATGCAACCCCCACGGCGCATCAGCGCCCTCCTACCCTCGTTGCACCCCGGCGAGCGCCGCGACGCCCGGGCGGCCGTGCTGCCGTGCTGCACGAACTCGGCTCGACGATCCAGGAGTAGCGCCACATACATGGATGTATGATACGTCCATGACTGCTCGCCCTCGGGCTCCCTTCTACGGCCGCTCCGACGTCGTCGGCGCCTTGACGAAGCATCTCGATGCTGTGCGAAACCACGGGCAAGGGCGCATCGTCGCGGTCCGCGGCCGGCGTCAGGTGGGGAAGTCCACGGCGATCGAGACCTTCGTGCGCGGTACCGACGTGCCCTACGTCTTCGCGGCAGGGACGCTCGGCGCACCGACGCGCACGCAGGTCGCCGAAGCGACCGAGGCGCTCACGTCGTCGACCCGGCCGCTCTCCGGCGTCGAGATGGTCCAGGGCCTCTCCCTGAACACGTGGCGCGACTGGTTCCGCGCCGTCGAGGTCGCAGCGCGTCAGGGACCCGTCGTCGTCGTGCTCGACGAGTTCCCCTGGGCCGTCGCCGCCGATCCGGCCCTCGAAGGCACTCTCCAGAACCTTTGGGACCAGACGCTCGAGGCGCTGCCGGTCCTGCTCGTCCTCGTCGGCTCCGACGTCGCGATGATGGACCGGCTCGCCGAGTACGGCCGAGCGCTGTTCGGGCGCCTGCGGCCTCTCGTCGTCGACCCCCTCAACCCGGCCGAGATCGCCCAGGCGCTCCCCCACGCCACCCCGGCCGAGGTCTTCGACGCCACGCTGGTCACGGGCGGCTATCCGCGCCTCGTGACCGACCTCGCACGATCCGGAGGCAACGTGTCGCGCTACGTCGCCGACTCCTTCGCCGACCTCTACAGCCCGCTCGTCTCGACCGCCCGGTTCACGTTGGACGCAGAGTTTCCGGACTCCCCCGCTGCTGCGCGGGTCCTGGCGGCGATCGGCGCCGACGAGACCACCACGCCGCGGTTCAACGACCTGATACCCGCCGGCCTCCAGGACTCCGAGGTCACGCGCTACCAGACCAGCACCACCCGGGCCCTCCGTGTCCTGGCCGACGAGAAGCGTCTGGTCGTCAAGGAGACGCCGGCCTGGTCATCCTCGACCGGGCGCCTGCGTCGCTACCGCGTCACCGACCCCTACCTGCGGTTCTGGTTCCGCTACGTCGAACGCAGCCTCGAGCTCATCTCCCGCGGACGGGCCGACCACGCCTTCGCGCGGTTCGAGCGCGACTGGTCCTCCTGGCGTGGCCGCAGCGTCGAACCCCTCGTCCGCGAGTCGGTCGCGCGTCTCGCCCCGGACGACGCCACGCTGGAGAGCATCGAGGACGTCCGGGCCTGGTGGACCCGCGACGGGCAGACGGAGGTCGACCTCGTCGGCGTGGCCCGCGAGCGCACCGTACTGCTCGGGACCATCAAGTGGCGCCCCGGCGGTGAGATCTCCCGACGCGAGATCACGCACCTGCGCGGCGTGATCGGCACGGTGCCGCGCAGCGGCGACGCCCTGATCGCCGCCATCAGCCCCGAAGGGCTGCCGGTCGACGGCGCCGACCTCACCTTCAGCGCGGCAGACCTGCTCAGTGCGTGGCGTGCCTGACGACGACAATCCGCGTGACCCGCCACCCGATCCGGCGGCACCATGGAGCCATGCCCTCACCGACCCGCTCCGGACTCGCCGTCAGTTCGTCGTTGACGATCCCGCGGGCCGAGCTGACCGAGCGGTTCTCGCGGTCGTCCGGCCCGGGCGGGCAGGGTGTCAACACGACCGACTCGCGGGTGGAGCTGTCCTGGGACGTCGGGCGCTCGGCGGTGCTGAGCGACGTCCAGCGCGAGCGGATCCTCGCCCGGACGGGTCACCGACTGGTCGACGGCGTCCTGACGGTGACAGCGTCCGAGCACCGCGAGCAACGGCGCAACCGGGAGGCCGCGGCGCACCGCCTGGCGGCACTGGTCGCCGACGCCGTCGCCCCGCCCGGCCCCCGGCGTCGCGCCACCCGGCGCACCCGCGGGTCCCAGGAACGACGCCTGACCGCCAAGAAGCAGCGCTCCACGACGAAGCGCCTCCGCTCGTCCCGGCCGCCGCGCGACGACTGACCACATCGTCGGTTACAGGTCAACGACGCGACGTAGCCCGGCATCGACGGCCCGGATCAGGTTGTCGGGCAGCACCGCACCCGTCGGATCGACGACGCTCCGGTCGACCGTCGTCGGCTGCGAGACGTTCACCACCGAGTCCTTCGGCAGCCCCGCGGCGACTGCTGGCACGAACACGTTGCCGGGATGGCGCGCCAACGCCGTGTTCGATGTCATCGGGAGCACGACGACCGTCGCGATCAGCGACGCGTTGTACTGGTCGGACTGAACGACGACGGCAGGTCTCCTCTTGGCCGGAGCACTTCCCTGCGGCTCACCGAAGTCGATCCAGCACACTTCGCCGCGCCGGATCACCAATCGTCCGTGCCCTCGACCAGTCGGACGTTGGCCGCCTGCCGCCACGCAGCGGCTTCATCACCAGGCTGCCCGACATCGTCGATCGCGGCATCGATCTGCCTCGTCAGATCGGCTTCGCTCAACTCGTCCGCGTAGCGCTCCGCGGCACGTCGGTAGAACTCCGACCGTGTCATGCCGTGTCGACGCGCAACATCGTCGAAGCGTCCCGCTGCGTGGTCCGGGAGACTGATCGCCGTCTTCATGACACCAGGGTATAACTTCTTCTACTCCGCAGCGATACTCCCAGAGCCATCAGCGAGCGCCGTCGTCGTCCTCAGGCGTGGGGTGCCCGGATTCCGGGACCGCGCACACGCCCGTCGCCGGATCGCACGCCGCGGCGTCGTCGGCCGCGACGAACGTCAGCGGCTGCACGTCCGGCTCAGACATCGACGTGCTCCCACGCCTGGGCGATCGCCTGGCCGTAGGCCTCCGTGGGCACGGCCCCGGGGATGCCGATGCGGCGCCCGAGCACGGTGAACGGCACGCCGCGAGCGCCCAGGGCGAGCGCCTCCTCGTGCTCGGCACGCACGGCGTCGGTGTAGCGGTCGGTGGCGAGGACGTCGCGGATCTCGGCCTCGGCGATCCCGAGGCCGGTGCCGAGCCGGACCAGGGCCTCCGGCTCGAACGCCCCGTCCGCCCCGCCGAAGAGCGCGGCCTGCATCGCCGTCATGTACTGCCAGCCGACACCGTGCTCGTTGCCGAGGTGCACCAGCCGCAGCAGGTCCAGGGTGTTCTGGACGGGATGGTTCGGTGCGTAGGGCAGGCCCTCGGCGCGAGCGAGATCGGCGACCTGCGCCTCCATCTGCTCGGCCTGCTCGACGGGCAGGCCCTTCTTGGCGGACAGGTAGTCGACGACGGGCGTCGGCTCCGCCGGGAAGTCGGGGTCGAGCTGGAAGGTGCGGATCCGCACGTCGATGCGCTCGGCGTGCGGCGAGTCCTTGATCGCGGCCTCGAGGCGCGCGTCGCCGATGTAGCACCAGGGGCACAGGACGTCGGACCAGACCTCGATCTGGAGACGGGTGTCAGGAGAAGTCACGGTCCGTACAACTCGCGTGCCGGCGGATCATTCCGGGCGATGAGTTCCGCGGCCCGTCCCGGTCTGCCCACCACGACCGACCGCACACTCGTCAGCACATCTGGAGGAACCATGGGCCTCGTCCACGTCGAGCTCTTCACCACCCTGGACCTCGTCGGGCAGGCGCCCGGAGGGCCGGACGAGGACCCGGAGGGCGGCTTCCCGTTCGGCGGCTGGCAGGCGCCCCTGCTCGACGGCGTCATGGGCCGGCAGGTCACGACGGCTTACGAGGGCACGGACGCGCTGCTGCTCGGCCGCAAGACCTACGACATCTTCGCGGCCTACTGGCCGCATCAGGAGGGCGGCCAGGACGACGACATCGCCACGCTCTTCAACCGCATCCCCAAGTACGTCGCCTCGCGCGGCGAACCGGACCTGTCGTGGGCGGGATCGACGCAGCTCGGCCCCGACCTCGCGGCCGCCGTGCGCGAGGTCCGCAGCCGGCACGAGCACGTCGCCGTGGTGGGCAGCCTCGACCTGGTGCAGTCGCTCCTGCACGAGAAGCTCGTCGACCGGCTCGATCTGTGGGTCTACCCGATCGTGCTCGGCGTGGGCAAGAAGGTGTTCGACGGCGGCGCGGTGCCGACGAACTTCACCCTCCTCGCACCACCCGAGGCCGGGCCGAAGGGTGCCGTGCACCTGCGCTACGGGCTCGCCGAGGGCGTGCCCGGCACGGGCGACATGGCCGCACCGGACCGCAACGGCTGACCGGCCCCACGGACCGGTGGCCGGGAGCCGTCAGGCGCGGCCCGCCACCGTCCCGAGCGAGTGCACCCGCTCGAGGCGCTCGACCAGTGCGACGACGGCCGCCGCGACCGGCAGCAGCACCAGGTTGCCCAGCAGCATCGGGCGCAGGAACGGCAGCCCGGCCACGTAGCTGGCCACCAGCCCGTCGAGCCCGGCGGGGTAGAAGGTGCCACGACCCTGCAGCCAGACACCGAAGTTGGTCCACAGGTAGAAGCCGATCGAGCTCCCGGCACCGAACGCCACGGCCGCGAGGAACCGGCGTCCGCCCGTGGCGCGACGCGTCCACCAGGCGGCGACGCCGATGGCGGCCCACGCCGACCAGGTGAAGACCAGGATCGCCGAGTTGCTGAGGACGACGTCGCTGACGGCCACGACGACCAGCGGCGCCAGCATCGCGAGGCGATGACGCAGCAGCCCTGCGGCGGCGAACGCCGCGAAGGTCGACAGCTCGAGGTTCGGCGGGGCGCCGAGGTCGTCCTTGACGAGCCGCCACACGATCGCCGCGACGACGAGCAGCGTGGCGACGGCGGGACGCCACCAGCGCTCGGCGAGGTCGCGCCGGCTCAGGTCGGGCATCGCCTCGGGTGCGGGGCTCACTCGATCTCCTCGAGCTTCCACTGGAGCTGCTGACCGTCCTCGGTCTCGAGCGAACCGGCACCGACCTGTGCCATCTCGCCGTCGACGTACAGGGCCCAGAACTCGGTGTCCGACTCCGCGGCGTGACCACGGATCGCGGTGACGTAGGCCATCTCGCCCTCGCCGCTCACCACGGCCTCGGGGTCCGCCGCGACGAGGAGCTCGAGCGCGGTCTTGCCGTCCTCACCCGCGTACGAGAGCTCGGTGACCTCTTCCGCGGCGGCGTCGTCGGCAGGCTCGGCCTCGCTCGAGGCGGCTGCGCTCGCCTCCGGCGTCGCCTCGTCGTCTCCGGAGCACCCGGCGACCAGGCCGACGGAGAGCACTCCGGCGGCGGTCGCGGCGAGCAGGCGGGACGACGTCTTGCGCATCAGGGTCTTCACGCGCAAAGCCTATCCGCCACGACCGGCCCGGCGCGGCACCGGCCGCGATCCGGACACCGGCCGGGCCGGACTCCTCAGGCGTCGATCTGGGAGCGATCGAGTGCGTGCGCGCCGGCGACGATGAACTCCTTGCGAGGCGCGACGTCGGATCCCATGAGCAGCTCGAAGACGCGCTCGGCGGCCTCGGCGTGCTCGACGGTCACCCGGCGCAGCGTCCGGTGGCGCGGGTCCATCGTGGTCTCGGCGAGCTGGTCGGCGTCCATCTCGCCCAGACCCTTGTACCGCTGGATGTCGTCCTTGTAGCGGCGGCCGGCCTTGTCGAGCTTGCGCAGGGTCGCGTTGAGCTCGGCCTCGGAGTACGTGTACAGGTACTCGTTCTTGCGGCGGCCCGAGCCGAGCACCTCGATCCGGTGCAGCGGCGGGACGGCGGCGAACACGCGTCCCTCGGCGAGCAGCGGCCGCATGTAGCGGTAGAAGAGGGTGAGGAGCAGCGTGCGGATGTGGGCGCCGTCGACGTCCGCGTCCGTCATGAGCACGATCTTGCCGTAGCGCGCCGCCTCCAGGTCGAAGGACCGCCCGGAGCCCGCGCCGATCACCTGGATGATCGCGGCGCACTCGACGTTGCGCAGCATGTCGGAGATCGACGCCTTCTGGACGTTGAGGATCTTGCCGCGGATGGGCAGCAGCGCCTGGAAGTCGCTGGACCGTGCCAGCTTGGCCGTGCCCAGCGCGCTGTCGCCCTCGACGATGAAGAGCTCGGAACGCTCGACGTCGTCGCTGCGGCAGTCGGCCAGCTTGGCGGGCAGCGACGAGGACTCCAGCGCGTTCTTGCGCCGGGAGATCTCCTTCTGCTTGCGGGCCGTGACCCGCGCCCGCATCTCCGCGACGACCTTCTCCATCAGCAACGACGCCTGGGCCTTCTCGTCGCGCTTCGTGGAGGTCATGAGCGCCTTGAGCTCGTTCTCGACGACCCGGGAGACGATCTGGCGCACCGGTGCCGTGCCGAGGACCTCCTTGGTCTGGCCCTCGAACTGCGGTTCGGCGAGCCGCACCGTCACCACCGCCGTCAGGCCGGCCAGCACGTCGTCCTTCTCGATCCGCTCCGAGGAACCGTCCCTCGTCGAGACCTTGAGCCGGCGCGCGTTCGCCTCGACCTGCTTGCGGACCGTCTTGAGCAGCCCCTGCTCGAAGCCGGTGCGGTGCGAGCCGCCCTTCGGCGTGGCGATGATGTTGACGAAGGTGCGCAGCTCCGTCTCGTAGCCCGCACCCCACCGCAGCGCGACGTCGACCTCGCAGTCGCGCTTGACCTCCTGCGGCGACATGTGGCCCCGGTCGTCCAGCACGGGGACCGTCTCGGTGAACGACCCCGAGCCCTTCAGCTGCCACGTCGACGTGACCGGGGTGTCCGGCGCGAGGAACTCGACGAAGTCCACGGCACCGCCGGAGTGCTGGAAGACCTCCTCGTGCGGGCCGTCCTCACCCGGCGTACCAGGCAGGCCGCGCTCGTCACGGACCAGGATCTCCAGGCCCGGCACGAGGAACGTGGTCTGCCGCGCCCGCGTCACGAGCTCGTCATAGGCGAAGACCGCGGACTTGGGGAAGATCTGCCGGTCCGCCCAGTAGCGCACCCGGGTGCCGGTGGCCTTGCGCGGCGCCTTGCCGACCACGGGCAGCTCGCTGTGGTCGACGAACGGCTCGAACGGGGCGTCCGGCGTCGGGCCCGTGGTCGGGTCGTCGAACAGCCCGGGCTCGCCCCGGTGGAAGGTCATCCGGTAGGTCTTGCCGGACCGGTCCACCTCGACGTCGAGCCGGGAGGAGAGGGCGTTGACGACCGAGGCGCCGACCCCGTGGAGACCGCCCGACGCCGTGTACGAGCCGCCGCCGAACTTGCCGCCCGCGTGCAGCTTGGTGAAGACCACCTCGACGCCCGACAGTCCCGTCTTGCTCTCCCGGTCCACCGGGATGCCGCGGCCGTCGTCCTCCACCGTCACCGAGGTGTCGGCGTGCAGCACGATGCGGATCTTCGTGGCATGACCCCCGAGCGCCTCGTCCACGGAGTTGTCGATGATCTCCCACAGGCAGTGCATCAGGCCGCGGGAGTCGGTCGACCCGATGTACATACCGGGGCGCTTGCGGACCGCCTCGAGGCCCTCGAGGACGGAGAGGTGTCGTGCGGTGTACCCGGACTCGGAGGTGGCTGTCACGCGCACGAGAGTAGTCCAGGATGCCGACACGCCCGCGCAGGCTCTCCGCTGTCGTCCCCCGCGTGTGACCCACGCCGTGATCGCCGGGAGCGAACCAGGGCCCCCGCACGGGAACAACGCGGGTCCCAGATGGTTTGATGGTGTCGTGAGCACAACGACCGAAGAGACGACCGAGCCGCTGACCGCCGCCGACCGCTGCGACCGCTGCGGCGCCCAGGCCTACGTGCGTGTCGTGCTGCCCGTCGGAGAGCTCCTCTTCTGCGGACACCACGCGCGCGCGCACGCCGACGCCTACCAGTCCGTCGCCGAGCACATCCAGGACGAGACCGACCGCCTGCACGCCGAGCACGGCTCCGGCGCCCGAAGCGCCGGCTGACGCCCACCGGCACCGCCGACGAGCCCCGCACCACCACCGTGGTGCGGGGCTCGCGTGCGTGCGGGGCTCGTACGGGCGGGACTCGTACGGGCGGGACTCGTACGGGCGGGACTCATGCGGGCGCGGGACCGGATGTCACGAACCGTGCCGGCGCGCCTCCCTCCATCCATGACCGTCGAACCCGCCTTGCCCGTCGCGTCCCCGACCCGCACCGTGGTCGGGCCGGCACCTGCCGGTGCCGTCTCCCGGCTCGCGACCGCGCTCGCCATGACGCTCGACGGCGAGGTCCGCACGCCCGGCCGGGCCGGATACGCCGAGACGCTCCCCGGGTTCGACCTCGCCGTGGCCCAACGGCCCGCCCTCGTGGTGCAGGCCGCGACGGCTGACGACGTCGCCCGCACCGTGCGAGGTGCAGCCGCCCACCAGCTGGGCGTCGGGGTGCGGGCCACGGGGCACGGAGCGCCCGCCACCGGCCCACGGGACGTCCTGCTCGACACGTCGCGCCTGGACCGCCTCGAGATCGACCCGCAGGCCCGGACCGCCACCGTGGGCGCCGGCGTCACCTGGCAGGCGGTGCTCGACGCCGGTGCCCCCCACGGCCTCGGGGGCCTCTGCGGCTCGTCCCCGCACGTCGGCGTCGTCGGCTACACGCTGGGAGGCGGGCTCGGCCCGCTGGCGCGGACCTTCGGCTTCGCCGCCGACCACGTCCGGTCGCTCGACGTCGTGACGCCCGCGGGCGAGGCCCTCACCGTGACACCGACGCGCCACCCCGAGCTCTTCTGGGCGCTGCGCGGCGGGGGCGGCGCGTTCGGCGTCGTCACCGCGATGACCTTCAGCCTGTTCCCGCTGCGCACGGTCCGGGCCGGCGCCCTCTGGTTCGACGTGACGGACGCCGCGGCGGTGCTGCACCGCTGGCGCGAGCTGACGACCGACCTGCCGGACGAGGTCTCGACGTCCGTGGCCCGGCTCAACCTGCCACCGTTGCCCGATCTGCCCGCACCGCTCCGGGGACGGGCGGTCCTCACCGTGCGCTACGCCCGCCACGGCGCGGGGCCCGACACGCTCGTCGACGAGCTGCGCACCGTCGCCGCTCCCCTGCTCGACACCGTGGGCGACCTTCCCTACGCACGGCTCGGCGAGATCCACGCGGACCCGCAGGACCCGCTGCCCGTCGTCGAGCGGGGCCGGACGCTCACCACGCTCCCGGCCGCAGCGGTCGATGCCCTGCTGGACGCGGTGCCGGCGGGCTCCCCCGTGCTCATGGCCGAGGTCCGCCTCCTCGGCGGCGCCGTCGCCAGACCTCCGGCGGTCCCGAACGCCGTCGGCGGGCGCGACGCGGCCTACTCGCTCTTCGTCGTCGCGCTCGGTGGCCCCGACCGGCCGGCCGAAGCAGAGCGCGGCGTCCGCCAGGTCGACGCCGCGCTGGCCCCGTGGTCCACGGGCGGCAGCCTGCTCAACTTCGCCGGCAAGCGGGAGCCGGCCTCCTCCGCCCGGGTGCGCACGGCGTACGGCGCGCAGACGTACGACCGGCTCCTGCGGCTGCGGCGGCGGAGCGATCCCCGCGGGGTGCTCGACCCGTCGGCCCGCTGGTCGGCGGCCGGTCGCCGGTCCGCGGGCTGAGGTCTCCGGGAACGGCAGAGCCCCGGTGCCGGACATCCGGCACCGGGGCTCTCGCGACCAGCGTTCGCTGCGGACCTGTCAGTCGAG
The DNA here is from genome assembly GCF_023015685.1 of Isoptericola sp. S6320L. NCBI lineage: Bacteria > Bacillati > Actinomycetota > Actinomycetes > Micrococcales > Promicromonosporaceae > Isoptericola > Isoptericola sp. S6320L. Next base: position 274,045 of record NZ_JALKAT010000001.1, read on the forward strand.
GTAGTCGCGCAGGACCTGCGAGCGCGACGGGTGACGCAGCTTCGACATCGTCTTGGACTCGATCTGCCGGATGCGCTCGCGCGTCACGCCGTAGACCTTGCCGATCTCGTCGAGCGTCTTCGGCTGGCCGTCCTGCAGGCCGAACCGCATGGACACGACCCCGGCCTCGCGCTCCGAGAGCGTGTCGAGGACCTGGTGCAGCTGCTCCTGCAGGAGCGTGAACGACACCGCGTCGGACGGCACCACGGCCTCGGAGTCCTCGATGAGGTCGCCGAACTCGCTGTCGCCGTCCTCACCCAGCGGGGTGTGCAGCGAGATGGGCTCACGGCCGTACTTCTGGACCTCGACGACCTTCTCGGGGGTCATGTCGAGCTCCTTGGCGAGCTCCTCCGGGAGCGGCTCGCGCCCGAGGTCCTGGAGCATCTGACGCTGCACGCGGGCCAGCTTGTTGATGACCTCGACCATGTGCACCGGGATACGGATGGTGCGGGCCTGGTCGGCCATCGCGCGGGTGATCGCCTGACGGATCCACCAGGTGGCGTACGTGGAGAACTTGTAGCCCTTGGTGTAGTCGAACTTCTCGACCGCGCGGATCAGGCCGAGGTTGCCCTCCTGGATGAGGTCCAGGAACAGCATGCCGCGCCCCGTGTAGCGCTTGGCCAGCGACACGACGAGACGCAGGTTGGCCTCGAGCAGGTGGTTCTTGGCACGGCGGCCGTCGTGGGCGATCCACTTCAGGTCGCGCCACATGCGGCGCTCGTCGGCGTCGGCCTTCGCGCGGTCGAAGTCCGCGAAGTCGTTGTTCAGGCGCTCCTCGGCGAACAGGCCGGCCTCGATCCGCTTGGCGAGATCGACCTCCTGCTCGGCGTTCAGCAGGGCGACCTTGCCGATCTGCTTGAGGTAGTCCTTCACCGGGTCGGCCGTGGCGCCCGCGGTGACGACCTGCTGCGCCGGCTGGTCGTCGTCGTCGGTGTCCGAGACGACGAACCCTCCGCGCTCGTCCTCCTTCTTGCGGCCGTTGCGGGGCAGCGCCGTGATCCGCTCGGGTGCCTGCTCCGGCTCGTCGTCGTCCTCGACCGGGACGCCGTCGGGCTCGGGCGCGGGCTTGTGCGCCTTGGCCGCGGCCTTGCGGCTGGTCTTCGGCGCCGGAGCCTTCTTGGCGGCGGTCTTCCTCGCGGGGCTCTTCGCCGCGGCGGACTCGTCGTCCGTGCCCTCCGGCTCGGGGGCCGACGCCGCAGCCGACTCGGCGGACCCCGCGGAGGCGGACCGCGTCGCGGTGGTCTTCCTGCTCTTCGACGCGGGGGCCTTGGCCCGGGCCTCGGTCTTCGTCGCGGAGCTGCTGGTGGAGGCAGCGGCCACCTTGGTGGCGGCGGGCACGCCGATCTCGACGCCGGCGGTCGCGAAGGCACGCAGCACCGCCTTCAGGCGCTTGGGGTCACCCACAGCGGCGGTCTCGCAGGCGGTGCGGAAGCTCTCCGCATCGACGCGACCGTTCGCGGTCCCGTGAGCGAGCAGCTCCTGGAGGGCAGAGTTTTCAAACTCTCGGGGCAGCGGGAGGTTCTGCGCAGTGGACGCCACAAACCGACCTTTCGGCATTCGAGGGGACGGTGGACCGCTGTGTCAGCCGGGGACGAGGGCCTCGCGGCTCGAGCGGATACCTATATTGTACCGGCGACACCTGGTCCTCCGCGGAGAATGCGGTGCTCACGCCGTGTCCCGGGTCACCGTTTCGTGCCCGGACGAGGGAAGATGTCAGGTGAACACCGGATGACCGACCGCCTATTCCCTCGTCCGACGAGGGAGCGCGCGGCCCGTCAGGGCTTCACGGCGAGGACGGGGCAGGGTGCCTCGAGGAGGATCCGCTGGGCACCGGACCCGAGGATGAGCTTGCCCACGGGACTGCGCCGTCGCAGGCCGATGACGATGAGATCGCCGTCCTCCTCGGCCGCGGTGCGCACCAGGTCCTCGGCGAGGTCGCCGGTGCCGGCCACGATCCGGTGCTCGATGCCGGCGTTCGACAGCCGCGTACCGAGCGCCTCGAGCTCCTCGGCCGCCCCGGCCGCCCCGGAGGTCACGACCAGGAGACCCACCTCACGTTGCCGCGCCTCCGAGACCGCGGTGACGAGCGCTTCCTTGCCCTCGGGCGTTCCCAGATGTCCCACGACGATCGCCATGGTGGCACGCTACCGGACACGGTGGGCCACACACCTCCCGCGCGGATTCACCCGCCGGACGCGGCACGGACCCAACCGGGCGGGAGGGCCGCCGCGACGACGCAGTGCAAGAGCTGTGCCAGGCGGTACGAGGGGTCGGCCTCGAGCGCCTCGGTGACCCGGTAGGAGGCCCGCGGACCGTCGCCCGCCCACCAGGCGAGAAACGCCAGGAGCGTCAGGGCCGGGGCACGCAGTCGTCGGGGCACCTGGGCGTCGACCTGTTCCAGCACCGCCCGCGCCCGAGCGACGAGGTCCGGGTCGGGCGCCACCGCGTCCGACAGGTCGACGACCCGGCCGAGGACCTTGCCCGTCGCGTCGTCGATCTGGACGGGGTCGGTGGCCCGGGTGGTCTCGCGCGCCGCCTCCTCTCCCCCGGGGACCAGCGTGAGCAGGGCGACGTCACGCACGACCCGGTCCGCGAGCGCCGCGCCCACCCGCCCGACGAGCGCGGCCGGCAACGGCGCCGGCACCTCGTCCGCGGCGGCGTCGGCACCCACCTCGACCCGCCGCAGGGCCTCCCGCCAGGCGTCCAGCGCGTCGTCGCGCCAGCGCCTCGTGGCCGCGCCCTCCTGCGCTCGCCCGCGGGCGGTCTCGCTGCGTCGGGCGGCACGGCCGGCGAGGTTGCGCGTCTCCTCCGCGGCGCGTGGGATCCGGTACGCCGCGTCGGCGGACTCCGCCACGACATGTCCCGCCAGGACGTAGGCCGCCCCGATCTCACCGCTCTCGAGGGCGGCGAGCGGATGGCCGGGCTCCGGGCAGCACGTGGGGTCCTCGCACCCCAGGCCCCGGTACCCGTCGGGGGTCACGAGCCAGCCGTCGGTCTCGACGACCGGGTCGAGGGCTCGGCGGACGTCCTCCACGACGTCGGCCGCGGCGGCGGCCCCCCCGGCCGTGTAGAGCACGAGGGCGCAGTACGTCGGCCGTGTCCCGGCGACGGCACGCGCGAGGGCCGCGAGGCCGTCGGCCGCCCCGGCGCCACGCAGCTCGTCGATCCCGACCCGGGCGACGAGCCCGGGCCGGCCGCGCTCAGCCGTGCACGCGATCACGATGCTCTCCGCGGGCCGGAACCCGAGCCGGTACGGGACGGCCGCCAGCACGTCGTGGGGCGAGCGCAGCGGGATGGTCGAGGGTTCGGGGAGGTCGAGGCTCGTCGTCATGCCGTCGATGAGAACGCAGCCCGGGCTCACGGAGAGGCCCCGGGGGCGGCGCCGGGGACCGGACGGGCTGGGGGTGGGCACCCGCTACCGTGATCCCGTGCCCACGACCCGCCACCACCGCGTCCCGCGCCGCACGGCCTGTGCCGTGCTGGCGCTCTGCGTGATCACGGTGAGCGGCTGCGACTCCGGTTCCGCCGGGAAGGCCGCACCGACCGGTGCCACCGCGGCGACGACCGGCACGGGACCGGAGGGCGCTCCCACAGCGCTGCCGTCCTTCGACCCGGGGACCGCCGTCGGCGGGTACGCTCCCGGCTTCCCGACCGACCTGCTCGGTGCTCCCGAGGGCTCCACGGTGCTCGCCAGCTCCGCGACGCCCACGGAGGGCGACCTCGTGGACGTCTCGCTCAACCTCTCCACCGAGCTCAGCACGCAGGAGGTCGTCGACCGCTACGCCGAGCGGCTGGGCGAGGCCGGCTTCGACGAGTCCGAGGACGTCGACGTCTCCGCCCTCACCGTGCAGACCGCCTACACGCGGACCAAGGGCAAGAAGAAGCCGCGCGTCGAGACCGTCCTCATCGGCGTCCTCGACGAGTCGGACCGGCGCCTGGTCTCGCTGTCGGGCAGCGTCCGCGCGCAGGACGCCTGACCCGTCACCCGCCGCCGCACGCATAGGCTGGGCGCCATGCCTGCCGCTTCCGCACTGGTCGACCTCGAGAACCTCCGCCACGACGTCGACGACGCCCTGGACCGCCACCTGACGAGGCTGCGCGACGAGGTCGCCGCCACCGGACCCGGCACGACGGCGCTGACCGACCAGGTCTCCACGCTCCTGGCCGGCGGCAAGCGGCTCCGAGCAGCCTTCTGCTACTGGTCGTTCCGAGCGCACGGCGGAGCGTCCAGCGGCGCCGCGCGGGACGCCGTCGTCCGCATCGGTGCCGCCCTCGAGCTCTTCCAGGCCGCGGCGCTGCTCCACGACGACGTCATGGACGCCTCCGACACCCGACGCGGCCGCCCGACGGCGCACCGGGTGTTCGAGGCCCGCCACCGCGAGCGGCAGTGGTCAGGCGACGCGGACCGCTTCGGGACCGCCGCCGCGATCCTGCTCGGCGACCTCTGCCTGGTGGCCTGCCACCGCGAGGCCGGAGCCGCGCTCGACGCGCTGCCCACCGACGTCGGCCGGGCGGCACGCGACATGCTCGACGCGATGACCAGCGAGGTCGTGGTGGGCCAGTACCTGGACGTGCTCGTGCAGGCCGAGGCCTGGGGGCTGGACCCGACGGCCGACGAGGACCGCGCCCGGCTCGTGCTGCGGGCCAAGTCCGCCCGCTACTCGGTCGAGCGCCCGCTCACGCTCGGCGCGGTCCTCGCCGGCGCGTCGCCCGACCGGGTCGCGGCGATCAGCGCCGCGGGGCTGCCGCTCGGGGAGGCGTTCCAGCTGCGCGACGACCTGCTCGGCGTGTTCGGCGACCCGGAGGTCACGGGCAAGCCGGCCGGCGACGACCTGCGCGAGGGCAAGCGCACGGTGCTCGTCGCCCGCACGCTGGCTGCCGGCGACGACGACGCCCGCCTCCTGGTGACCAAGCACCTGGGTGACGCGCGGCTCACGGACGACGACGTCGCGGCGCTGCGGGCCGCGATCACCGGCTCGGGGGCCGTGGTCGGCGTCGAGGCGCTCATCGACGAGCTGGCGGCCCAGGGGCTGTCGGCGCTCGCCACGGCGGACCTCGACGCGCACGGCCGGGAGGTGCTCACCGGACTGGCGCACGCCGCCGTCGACCGCGCCGCCTGAGCGCCGCCGTCAGGCCAGCGCCTGCGCCAGGCGCCTGACCTGGGCGCGGCGCCCGGAGCGGAGCGCCTCGACAGGTGAGGCGCCGAGGGTGTCCTCCGCGGTGAAGAGCCAGCGCAGCGCCTCGGCGTCGGAGAACCCGGCGTCGGAGAGCAGGATGACGGTGCCGCGCAACGTCTCGAGCACCTCCGGCTCGCCGTCGGCACCGGTGACGACGAAGGCCGCCGGCACCTGGAACGTCGTGCGCTCACCGCGCTTGACCCCGATGACGTGCCGGGAGGCCACCAGCCCGCGGGCGCGGCTCGGCTCGACGCCGAGCGCCTCCGCCAGATCGGGCAGCGTCAGCCAGTCGCCGACGAGGTCGTCCAGGGGCAGGTCCTGCGGTGCATCGCTCACGGCGTCAGCGTAGCCCGGCCGCGCCTGCGCGCCGAGCGGCGTCGGCCCAAATACACTCTCTGGCGTGGCCAGCACGACGACCGATCCCCTCCTCGGCCGCCTGGTCGACGGGCGGTACGAGATCGTCGCGCGCGTCGCCCGCGGTGGCATGGCCACCGTCTACCGGGCACGGGACCGCCGTCTCGGGCGCGAGGTCGCGCTCAAGGTCATGCACGCCCACCTCGCCGAGGGGGTCGACGGCGCCAGTTTCGTCTCGCGGTTCCGCCGGGAGGCGCGGGCGTCCGCGCGCCTGTCCCACCCCGGCGTCGTCGCCGTGTTCGACCAGGGCGTCGACGGCGACACCAGCTACCTGACCATGGAGTACGTGCCGGGCACGAACCTGCGCGGCGAGCTGCAGGCGGGTCCGCTCACGGTCGGCCGTGCCCTGGACGTCGCGGAGCAGGTGCTCGCCGCCCTGTCGTCGGCCCACCGCGTCGGGCTGGTGCACCGGGACGTCAAGCCGGAGAACGTCCTCATCGGCGACGACGGCGCGGTCAAGGTCGCCGACTTCGGCCTCGCCCGTGCCGTGACCGAGGTCACCTCGACGGCCACCGGCACCATCCTGGGCACGGTCGCCTACCTGGCGCCCGAGGTGATCACGTCCGGCGGGTGCACGCCCTCGACGGACGTCTACGCCGTCGGTGTGCTGCTGCACGAGATGCTGACCGGCGCACTCCCCTACCCCGGCGAGCCGCCGATCCAGGTGGCCTTCCACCACGTCCACGAGGACTTCCCGCCGCCGTCCGACCGGGTCGACTGGCTCCCGGCCGAGATCGACGAGCTGGTGGCGGCCTTCACCGCGCGGGACGCGGGCCGGCGTCCGACCCATGCCGGTGCGGCGCTCGCCGCCGTGCTCGGGCTGCGTGCCGTGCTCGACGACGACGTCCTCCAGCGGTCCGCGGACCGGCCGTCCGTGCCCCTCGGACCCGACGGTCCGGACGGGCCGGACGGGTCGGGACCTGTCCGGCCCGAGCTCGACGACATCCCCGACGGCTCCCCGTCGGACGGCGTCGACGAGATCCCGACCGGGTTCTTCGCGGAGGTCTCCGCGCCGGGCCACGACACCGAGCACGTCGTCACGTCTCCCACCACGGCCCTGACGGGCGGGACCTCGCCGGACGACGGCGGTACCGCCCGGCCGCGCCGCCGTCGTCGGGCCCTGCTCGCCGGGGTGCTCGCGCTCGTCCTCCTGCTGGGCGGCGGCTCCTTCGGGACGTGGTGGTGGTTTGCCGACGGCCCCGGCGCCTGGACGACCGTGCCGGCCGACGTGGCGGGCCTCCCCGAGGAGGACGCCCTGGCCCTGCTGGCCGCCGACGGCCTCGACGCGAGCACCACCGAGGCCCACGACGACGCCGTGCCCGCCGGGGACGTCGTGTCCACCGAACCCGCCCCCGGCGAGCGCGTGCGCAAGGACGGCACGGTCGCGCTGACCGTGTCGCTCGGCGTGCTCATGCTGGCGGTGCCCGACGACCTCGTGGGCGCCCCGCAGGCCGAGGCCACCTCCGCGCTGCGCGAGGCCGGGTTCGACGTCGGCCCGGCCCGCCCGGAGCACGACGACGCCGCGCCCGAGGGTGAGGTGCTCGGCGTCTCGGTCCCCGAGGGCTCCGAGCAGCCGCACGACACCACCGTGCGCCTGACCGTCTCGGACGGCCCGGCGCCCGTGCGCGTGCCGCAGGTGGTGGGCCGCAGCAAGGACGGCGCGGAGTCGGACCTCGACGCCGCCGGGCTCGAGGTCGAGTACGCCGACCCCGAGCCGTCGACCGACGTCGAGGAGGGCCGGGTCCTGAGCCAGGACCCGGAGCAGGGCACGACGGCGCGGCGCACCGACACGGTGACGCTGACGCTGTCCTCGGGGCCTCCGGACGCCGAGGTGCCCGACGTCGTGGGCATGTCGAGCGACGAGGCCACCGCCGCGCTGGAGGAGGCGGGGTTCGAGGTGGACGTCAACCGCTACCTGGGCGGGCTGCTCGACACCGTCAGGTTCCAGGACGTCGACGGCACCGCCCCGGTGGGAACCACCGTGACGCTCACCGTCTGGTGAGCATCTCCGCGACCTGGAAGGCCGTCTCCAGCGACTGCTGGTGGTTGAGCCGGGGGTCGACGAGCGTCTCGTAGCGCTCGGCCAGCCCGGCGTCGGAGATCTCCTCGCTCCCGCCGAGCACCTCGGTGACGTCGTCGCCGGTGAGCTCCATGTGCAGGCCCCCCGGCACGGTCCCGAGGCTGCGGTGCACCTCGAAGAACCCGGTGACCTCGTCCAGGACGTCCGTGAACCGGCGCGTCTTGTAGCCCGACTCCGAGGTGATCGTGTTGCCGTGCATCGGGTCGGTGACCCAGGTGACCGCGACGCCTGCGGCGGTCACCTTCTCCACGACGTCCGGCAGCACGTCGCGGACCTTGCCCGCACCCATCCGGGTGATGAAGGTCAGGCGCCCCTCGGTGTTCTCCGGGTTGAGGCGACGGGCGAGGGCGATCGCGTCGTCGGGGCTCGTCGTCGGGCCGAGCTTGACGCCGATCGGGTTCGCCAGCCGGGAGAGGAACTCGACGTGGGCACCGTCGAGCTGCCGGGTGCGCTCACCGATCCACAGGAAGTGCGCGCTCGAGCCGTACGGCTTGGCGGTGCGGGCGTCGACCCGGGTCAGCGCTCGCTCGTAGTCGAGGACGAGCGCCTCGTGGCTCACGAAGAACTCGACCGTGCGCAGCGCGTCGAAGTCGGCGCCGCAGGCGTCCATGAAGCGGATCGCCCGGTCGATCTCGGTGGCCGTCCGTTCGTAACGGGCGTAGGCGGGGTTCTGCATGAACCCCCGGTTCCACTCGTGCACGCGCCGCAGGTCCGCGTAGCCGCCCTGCGTGAATCCCCGCACCACGTTCGCGGTCGCCGCCGAGATCCGGTACGCCTGCTCCAGGCGCGCCGGGTCCGGGATCCGCGACTCCGGGGTGAAGGCGTGGCCGTTGATCATGTCGCCCCGGTAGCAGGGCAGCGTGACGCCGTCGCGCGTCTCCTCGTCCGACGATCGCGGCTTGGCGTACTGGCCGGCGAGACGCCCCATCTTGACGACGGGCGTGCTGGCACCGTGCGTCAGCACGACCGCCATCTGCAGGATCGTGCGGACCTTGTTGCGGATGCGGGTGGCGTTCGCGTCGGCGAACGTCTCCGCGCAGTCCCCGCCCTGCAGGAGGAACGCCTCGCCGCGCCCGGCGGCGGCGAGACGTTCCGTCAGCGTGTCCGCCTCGGCGGGCACCACGAGCGGCGCCGCGACCGACAGCCTCGCCACGACCGCGGCGAGCCTGTCAGGGTCGGGCCAGACCGGCTGCTGCCGCGCCTCGAGGCCGCGGAACCGGTCCAGGCCGTCCGGGTCGGTCCCCGGCGCGACGGTGTCGACGGCGGTGCTCATGGTGCCCGACCGCCTCAGTGCTCGGCCGGCTGGGCCGGGACCAGGGACTGACCGATGCCGGCCAGCAGCTCGCCGAACCACTCGGTGTGCACGTCGAACGCCTTGCCGCCGGCGATGCGGGGGAACTCGATGGCCTTGAGCCGGTCGCCGTCCTCCTCGTCGTGGCCGATGACGCCGGCCTCGCCGCGCAGGGCGCACTCGACGGCAAGGTCGGTCATCGACTTGATGAGGCGCAGGTCCTCGGCGTTCGCAGCCGCGGCGCGCGAGTAGTAGCCGGACTTCTGGACCATGACCTTCTCCGCACCGAGCTTCTCCGCGAACTGCTTCGCGAACCACTGGCCCGGGTTGATCGTGTCCAGCTTGACGTGGCCGAACGGGTCGCGCTGGACCTCCTCGCCCGCCGCCTCGAGCTGCGCGACGATCTCGTGCATGCCCGCACCCTCCGAGAGGAAGATGTTCACGTTGCCCTGGGTGTCCATGACGGAGCGGAGCCGCTCCGACTCTGCCTCCAGGTCCAGCGCCAGCTCCGGCAGGAACACCGCGTGGACGTCCCAGCGCTCGCGGGTGAGGCCAAGGGCCGGGGCGAACTCCTGCGCGTCCAGCCACTTGCGGTACTCCGCGGCCGCGGCGGCGGTGAGCCATCCGCAGTGCCGTCCCATGACCTCGTGGACGATGAGCATGCGCGGCCCGGACCGGTGCTCGCCGATGACGTTCGCGGCGAAGCCGGCAGCCTCCTCGGCCGCGGTCCACGCGCCGAGCGACTGCTTGATCGGCACCACGTCGTTGTCGATGGTCTTGGGCAGCCCCACGACGGTGAGGTCGTAGCTGTTCTCCGCCAGGTACGCGGCGAGGTCGGCCGCGGTGGTGTTCGTGTCGTCGCCACCGATGGTGTGCAGCACGTCCACGCCGTCGGCCTGGAGCTGCTCCGCGGCGACGTGCAGCGGGTCCTGCCCCTCCGCCACGAGACCGCGCTTGACGCAGTCGGCCGCGTTGGTGAGCTTCACGCGCGAGTTGCCGATCGGCGAACCACCGAAGCGGTGCAGGACTCCGGCCTGCTGACGGGCCTCCGGCCCGATCTCGATCTTCGTGCCGGTGAGCAGGCCGTGGTAGCCGTACTGGTAGGCGATGATCTCGATCGACGGGTCGAGCTCGGTGTAACGCTCGATGAGGCCACCGACCGCGGACGACAGGCACGGTGCGAAACCACCGGCGGTCAGGAGGGCCACACGACGGACCGACATGAGGGGGCTACCTCTCGATGGGGGATGAAGAACGCTCCCCATCCTATGAGCCCTCGGGCGCGGCCGTGACGGCGTCTCAGCCGGTGGGGTCCTCGGTCTCCTTCGCCGCCGGGGCGGCCGGCCCGGTCGCGTCCGTCGGCTCGTCGGCCACGAACGTCTCCGGCTCGGCGGCCGGACGCGCCGCTCCCGGCGTGGGGTCCACGGGCAGCCCCTGGGCGAGACGCACCTTCGCCGTGGCCGCGTAGACGTCCACGTACTCCTGCTCGCTCAGGCGCAGGATCGCGTACATGATCTCGTCGGCGACCGCACGCAGCACGAAGCGGTCGGACTCCATCCCCCGGTACCTGCTGAAGTCGAGCGGCTCGCCGAACACGACGCCGATCGGCCGCGGCTTGGGCACCACGCGGCCGAGCGGCTGCGCGACGTCGGTGCCGACCATCGCCACCGGCACCACCGGTGAACCCGACTCGAGCGCGAGCCGCGCCACACCGGTCTTGCCGCGGTAGAGCCGGCCGTCCGGGCTCCGGGTGCCCTCGGGATAGATCCCGAAGAGCTCGCCCTCGTCCAGGACGCGCATGCCCGTGCGCAGCGCGGCCTCGCTCGCCTTGCCGCCGGACCTGTCCACCGGGATCGTCCCGACGCCGCGCATGAAGCCGGCCACCAGCCGCCCCTTGAGGCCCCGCCCGGTGAAGTAGTCGGACTTCCCGAGGAACTTGACCTGGCGCTCCAGCACGATGGGCAGCACGAACGAGTCGATGACGGCCAGGTGGTTGCTCGCCAGGATCGCGCCTCCGGCGTCCGGCACGTGCTCCACGCCCTTGGTCCACGGACGGAAGGCCAGCCGCAGCCACGGCCCGACCAGCACGTGCTTCATGATCCAGTAGAACAACGGTCCTCCTCGCGGCGTCACCGACGACAATAGAGTGGTCCCATGGCCTCACCGAACCGGGACGCGGAACCGGACGACCTGCCGGACGCCGACGTCGACGCCCGTTGGTCCGACATCGTCGCACGTCTCGAAGACGTCGAGCAGTCCGGCCACACCGTGGAGGCCGCCCGGCAGTTCGACGCGCAGACCGACGCGCAGCCCGACCCGCAGAGCGGCGCGGAGCCCGCGGAGCCCGCGGACAGCGAGGGCGCCGCCACCCCGGCGCGCCCCAGCGGGCCCCGTGACTGGCCGACGACGCCGGAGGTCGAGGCGCTCGAGGAGGCCCAGGACCACTTCGTGCCGCCCGACCCGGAGCCGGTCGCGCACCGGGAACCGCTGCTCACGCTCGCCTGGACGGTGGCCGTCGCGGTGCCGGTGCTGACGGTGCTCGGCGTCATCGTCACCGCACTGCTGCCCGACCTGTCGGTGCCGGCCTGGGTCGGGCCGGCCGGCGGAGGGTCGTTCGTCGCCGCGATCGCGGTCCTCGTCTGGCGCATGCCGCACCGTCGCGACCCGGACGACCACGACCCCGGGGCCGTCGTCTGAGCGGAGCGGGGCACACGCCCGGCCAGGTCAGCGCCGCGCCAGGTCGGCGGCACCGATGATGCCGGCCTCGTTGCCCTGCTGAGCGAGCTCGATCTGCGCCACCGGACGGTGCCCGAGCGCCGAGAGCTGCGCCTCGTACGCCTTGCGCACCGGCGCGAGCAGCAGGTCGCCAGCCGCACCGACGCCACCGCCGAGGACGATCAGCTCCGGGTCGAGCAGGGCAGCGACCGACGCCGACCCCTCGCCGACCCACCGGCCCAGCGTGGCGAGCAGCTCGATCGACAGCTCGTCGCCGTCCTGCGCCGCCTGCGTGATCTGCGGACCGGTGATGCCGTCGGGGTCCCCACCGGCCAGCTCCACGAGCCGACGGGCGCGCTCCGGCGTCGCCGTCGCCGCCTGGCGTGCGTCCCGCACGAGCGCGGTGCCCGAGGCGTACTGCTCCCAGCACCCCTCGTGCCCGCAGCCGCAGTAGTGCCCGCCGGGGACCACGCGCATGTGCCCGACCTCGGCCGCCACGCCCCACTTGCCCCGGACCAGCTCGCGGTCCACGACGATGGCGCCACCGAGGCCGGTGCCGATCGTCAGCAGCAGCATGTCGGACGCCTCGCGGGCCGCCCCGAACCGGAACTCCGCCCAGCCGGCGGCGTTCGCGTCGTTCTCGACCACGACCGGCACGTCGAGGTCGACCAGCTCGGAGACCTTCTGCGCCAGCGGGTACTCGCGCCAGGCGATGTTCGGCGCGAACAGCACGGAGCTGCGGTCAGGGCTGACGAAGCCGGCCGCGGCGAGCCCGATCGCCCCGATCTCGTGCTCCTTGGCCAGCTCCGTGCACGCGTCGGCGATCGCGCGGTCCATGCTCGCGACGTCGTCGGCGGCGGTGTCCCGCCGGACCTTGGCCAGGATGCGACCGGCCTCGTCCACGACCCCGACGGCGATCTTCGTTCCGCCGATGTCGACTCCGATGGCGTGCATGCGTCTGACCTCACGTTCGATCTCGGGGACGTCGGACGGGGGGTTCCGCCGCACCGACACGGGTCGGCACGCCCGAGCGCGCCGGGGACAAGACTACCGACCGCGGACCGCCGTGGGCGTACCGTCCACCAGATGGTGCGCGAGGGTGTCCGACCAGCCTGTGCGACCCGGTATCGTGACCGCCACGGACGAGCCCTGCCACTGGAGTCAGCATGGACGAGATCATCACCCCGCAGCTCGTGGAGCTGCCCCCGACGTCGAACCTCAACGACCTCCTCACCAGGAGGGTCGCGGACGACCCGGACGCCACGATCGTCGAACGCCCCGCCGGCGACGGCTGGGAGAGCCTGAGCAGCGCCGCGTTCGACGCCCAGGTCGTGGCCGTGGCCAAGGGGCTCGTCGCCAAGGGCGTGCAGCCCGGCGACCCGGTGGGCATCATGTCGCACACCCGCTACGAGTGGACGCTCCTCGACTTCGCCGCGTGGGCCGCCGGTGCCGTCCCCGTCCCGGTGTACGAGACCTCGTCGCCCGAGCAGGTCGAGTGGATCGTCACCGACGCCGGCGTCACGGTGCTCGTCGCCGAGAACGCCGAGCTGGCGGCCGTGGTCCACGGGATCCAGGGCTCGGCACCGACGCTGCGCGAGGTCCTCTCCATCGACGACGGCGCCGTCGCCGAGCTGACCGCGGCCGGCGCGGACGTCGACGACGCCGAGATCACCCGGCGTCGCGGCCTCGCGGGTCTGGACGACGTCGCCACCATCATCTACACCTCGGGCACCACCGGCCGCCCGAAGGGCGCGGAGCTGACCCACGGCAACTTCGCCTCGCTGGCGACCAACGCCGTCGCCGCGGTGCCGGAGGTCTTCGCCGCCGGGGGGCGCACGCTGCTGTTCCTGCCGCTGGCGCACGTGTTCGCGCGCTTCATCGAGATCCTCGCGATCGCCGGTGGCAGCACGCTGGGGCACTGGGCGGACGTCAAGACCGTCACCACCGGCCTGGGCACCTTCAAGCCCACGTTCGTGCTCGCCGTCCCCCGCGTGTTCGAGAAGGTCTACAACTCGGCGGAGCAGAAGGCGGCCGCCGGCGGCAAGCTGAAGATCTTCCAGTGGGCCACGGCTACCGCCATCGAGTGGTCGCGAGCCCAGGACACGGGTGGAGCCTCCTTCTGGTTGAACCTCCAGCACAAGGTCGCCGGCAGGCTCGTCTACGGCAAGCTGCTGCACGCGCTGGGCGGTCAGGCGCGGTACGCCGTCTCGGGCGGCGGGCCGCTCGGCGAACGGCTCGGTCACTTCTTCCGCGGCATCGGGCTGACCATCCTCGAGGGGTACGGCCTGACCGAGACCACCGCGCCGACCAGCGTCAACCGCCCCGCCGCCAACCGCATCGGGACCGTCGGGACACAGCTTCCCGGGTGCGGCGTCAAGATCGCGGACGACGGCGAGATCCTCCTCCGGGGCATCCACGTCTTCCGCGGCTACCACGGCAACGCCGAGGCGACCGCCGAGGCGTTCGACGGCGAGTGGTTCCGCACGGGCGACCTCGGCGCGCTCGACGACGACGGGTTCCTGTCCATCACGGGTCGCAAGAAGGAGATCATCGTGACGGCGGGCGGCAAGAACGTCGCTCCCGCCGCCCTCGAGGACCGGATCAGGGCCCACGCCCTGGTCAGCCAGTGCGTCGTGGTGGGCGACAACCGCCCCTTCATCGGGGCGCTCATCTCGCTCGACCCCGAGGGCCTGCCCGGTTGGCTCAAGATGCACGACAAGCCGGAGATGACCGTCGAGCAGGCCCGCACGGACGCCGACGTCCTGGCCGCGCTCGACACCGCCGTCACCCGCGCCAACCGGGCCGTCTCGCGCGCCGAGTCGATCCGCAAGTTCTCCCTGCTGCCCGAGGACCTCACCGTCGAGAACGGCTACCTGACGCCGTCCCTCAAGGTGAAGCGGTCCGTCGTGATGGCGGACTTCTCCGCCGACGTCGACGCCCTCTACGTGGACGACCGGGACCAGTCCCCGGCCTGACACGGCTGTCGGTGGCGGGGACTAGCGTCCCCGCCATGTCGATCGCACCAGCGCCGCAGCCTCCGGCGACGGCCGTCCAGCCCTCGTTCGCCGACATCGGCACACCGCTGCGGGACGTGACGTTCGTGGTCGTGGACCTGGAGACCACCGGCAGCAGGGCGAACGACGCGGGGATCACGGAGATCGGCGCCGTCAAGGTCCGGGGCGGCGAGGTGCTCGGCGAGTTCCAGTCGCTGGTGAACCCCGGTCGGCCGGTCCCGGCGTTCGTGGCCCGGCTGACCGGGATCACGACGGCGATGGTCTCGACCGCCCCCGGCATCGAGCTGGTGCTGCCGGGCTTCCTCGAGTTCGCCCACGGCTGCGTGCTGGTGGCCCACAACGCACCGTTCGACATCGGGTTCCTGCGGGCGGCGTGCGCCGACCTGGACTACGCGTGGCCCGGCTTCGACGTCGTGGACACGCTGCCCCTCGCCCGCCGGGTCGTCCCTCGTGACGAGGCGCCCAACCACAAGCTGGCCACGCTCGCGCGGCTCTTCCGGGCACAGACCTCCCCCGACCACCGGGCCCTCGCCGACGCCCGCGCCACGGTCGACGTCCTGCACGCCCTGCTCGAGCGCCTCGCACCGCTCGGCGTGACGCACCTCGAGGACCTCGCCACCGCAGCGGACCCTGTCCCTGCCGACGTCCGGCGCAAGTCGACCCTGGCCGACGGGCTGCCCAGCGCACCCGGCGTGTACCTCTTCCGGGGACCGGACGAGGAGGTGCTCTATGTGGGCACCTCGACCAACATCCGCAAGCGCGTGCGCTCCTACTTCACGGCCGCGGAGAAGCGGCGCCGGATCACCGAGATGGTCCGGATCGCCCATGCCGTGACCCCGGTCGTCTGCGCGACACCGCTCGAGGCTCAGGTCCGCGAGCTGCGCCTCATCACGGAGCACGCGCCGCGGTACAACCGACGCTCCAAGCACCCGGAGCGCCAGACGTGGGTGCGCCTGACCGACGAGCCCTACCCGCGGCTGTCGGTGGTGCCCGAGGTCCGCGGCGACGTCCCGCACATCGGACCCTTCACCTCGCGCCGGACGGCGACCGCAGCCGTGGAGGCGATGCACGACGCCATCGCGCTGCGCCAGTGCACCCAGCGCCTGCCTGCGGTCGCGCGCTCGCCCCGCAGCCCGTGCGCCCTGGCCGGTCTCGGCCGCTGCTCCGCACCGTGCACCGCCACCACCGGTCCGGACACCGGGTACCGGGCGCTGGTCGAGCAGGCCCGCACCGCGCTGACGGGAGACCCGAGTGCCGTCGTCCGAGCCCTCGCTGAACGGGTGGCGCGGCTCGCCGGGCAGGAACGCTTCGAGGAAGCCGGCCAGGTGACGGCCCGGCTGCGGGCGTTCGTCCGCGCGGCCGCCCGGACGCAACGCATGGACCCGTTGAGCCGGTGCGCCGAGCTCGTCGCGGCGCGCCCGACGGCGGCAGGCGGCTGGGAGATCGTCGTCGTCCGGCACGCACGGCTCGCCGGCACCGCGGTGACCGGGCCGCGCGAGGACCCGCTGCCGGTCGTGGACGCCCTGCGGGCGACGGCCGAGGTCGTCGAACCCGCCCAGCCGCCGGCTCCTGCCTGCCACCCGGAGGAGGCAGCCCTCGTCCTGGACTGGCTGGACCAGCCGCACGTGCGTCTCGTGCACGTCTCCGGGCCCTGGACGTGCCCGGTCCGCTCGGCGCTGGCGCACGCCGACCTCGACGACGTGTCGGCGTCGGTCGCGCTGGCCCTCGGCGGCGCGGATACGATGGCGCCATGCTGACCGCGATCGTCCTCATCGACACCGTCCCGGACCGTATCCCCGAGGTCGCCACCCAGGTCACGAACCTGGACGGGGTGAGCGAGGTCTACTCGGTCACCGGCAAGGCCGACCTCGTCGCGATGGTGCGGGTCGACGAGCACGACGACCTCGCGACCGTCATCGCCGACGGCATCAGCAAGGTGGACGGCGTGCTCCGCACCGAGACGCTCATCGCGTTCCGGGCGTACTCCAACGTGGAGCTCGAGCAGGCGTTCGCGCTCGGGCTGGACGACTGACGGTCGTCGGCTGACGAGAGCGGCGAGACCGAGTCTCACGCGCGGTCGGGGACCCGCCAGGCTTCGTCAGGCCTGGGTCGCCGCCACCCACCGCTCGACGACGTCGGCGGCACCCCCGTCGTCGATGCTGCGCGCGGCGTGCTCGACGCCGGCCGCCAGCCGCTGGGCGAGCGTGCCGTCCGCCGTCCCCGGCAGCGTGCCGTCGGCCACGAGGGCGGCCGCCGCGTTGAGCAGGACCGTCTGGCGGACAGGACCCTGATCGGTCCCCGTGAAGACCTCCCGCGCCACCTGGGCGTTGTGGACGGCGTCCGCGCCGCGCAGGTCCGCGATCTCCAGACGATCCAGACCGAGCTCCGCCACCGCGTCGAAACGCTGCTCCGAGACCTCGCCGTCGCGCACCTCCCAGACCGAGGCACCGCCGGTGGCGGCGAGCTCGTCGAGCCCGTCGTCGCCGCGGAAGACCAGGGCGCTGGTGCCGCGCTCCGCGAAGACGCCGGCCATCAGCGGCGCCATCCGGGCGTCGGCACAGCCGACGGCGGTCGCACGCGGCTGGGCCGGGTTCGTCAGGGGACCGAGGAAGTTGAAGGCCGTGGCGATCCCCAGGTCCCTCCGCGCGGTCGCCGCGTGGCGCATCGAGGGGTGGAACATCCCGGCGAAGCAGAAGGTGATGCCGACGTCGTGCGCGATCGCGGCGACACGTTCGGCGGGCTGGTCGAGCCGCACCCCGAGGGCCTCGAGGACGTCCGCCGATCCGGACGACGACGAGGCGGCGCGGTTGCCGTGCTTGACCACGCGGACACCGGTCCCGGCGACGACCACGGCCGCCATCGTGGAGATGTTGACCGTGTGGTGCCGGTCGCCGCCCGTGCCGACCAGGTCGACCGCCGGACCGGCGACCTCGATCCGGATCGCGTGCGCCAGCATGGCGTCCGCGAGGCCGGCGAGCTCCGCCGCCGTCTCCCCCTTGGCCCGGAGCCCGACCAGGAACCCGGCCAGGCGGGTCGGGGGGACCTCGCCCGACATCACCTGGTCCATGGCCCACGCCGTCTGCTCGGCGGTGAGGTCGGCGCCGGCGACGAGCTCGGTGAGCACGCCGGGCCAGGTCAGGTCGGTCGGGACGTTCGTCGGCACGGTGGTCACTTTCGGCGGGAGGTCAGGGGTCAGGAGCTGGTGGGCCGGGACGGAGGGTTCAGGCGGCCTGCGACAACGTCTCCGCCACCGCGCGCTGCACCGCGAAGGCGTCGAGCGGTCGCGGCACCACGGAGTCGGCGAGCGACCATGATGCCAGCCAGGCGTCCTGCGCCCGTCCGGTGAGGACGAGCACCGGCGGGCAGGCGTACACCTCGTTCTTGAGCTGCCGGCACAGTCCCATCCCGCCGGCCTTGTCCGCCTCGCCGTCGAGGATCAGCAGGTCGAACCGGCGGCCGTCGGCCGCGGCGAGGAGCCTGTCGCGGGTGGCGACCTCCGTCCAGGCGATCTCGGCGGCGCCCGCACCGAGGCGGGGTCCGACGGCGAGCCGCACCTGTTCGCGCACGGTGGCGTCGTCGCTGTACAGCAGGACACGGGGGCCGGTAGTCATCGAGCATCCCTTCGCAGACGTTTGGTGGCATCGTGGCACAGGTGCGTCACCTCGGTCAGCGATGGTGCGTGGTCTTTTCGTGGCAGTCTCGCTCGATCCGTCACGAACAGCGCCTCAGACGGCATGATTCTGCAGATTCCGTGAACCTGATCTCCACCATCCGCACCCCCCGGGTCCTCGAACCCGCCTCACGTCAGCCATAATGGCTGATGTGTCGACTGCAACGGCTGCTGCCCCCCACGCCCACCAGCACGTGACCGTCAACCGACCGAACACCATCTCGGTCGGGACGATCGTGTGGCTGGCCAGCGAGCTCATGTTCTTCGCCGGCCTGTTCGCCATGTACTTCACCGTCCGCTCCGTGTTGCCGGAGGCGGAGTGGAATGCCGAGGCGGCGCACGTCTCTCTGGTCTTCCCGCTGATCAACACCTGCATCCTCGTCGCCTCGTCGATCACCTGCCAGGCCGGCGTGCTGGCCGCGGAGCGCTTCCAGCCGGTCCGCACCGGCTCGCTGCTCCAGGTGAGCAGGTGGGGCATGAACGAGTGGATGACGCTGACGTTCCTCATGGGCGCGTTCTTCGTCTCCGGCCAGATCTTCGAGTACGCCGAGCTCGTCCACGAGGGCCTGACGATCTCGTCCAGCGCCTACGGGTCGGTCTTCTACCTGGCGACCGGGTTCCACGGCCTGCACGTGGTCGGCGGTCTGATCGCCTTCCTGTTCCTGCTGGGGCGCTCGTTCCGCGCCAAGCGGTTCACGCACCACGAGGTCACCACGGGGCTCGTGGTGTCCTACTACTGGCACTTCGTCGACGTCGTGTGGATCGCGCTGTTCCTGGTGATCTACATCCTGAAGTGATCTCCGGGCGGCACTCCCGTCGCCCCGCTCCTGACCCTGCACCACCCACCTGCGAGACGAGGACATTTTCGTGAAGGCACTCGCCGCCCGCCGGCACCACCGGGCCGCTCCGGTCGTGCTGCTGCTGCTGGCGCTGCTGGTCACGGGCGGCGTGTACGCCGTCCTGGCGCCGAGTCCGGCCACCGCCGAGACCGCCAGCACTGCGACCGACGTGGAGGAGGGCCAGCGGCTCTTCCAGGCCAACTGCGCCACGTGCCACGGTCCGAACGCCGAGGGCACCCCGGAAGCCCCGTCGCTCGTCGGCGTGGGTGCCGCGGCGGTCGACTTCCAGGTCTCCACCGGCCGCATGCCCATGCAGATGAGCGGACCGCAGGCTGCCCAGAAGCCGCCCCAGATGAACGAGGAGCAGACCGCCCAGCTCGCGGCGTACGTCGCCTCGCTCGGTGCCGGTCCGGCGATCCCCACGGAGGAGCAGGTCGACGCCGAGCTCGGGGACTCCGCCAACGGCGCCCTGCTGTTCCGCACCAACTGCGCGATGTGCCACAACGCCGTCGGCGCCGGCGGTGCACTGTCCGAGGGCAAGTGGGCTCCGCCGCTGGACGAGGTCTCGGAGCAGAACATCTATCAGGCGATGCTGACCGGCCCGCAGTCGATGCCGGTCTTCAACGACGCCAACATCACCCCCGACGAGAAGCGCGACGTCATCGCGTACCTCGTCGAGCAGCGTGACGGATCAGCCGGAGGCCTGACCCTCGGGTCGCTCGGCCCCGTCAGCGAAGGCCTCTGGGCATGGGTCGTCGGCCTCGGGCTGATGATCGGTGCTGCTGTGTGGATCGGAGCGAAGTCCTCGTGAGCGACAACCAGAACACCCCCGGCCAGGACGTCGCGGCCCGGGACACCGCGGCCCACCCCGAGCGGTTCGAGGACCCGGGCGTCCCGGCCCACCGGTCGCGCCTGACCGACGTCGACCCGCAGGCGGCCAAGCGCAACGAGCGCCTCATCGCGCTGATCTTCGGGATCTCGTGCGTGGGCGCCATCGCCAGCGTCGTCGTCTACTTCGCGGTCCGGCCCGACGGCACCACCGCCGGGACCCGCCTGTCGACGGCCCTCCTGGGCGTCACCATGGCGATCTCCCTGCTCGGCATCGGCATCGCCGCGATCCACTGGGCCAAGTCGCTCATGAGCGACCACGAGCACGTGGACGAGCGCCACACGCTCGCGAGCTCGCCGGAGGTGCGTCAGGTCGCCGTGCAGCACCTGGCCGACGGCGTCGAGGACTCCGGCATCGCGCGCCGCGGCGTCCTCAAGGGTGCCGCGGTCTCCGCGCTCGCCCTGTTCCCCCTCACGTTCGCCGTGCCGCTGATCTCCAGCGTCGGCGGCGACTGGAACGTCTCGAAGTTCCGCCACACCCTCTGGGAGCGCAACAAGCGCCTCGCGTACGACCCGACCGGTCGTCCGATCAGGGCCGCCGACCTGACCGTGGGCTCTGCGGCCCACGTCATCCCGGAGGCCTCCCAGGAGGAGATGCAGTCGCACGAGTGGATCACGGAGAAGGCCAAGGCCGTGGTGCTCCTGGTGCGTCTCAACCCGGAGGACCTCCGGTCCGACCAGTCGCCCGAGGGCGAGACCTGGTCGTACGACGGCATCGTCGCGTACTCGAAGATCTGCACCCACGTCGGGTGCCCCGTGGCGCTCTACGAGCAGCAGACGCACCACCTGCTCTGCCCGTGCCACCAGTCGACCTTCGACATGGCCGACGGCGCCAAGGTCGTCTTCGGTCCTGCGAACCGTCCCCTGCCCCAGCTGCCCATCACCGTCGACGACGAGGGCTATCTCGTGGCACAGGACGACTTCGCCGAGCCCATCGGCCCGAGCTACTGGGAGCGCCTGAAGTGAGCACCGACACCAGCCCCTCCACCGCTGACACGCCGACGACCCCCGCCGGCAAGGCGGCCGACTACCTCGACCAGCGCACCTCCGTCGGAGGCGCGGTCAAGGAGTTCGCCCGCAAGGTCTTCCCCGACCACTGGTCCTTCATGCTCGGCGAGATGGCGCTCTTCTCGTTCGTCGTGCTGCTGCTGACCGGCGTGTTCCTGACCATGTTCTTCGACCCGTCGATGGCCCTGATCGAGTACCACGGCGCCGGTCCCGAGGCGATGCAGGGCCAGCTGATGTCCGTGGCCTTCGCCTCGACGCTGGACCTGTCCTTCGAGGTCCGTGGCGGGCTGCTCATGCGGCAGATCCACCACTGGGCGGCCCTGGTCTTCATGGCCTCGATCGTGGTCCACATGATGCGCGTCTTCTTCACCGGCGCCTTCCGCAAGCCGCGCGAGATCAACTGGCTCGTCGGCACGGTCCTCATGATCCTCGGCCTGGCTGCCGGGTTCTCCGGCTACTCGCTCCCCGACGACGTCCTGTCCGGCAACGGCCTGCGGATCACGGACGGCGTGGTGAAGTCGCTGCCGGTCATCGGCTCGTACCTGTCGTACTTCATCTTCGGTGGCGAGTTCCCCGGCGAGCACATCATCCCGCGCCTCTTCACGGTGCACATCCTGCTCGTGCCGGCGCTGATCCTCGCGCTGATCGGCGTCCACCTGTTCCTCATGGTGCTGCACAAGCACACGCAGTACCCCGGTGGCGGCCGCACGCACAAGAACGTCGTGGGCTACCCGCTCTTCCCGGTGTACATCGCCAAGATGGGCGGCAACTTCTTCATCGTCTTCGGCATCCTGGCGCTCATGGGTGCGACGATGAGCATCAACAACGTGTGGAACTACGGTCCCTACGACCCGTCGCCGGTCGGTGCGGGCGCACAGCCGGACTGGTACATGCTCTTCCTCGAGGGTTCGCTCCGGCTGATGCCAGGGGCCGGGACCGAGTGGGTCATCTTCGGGTACACGTTGCCGCTGAACGTCCTGATCCCCGCGGTCGTCGTCCCTGGCCTGCTGTTCACGTTCCTGTTCGTCTACCCGTTCCTCGAGGCGCGGGTCACCGGCGACAAGCGCGAGCACCACGTGCTGGACCGGCCTCGCAACGTGCCGGTGCGCACGGGGCTCGGCGTGGCCTTCCTCACCGCGTTCATCATCCTGGCGCTCGCCGGTTCGAACGACCTCATCGCCACCCACTTCGGGATGTCGATCAACCAGATCACGTGGGCGTTCCGGATCCTGTTCTTCGTCGGTCCGGTCCTGGGGTTCTGGGTCACCAAGCGGATCTGCCTCGGACTGCAGCGCAAGGACCGCGAGCTGGTCCTGCACGGGCACGAGACGGGTCGGATCGTCCGGTTCGCCAACGGCGAGTACATCGAGGTGCACCGCCCCCTGGACGAGCAGGAGCGGTGGCTGCGCGTCAACTACGACGCCTACAAGCCCCTCGAGATCGAGCCCGCGACGGACGCCCGTGGCGTCAAGCGGCCCGGCTACAAGAAGGACAAGCGCTGGCAGAAGCTGTCGCGGTTCTTCTACGAGGACCGGGTCGAGCCCGTCACGCCCGCTGAGCTCGCCGCCGCGCACTCGCACGGCGAGCACGACGAGATCGAGTCCGCCCAGCACTCCCCCGAGCTGGTCTCGGGGGCCGAGAACGCCGAGCGGGAGCACTGAGTCTCCTGAGCGGATAGTCGACAGACCCGCGCATCTTCGTCCGCCGCGGCGGGCAAGGTGCGCGGGTCTCTGTCTATCCTGCACCGGCGGGTACGTCCGCCGGATCGGCGCCGCACCGTCGCGCACCCACGCGGTGCGCGAACCCGACAACGGAAGGTACATGAGCATGGCTGTCTACACGCTGCCGGATCTGCCCTACGACTACAGCGCGCTCGAGCCGCACATCAGCGGCAAGATCATGGAGCTGCACCACGACAAGCACCACGCCAC
>NZ_JALKAT010000020.1:0-61281 GCF_023015685.1 Isoptericola sp. S6320L
ACCGGGCCCGGTGGCGACGACGACCGGTCCGAGGGCGTGCGCGATGGCGAAGGCCTGCACCACCACGAGCGCGGCCGAGGCGGCGCCCAGCAGGGCGGTGAGGACGACGTAGGAGCGGGCGGCGCGGGCCTGGCGCAGGAGTCGCGGGTCGAGCGGTCTCACGTCAGAACGCCGCGTCCTTGATCTTCTGCCAGCTCAGGCCGGCGGGGGCGGGGATGTCCCGGGTGCTGAGACGACGGCGGAACACCCAGTACGTCCAGGCCTGGTACGCGATCACCAGCGGGGTGAGGAAGACCGCCACCCACGACATCACCGTCAGGGTGTAGTCGGTGGACGAGGCCTCGGCGACGGAGAGCGACGTCCCGCCGTCGACCGCCGGGATCACGTCGGGGAACATCGAGCCGAAGATCAGCACGACGGCCGCGACGATGGTCACCGCGGACAGGGTGAACGCGAGCCCCTCGCGGCGCTGCCGGGTGGTCACCACGACCCCGACGAGGCTGCCGGCCGCGACGAGGACGGCGATCCAGGTCCAGGGCTCCGAGAAGGCGAGCTGCGCCCAGAGCGCCCAGCCGCCCGCGACGACGAGCGTCACGACGGACAGCCCGGAGGCGAGCCGGGCCGCGCGGTGGCGGATGTCGCCGTCGGTCTTGAGCGTGACGAAGACGGCACCGTGCAGCAGGAACAGCGTCGCCGTCGTCAGCCCGCCCAGCAGGGCGAACGGGTTCAGCAGCGCCCAGAAGCCACCCACGTACTGGAAGGACTCGTCGAGCAGCAGGCCGCGCACGAGGTTGCCGAACGCGACGCCCCACATCACGGCCGGGATCCACGACCCGGCCTGGATCGCCAGGTCGCAGCGGCGTGCCCAGCGCGGGTCGGCGATCTTGCCGCGGTACTCGAACGCGACACCGCGCGCGACCAGACCCACCAGGATGATGAGCAGCGGGAGGTAGAACCCGGAGAACATGGTGGCGTACCACTCGGGGAACGCGGCGAAGGTCGCGCCGCCGGCCGTGAGCAGCCACACCTCGTTGCCGTCCCAGACGGGGCCGATGGTGTTGACCAGCACGCGACGTTCCTTCTCCCGGTGCTCCCGGTCGCCGCGGGGCAGGATCGACAGCAGCATGCCCACGCCGAAGTCGAAGCCCTCGAGCACGAGGTAGCCGGTCCACAGGACGGCGATGATGACGAACCAGAGGATCGCGAGGTCCACGTCAGGTCTCCAGTCGGGATGCTCGGGCGCTCAGTAGGCGAAGGACAGGGGGCGGTCGGTGTCGTCGTCCCGGGCCTCGGGCGACTCGTCCCGGACGGCGTCGGGCACCCCCTCGATCGTGTACCGGTGCATGAGCCGGTACCAGACCACGGCGAGGGCCGCGTAGATCACGGTGAGCACGATCATCGAGGTGAGGATCATGCCCGGGGGGACAGCGGTCGACACGCCCCGGTCGGTGAGCAGGCGGACGGCGTCGATACCCGTCGGGTTGGGTGCGACCACCCACGGCTGCCTGCCCACCTCGGTGAAGATCCAGCCGAACGAGCAGGCGAGGAACGGCATGGGGATCGCCAGGATGCCGAGCCGGCCCAGCCAGACGTTGTCGCTCACACGGCCCCGGCGCGTCAGCCACAGCGCCGCGAGCGCGAGCGCCACGGAGAACGCGGCGAACCCGATCATGAGCCGGAAGGACCAGTAGGTGATCGCCAGGGGCGGGGTGTACGTGACGGGCTCGCCGTCGACGGTGACGTCGCCGTACCGCTCGCTGTACGCCTCCTGGACGTCGTACACGCCCGGCAGGTAGGACTCCTCGCCGGAGAAGTGGCCGGTCCCGAGGTAGCTGGTCAGCCCGGGGACGGACAGCACGTGATTGACGTCCTCGCAGCCCGCCTGGAGGGGGCCGATGGCCAGGATGGAGAACTCGGCCGACTCGGTGCCCTCGCAGAGGGCCTCCGCGGAGGACATCTTGCCGGGCTGCTGCTCGTACATCAGCTTGCCCTGGATGTCCCCCGTGAACGCGACGCCGAGCCCGGCCACGATCATCACCCACACGCCCACGAGGACGGCGGGCCGGTACACGGTCCGTGCGGTCTCGAGGTGCTCGGGCTTCCTGCTGCGCGCGAGGCGGACCATCCACCACGCGGCGATACCCGCCACGAAGGTGCCGGCCGTGAGGAAGGCTGCGGTGATGGTGTGCGGGAAGGCCGCCAGCAGGGTGTTGTTCGTCAGGACGGCCCAGATGGACTCCATCTCGGCCCGGCCGGTCTCCGGGTTGTACACCGCGCCGACCGGGTGCTGCATCCAGGAGTTCGCGGCCAGGATGAAGAACGCCGACAGGTTGGTCGCCAGCGCGAACAGCCAGATGGAGGCGAGGTGGATCTTCTTGGACACCCGGTCCCAGCCGAAGATCCAGACGCCGAGGAACACCGACTCGACGAAGAACGCGGCCAGTGCCTCCATGGCCAGGGGCGCACCGAAGACGTCGCCGACGAACCGGGAGTACTCGCTCCAGGCCATGCCGAACTGGAACTCCTGCCAGATGCCGGTGACGACGCCGAGGGCGAAGTTGATGAGGAGGAGCTTGCCGAAGAACTTCGTGAGACGCAGCCAGCGTTCCTTCTGCGTGACGACCCACGCCGTCTGCATCCCGGCCACGATCGGAGCGAGGCCGATCGTGAGCGGGACGAAGATGAAGTGGTAGACGGTGGTGATGGCGAACTGCCACCGAGCCAGTGCGAGAGCGTCCACGAGACGACTCCTTCGGTACGAGCCGGAGGGGAGGCTGGTCGCCCTGCGGCCGATGGGCTGTGCCATGACGGTAGAACCGGCGAGGCGGGTCCGCGCGGGGAGGGCGACGATCAGGTTTGTGAAGGTCTTCACGAACAATCTCGTGAAGGTTTTCACAAGTCAAGCCGTGGGGGCCGACTGTGAGCGGCGCCACGCCGACGCCGTACACCGGTCGGCACCTCCGGTGAGGAGTGCGATACTGGACGGCAGACCTTCGGGGCCACATCCCCCGGACGGTCGACAAGCTTGCAGCTCCCGCGTCCCGCACGCGGTGCCGCGGCGGGGCGTGAAGGGGCCCGGCAGCCGGCGGCCGCGAAGACGGGGGTGACGCAGCCGAGACCGAGACTTCCGTCCGGGCGGCGCGCTGAGCAGCGCTGCCACCCCGACGGCGACCACCCGGCGGCCGGTAGGTGTGGGCCGGCGACCGGGAGCAGGAGCGTATTTCGTGACGTCCGACATCCCGACCGGCGACCAGGCGACGACCGAGGCCGAGAGCACCCCGCCTCGGCGCGCGACCCGCCGGAGAGTCACCCGGCCGACCTCGGCCCCCCAGACCAGCGGACCGGCGCCGATCGTGGTGCCCGCCGCGACGGCACCCGGGACGGCAGGTCCGTCCGACGAGCCGACGCCGCCGGCGACCTCCGCACCGGCGCAGCCGGAGCAGCCGGTGACCGCCGAGGACGCGCCCGCCACCGGTTCAGGCCGCCGGCCGCGCCGGGCCACCCGGCGCACCGCCGGACCCGCGACGAACGCGCCGGACGAGGCGCCGGCGTCGGCCGCCGACGCTGACAGCGGCGCGGGCCCGGAGGCCATCGCGCTGCCCGAGCCCGCCCAGGAGCCCGCCCCGTCCGCCGCCGCCCTCTCGCTGGACGACATCGTGCTGCCCGGCGGACCGGCGGCCGAATCGGCGCCGTCGTCCACGGGGGCGGCCAAGCGGACCTCGCGTGCCAAGAGCCCGAGCACGACCGAGCAGCCGGCGAAGCGCTCCCGGTCGCGAGCCGCCAAGAAGGCCGAGCCGGCCGCCGAGGCGGAGCAGGCCCCTGAGGCTCCGGCGCCCGAGACGCAGGAACCGGACGCGCAGGCACCCGAGACCCGGACGCCCAAGCGGCGCCGGGCCGGGCGCGCGACCGCCGCACCGGCTGCCGAGACCTCGGCTCCCGAGACCCCGGCTGCCGAGCCTGCTGCGAAGAAGTCCGCCACCCGCAAGGCCGCCACGGAGCAGCCTGCCGCGCAGGAGGCCGCCGAGCCGGCGACCGCGCGCACTGCCGGTGGGGGTGGCAGCCCGCGCCTCGCGACGACCGCACTGCTGTTCCAGGCCCCCGAGATGTCCGGACCGCGCAAGTCGCGTCGGGCCCAGGCACCGGCCGGTCCGCCCCGGTCGCACGACGACGACGCGGTCGCCGCACCGGAGCCGCAGCCGGCGGACGACCGTCCGGCGACCGACGCGCCGACCGACGCTGCCGCCACCGGGACGGCCGCCACCACGAGCGCGAAGAGGTCCACGAAGAGGTCCGGCACCTCCCGCCGGGCCCGGTCGACGAAGGCCCTGGAGGAGGCCGTCGAGTCCTCGCCCGCCGAGGCGCCCACGGCTGCCGCTGCCGAGCCCGCTGCGGACGAGGAGCCCACGGCGCTGACGCTGAGCGAGGCCGAGGAGGCCGCCGTCTCGGAGCTCGAGGTCATCGAGAGCGAGCTGGAGTCGGAGGGTGTCGCGCTCCCCGAGCTGCGGCCGGAGGACTTCCGCGAGGACGGCGACGAGTCGGACATCCGCCCGCGGCGCCGGCGCCGGCGTGGCGGTCGTGGCCGCAGGGGCGGGCGCAAGGTCGACCAGCGCGACGACGAGCACGACTCCGACGACGGTGACGACCAGGGCGAGGACAGCGCGGACGAGTCCGAGTCGTCGGCCGACGAGGTCACCTCGCGGCCGGAACAGGGCGCTGACCCGGAGGACGCGGCCGAGCCCGGCGCCGAGGACGTGGGCGAGACGGACGAGTCCGAGTCGTCGGGCTCCAGCCGTCGCCGTCGCCGTCGCCGGCGTGGTGGCCGCGGCAACGACCGCGACACGGGGCGCAAGGAACGTGCCGAGGACGAGGTCACGGCGCTCAAGGGCTCCACCCGTCTCGAGGCGAAGCGTCAGCGTCGCCGGGACGGGCGCGACGCCGGCCGCCGCCGCCAGGTCATCACCGAGGCGGAGTTCCTGGCGCGCCGGGAGTCGGTGCAGCGCTCGATGTTCGTACGCGAGGAGCACGACCGCACGCAGATCGCCGTGCTCGAGGACGGCGTGCTCGTCGAGCACTACGTCTCCCAGCAGGAGCAGGCCTCGATGGTGGGCAACGTCTACCTCGGCCGGGTCCAGAACGTGCTGCCCTCCATGGAGGCGGCGTTCGTCGACGTCGGCAAGGGCCGCAACGCCGTGCTCTACGCCGGCGAGGTCAACTGGGACGCCGCCGGGATCGACGGGCAGCCGCGGCGCATCGAGGACGCCCTCAAGTCGGGTGACTCCGTCCTGGTCCAGGTGACCAAGGACCCGATCGGGCACAAGGGTGCGCGCCTCACCTCGCAGATCACGCTCGCGGGCCGCTACCTGGTGTTCGTGCCGGGCGGCGGGATGACCGGGATCAGCCGCAAGCTGCCCGACACCGAGCGCAGCCGCCTCAAGAAGATCCTGCGCGACGTCGTCCCCGACGGAGCCGGGGTCATCGTCCGCACCGCCGCCGAGGGAGCGTCCGAGGACGAGCTGCGCGCCGACGTCGAGCGGCTCGAGGCGCAGTGGCAGGCGATCAGCGAGAAGGCGGGCAGGTCGTCGACCAGCGCGCCGAGCCTGCTGCAGGGCGAGGCGGACATGGCGATCCGCGTGGTGCGCGACATCTTCAACGACGACTTCACCTCCCTCGTCGTGCAGGGCGACCACGCCTGGTCCGAGATCTCGTCCTACGTGGCCGAGCTCGCACCGGACCTGCGCGAGCGGGTCTCGAAGTGGACCGAGCCGGGCGACGTCTTCGCCAAGCACCGCGTCGACGAGCAGCTCGCCAAGGGCATGGACCGCAAGGTCTGGCTGCCCTCCGGCGGCTCGCTGGTCATCGACCGGACCGAGGCCATGACCGTGGTCGACGTCAACACGGGCAAGTTCACCGGCTCGGGCGGCACGCTCGAGGAGACGGTGACCCGCAACAACCTGGAGGCGGCCGAGGAGATCGTCCGCCAGCTCCGGCTGCGGGACATCGGCGGCATCATCGTCATCGACTTCGTCGACATGGTGCTGGAGTCGAACCGCGATCTCGTGCTCCGGCGGTTGGTCGAGTGCCTCGGCCGGGACCGCACCAAGCACCAGGTCGCCGAGGTGACGTCGCTGGGACTGGTCCAGATGACCCGCAAGCGTGTCGGGCAGGGGCTCGTCGAGGCCTTCTCCTCGACCTGTGAGCACTGCAAGGGCCGCGGCTTCATCGTGCACAGCGAGCCGGTCGAGCGTGGCGCTGCCGCGACCGCGGGCTCCGGCGACGACGCGTCCAAGCGGTCGCGCCGTAAGCGCGGCGGCGGCAAGAAGGAGGAGTCGCAGACGGCGGGCGTCGACATGGCGAAGCTGCCGGACGACAAGTCCGAGGCGCGCGAGGCGGTCAAGGCGACGCTGGCCACGATCGCGGCCGCGGCCGCCCACGCCCACGACCACGACCACGCTCACGACGAGCACGACGACGCGGACGGGTCGGTGGCCACCGCTGCCGACACCGTGGCGTCCGCGGAGACCGTGGACCAGCCGGAGCCTGTCACGGAGGGGACCGCCGCCGAGGCGGGTGCCGCCGTGGAGGCTGCGGTCGAGGCGATCGTGCTTCCCGAGCCGGCGCCCGAGCCCGGCGAGCAGCCGGAGCCGGTGGCGGGCCCGGAGGCCGGACCGGCCAAAGGAGCCGGAGCCGAAGAGGCTCCTGAGCAGGCTGATGACGAGGCTGCGGCGCTGACCGACGGCGAGCCGACCGACGGCCGATAGGTCGTCGCGTCCCGACGCCCGTGCCCGACCGTCAGCGGTCGGGCACGGGCGTCGGCGTTTCCGGGGCGGAGGCGGCCGGGCGGGTGCTTGACTGGTCCGCATGGACGACGGTCGAGACCCCGGTCGGCTCGCGGTGGTCGGCGGGCCCATGTTCGCGGGCAAGACGGAGGAGCTGGCCCGCCGGGTGCGGCGCGCGCAGGTGGCGGGACATGAGGTCCTCACGGTGGCGCACACGCTGGACGACCGCTACGGGGCGGGGGTGCTGGCCTCCCACTCGGGGGTCGAGATCGCGTCGCGATCCGTGGACGCGCCCTCCGGGATCCCGGGGCTCGTCTCAGCCGACACCCGGATGGTCGCGATCGACGAGGCGCAGTTCTTCGGTCCTGGGCTGGTGACCGTCGTCCTCGACCTGCTGGACTCCGGGCTCGACGTCGTCGTCGCCGGGCTCACCGTGACCTTCGACGGCAGACCCTTCGAACCGCTGCCCGCCCTCATGGCGGTGGCCGAGACCGTCGTCAAGCTCACGGCCGTGTGCAGCGTGTGCGGACGGGACGCCGCGTATCACGTGCGGTTGCCCGACGCCGGGAACTCGCCTGGCGACGCCCTCGTCGCGGTGCCCGCACACGTCGGCGGGACTGACTCCTACCAGGCGCGCTGCCGGGCGCACCGTCACGCCTGACGGCGTGGCACCCGACCGATTGCCGGCCCTCGGTACGGCTCGCGGGCGTCAGTACCCGCGCAGCTCCTGCCGGAGGGGGCAGTCGAACGGGTCCCTCGCCGCGAGGCCGACCTGGTTGAGGTAGCGGACGACGATGGCGTAGGAGGCGACGAGGCTGGTCTCCGTGTACGGCAGCCCGTGGTTCGCGCAGTGCTCACGCACGAGGAGGCGCGCCTTCGCCAGGCTCGGCCGCGGCATGCTCGGGAACAGGTGGTGCTCGACCTGGTGGTTGAGGCCGCCCATCAGGACGTTCATGAACCAGCCGCCACGGATGTTGCGGGAGGTGAGCACCTGCTTGGACAGGAAGTCCATCTTGGTCCCCGCCGGCACCAGCTTCATCCCCTTGTGGTTCGGGGCGAACGACGCGCCCATGTAGACGCCGAAGACGGCGAGCTGGACGCCGATGAACGCGGCGGCGAGCCCCAGCGGCATGAACCAGACGATCACGCCCACGTAGAGGGTCAGCCGGACGGCGATCGTGACGAGCTCGAGACGGCGCGCGGCGAGGGTCTTGGGAGGACCCGTCAGGAGCGAACGGATGGAGGTGACGTGCAGGTTCAGGCCCTCGAGGGTCAGCAGGGGGAAGAACAGCCAGCCCTGTCGCCGCGTGATGTGGCGCAGCGGTCCGCGGACCTCGGCGGCGTCCTCCGCGCTGAACCGGATCGTGTCCGGCGCGATGTCCGGGTCCTTGCCCACCTGGTTCGGGTTGGCGTGGTGGCGCGTGTGCTTGGTCATCCACCACGAGTAGCTGATGCCGACCACGGCGTTGGCCAGCCAGCGCCCGACCTTGTCGTTGACCGGCCCGCTCGCGAAGACCTGCCGGTGCGCGGCCTCGTGCGTCAGGAAGGCGATCTGCGTGAGCACGATGCCGAGCGCGCCCGCCATGAGGAGCTGCAACCACGAGTCGCCGAGCAGGACCATCCCGGTGATGATGCCGCCGAGCGCGAGTGCCACGCCGATGCCGGTCGCGAGGTAGTACCCGTAGGCCCGCCGGAGCAGACCCGCCTCCCGCACCTGGCGGGCGAGGTCGCTGTAGCTGCTCGTGAACTTGGCGGCGGCGGTGGGTGGGGGACCGGCTTGGTCGATCACGGACGGGGCGGTGGGGGCCATGCATGCCTCGCAGAGGGTCGGTGTCGGCTTCCCAGCCGAGGTGGTGGGCAGGTGCCCGGTCGTGCAGATGGCCCGAGCCTACGGGACCGTAGGTTTCGGGGCACGGGCCCCGACGTGAAGGTCTCGCGCAGGTCCGTTCAGTCCTGGACGAGCGGGACGAAGCTGTAGGTCCCGTGCTCGGTGGTGCGCACCGTGCCGTCGTCGGACCGCTCGACCAGCAGCATCGCGTGGCGGACGGGGATGACCATCCGACCGCCGGGGGCGAGCTGGTCCACCAGCTCGCCGGGCAGCTCGTCGGGGGACGCCGAGACGAGGATCCGCTGCCATCCGCCCTCGCGGGGCGAACCGAGCGTGCCACTCGTCGCCGGCACGATCGTGGCCCACGGCATCTCCTGCCGAGCCAGGTTCGCGGCGCCCCAGGCCGCGATGCCGGGGACGAGCTCCACGCCGAGCACCTCGCCGCCGGGGCCGACCAGGTGCGCGAGCAGCGCCGTCGTCCATCCCGACCCGGAGCCCACGTCGAGGACGGAGCCGCCCCACGGGACGCGCAGGAGCGACAGCATGGCGGCGACCGTCGACGGCTGCGAGCACGTCTGCTCGCGGCCGATGGGCAGGGGGCGGTCCTGGGAGGCGGCGGCACGCTGGGTCCGGGGGAGGAAGTCGCGCCGGTCGACGGCATGCATCACCCTCGCGACGGCGTCGTCGGCGCCGTCGTCGGGGGGTGGGCTGCCGGCCGGCGGAGGTGATGACCTCACCGTGCCATGATCGGCCGGAGGCGGGCCCGTCGCGAGCGGGCCCAGCGAGTGCGCCCTGTCGGGCGCCGGTCCCGGCCGCGACGTGCCTGAGGTCACGCCCGCGGGCGGCCGTGGCAGTTGATCGCGGCTGGCGGCGTCGCGTACAGTAGTGCGTCGGCGCGCCCTCAGCGTGCCTGTCCCGTGTGCCCTCGGCGCACCGCACTCGACCGCCGCGGCGGCCCGAGTCCCAGATCAAGCCGGTGACCGACGTCGGGCGAGCACGCCAAGACCAGGAGAGATGAGCATCAGCATGGTGTACGCGATCGTCAAGGCCGGTGGCCGTCAGGAAAAGGTGTCCGTGGGCGACATCGTCGTCATGGACCGCATCCAGAGCGCGGCCGGCGACACCGTCGAGCTGCCCGCGATCCTGCTCGTGGACGGGGAGAAGGTGACCTCCGACGCCGAGAAGCTCGCGAAGGTCAAGGTCACCGCCGAGGTCGTGCGGGACGCCAAGGGCCCGAAGATCTCGATCCAGAAGTACAAGAACAAGACCGGTTACAAGAAGCGCCAGGGTCACCGTCAGCAGCTGACCCGCCTGAAGGTCACCGGCATCAAGTGACGCCCGGCGGCCCCGGCCGCCCGGTCCCACCCTCTTCGTACTCTCTTCGTACTCCCAGAAAGCAGGCCTGACATGGCACACAAGAAGGGCGCGAGCTCCTCGCGCAACGGTCGTGACTCGAACGCGAAGTCGCTCGGCGTGAAGCGCTACGGCGGCCAGGCCGTCAACGCCGGCGAGATCATCGTCCGCCAGCGTGGCACCCACTTCCACCCGGGCGAGAACGTCGGTCGCG
Organism: Isoptericola sp. S6320L; assembly: GCF_023015685.1. Lineage (NCBI taxonomy): Bacteria > Bacillati > Actinomycetota > Actinomycetes > Micrococcales > Promicromonosporaceae > Isoptericola > Isoptericola sp. S6320L. The sequence goes on from NZ_JALKAT010000020.1 coordinate 10,172, forward strand.
GTGGCGACGACACGCTGTTCGCCCTGGCCGCCGGCGAGGTCGCCTTCGCGACGCGCCGTGGCCGCAAGGTCGTCGACATCGTCGCGGCCGCGCAGGCCTGATCCACCGGATCTGAGCCGTCGCGCAGCGAACCGCTGCCGCACTTCCCACGAGGGGCGCACCATCTCGGGTGCGCCCCTCGTGCTGTTCTCCGCCCGCCGTCCTGAGAGGATCTACCCATGGCCAGCTTCGTCGATCGAGTGGTGCTGCACGCCGCCGGCGGTGACGGCGGGCACGGGGTCGCGTCCGTGCACCGCGAGAAGTTCAAGCCGCTCGGCGGCCCGGACGGCGGCAACGGTGGCGACGGCGGCAGCGTCCGGCTCGTCGTGGACGCCCAGACGACCACGCTGCTCGAGTACCACCACTCGCCGCACCGCCGGGCTCCCAAGGGTGGCCAGGGCATGGGCGACGACCGGGACGGGGCCAAGGGCGAGGACCTGATCCTCCGGGTCCCCGACGGTACGGTCGTCAAGGACCGTGACGGCAACGTGCTGGCCGACCTCGTGGGCGACGGCACCGAGTTCGTCATCGCCGAGGGTGGCCGTGGCGGGCTGGGCAACCGCGCTCTCGCGTCGCCCAAGCGCAAGGCGCCCGGCTTCGCGCTCCTCGGCGAGCCGGGAGAGGAGCGCGAGGTCGTCCTCGAGCTCAAGTCGATCGCCGACGTCGCGCTGGTCGGTTTCCCGAGCGCCGGCAAGTCCTCCCTGATCGCCGCGGTCTCGGCGGCCCGGCCGAAGATCGCCGACTACCCGTTCACGACGCTGGTGCCGAACCTCGGGGTGGTCCAGGCGGGCGACACCCGGTACACGATCGCCGACGTGCCCGGCCTGATCCCGGGCGCCAGCGAGGGCAAGGGGCTGGGTCTGGAATTCCTGCGTCACATCGAGCGGACGGCCGTGATCGTCCACGTGCTCGACTGCGCGACGCTGGAGCCGGGCCGCGACCCGATCAGCGACCTGGAGTTGCTCGAGGCGGAGCTCGCGGCGTACGCGGGCGACCTGGGCATCGAGGGCGGCCGCGTGCCGCTCACCGAGCGTCCCCAGCTCGTCGTGCTGAACAAGATCGACGTGCCCGAGGCGCGTGAGCTCGCGGAGTTCGTCCGGCCCGATCTGGAGGCACGAGGGCTGCGGGTCTTCGAGATCTCCACCGCCTCGCACGAGGGCCTGCGTCCGCTGACGTTCGCGCTCGGTGAGATCGTCGCGCGGGCCCGCGCCGCGGCGCCCCCGCCCGAGCCGGCCCGGGTGGTCCTGCGGCCCAGGGCCGTCAACGACGCCGGGTTCACCGTCACCCGTCGCACGGACGGCAGCACCGGCCACGTGTACTTCCTGGTCGAGGGGCGCAAGCCGCACCGCTGGGTGCGGCAGACGGACTTCAACAACGACGAGGCCGTCGGGTTCCTCGCGGACCGGCTGGCCAAGCTCGGCGTGGAGGACAGGCTCCTCAAGGCCGGGGCGGTGGCGGGCGACGAGGTCCGCATCGGGACCGAGCGCGACGCCGTCGTGTTCGACTGGGAGCCCACCATGAGCACGGGTGCCGAGCTCCTCGGCGCCCGGGGGACCGACCTGCGCTTCGACGAGCCCTCGCGGCCTACCCGAGCGAGCAAGCGCCAGGAGCACAGCGAGCGGATGGACGCCAAGACGGCGGCCCGCGAGGAGCTGTGGACCGAGCGCGACGCGGGTCACTGGGCGGACCCCGCCGACGACTGACGCCGGTTGCGGGGATGATGGCCTCGTGAACGCCTCCTCCCGCGCTGCGCTGCCCGCCGCTCGTCGGCTCGTCGTCAAGATCGGCTCGTCCTCCTTGACACGGCTGGACGGGCATCTCGACGTGGTGGCGCTGCGGGCGCTGGTGGACGTGCTGGCCGCGCGCCGCGCGCAGGGCCAGGAGGTCGTCCTCGTGACCTCCGGGGCCATCGCCGCGGGCATCGGTCCGGCCGGCCTGGCGGCACGGCCGCGCGACCTGGCCACCATGCAGGCCTGCGCGATGCTCGGGCAGGGTCAGCTGGTCGCCCGGTACAACGAGGCGTTCGCCGCGCACGGCCTGCAGGTGGGCCAGGCGCTGCTCACGGCCGAGGACACGGTGCGCCGCGTGCGGTACCGGAACGCCCAGCGTTCGCTCGAGAAGCTGCTCGCCCTCGGCGTCGTGCCGGTCGTCAACGAGAACGACGCCGTGACCATCGACGAGCTGCGCTTCGGCGACAACGACCGGCTCGCCGCCCTGGTCTCGCACCTGGTCCGGGCGGACGCGATGGTGCTGCTGACCGACGTCGACGGCCTCCACGACGCCCCGCCGAGCCGTCCCGGCGCGCGACGGATCTCGCACGTCGGGGACCTCGCCGACGTCTCCGGGATCGAGGTGACGGCGCGGGGGAGCAGCGTCGGCACCGGCGGGATGGTCACCAAGCTGGAGTCGGTGCGCATCGCGACGGAGGCCGGGGTGCCCGTGGTGCTGACCGCCGCCGCGAACGTGGCCGGGGCGCTGGCGGGCGATGACGTCGGCACCTTCTTCGCCGCCGGCGGCAAGCGGACCACGGCTCGGCGGCTGTGGATCGCGCACGCGGCACGCGCCGCAGGGGTCCTGCACCTGGACGACGGCGCCACGCGCGCGGTGCTGGGTGGACGCGCGTCGCTCCTGCCCGCCGGGATCACCCGGGTCGAGGGACAGTTCGACGCCGGTGACCCGGTGGAGCTGGTCGGGCCGGACGGCTCCGTGGTCGCCCGCGGGCTGGTGGCCTACGACGCCGCTGAGCTGCCGCCGCTGCTGGGCCGGTCCACCTACGAGCTGCGGGACGACCTCGGCGTGGGGTACGACCGCGAGGTGGTCCACCGCGACGACCTGGTGCTCGAAGGACGGAACGGCCTGTCCTCGTCCGCCTCGGCGTCGTAGTCTCGAGGGCATGACCACGACGTTCGAGCACGCAGCGACCGCGACGCCCGGCCCCGTCGGGAGGCCGCAGCCGGACGCCGAGGTGACGGCGGCCGTCCAGGACGTCGCGCGCCGCTCCCAGAAGGCGTCGCGCGTGCTGGCCACCGCGACCCGTGCCGAGAAGGACCAGACGCTGCACGCGCTGGCCGACGCCCTCGTGGCGGCGTCCGGCGAGATCGTGACGGCGAACGCCGAGGACCTCGCCCGCGGGCGGGAGAACGGCATGAGCGACGGCCTGCTCGACCGCCTCACGCTCACCGGCGACCGGGTCGTCGCGATCGCCGACGCCCTGCGTGAGCTCGCCGCGCTGCCCGACCCGGTCGGGGAGGTGGTCCGTGGCCAGACGCTGCCGAACGGGCTGCGGATGCGACAGCTCCGGGTCCCGATGGGCGTGGTCGGCATGATCTACGAGGCACGTCCCAACGTGACGGTGGACGCCGCCGGCCTCGCGCTCAAGTCCGGCAACGCCGTCATCCTGCGCGGCGGCAGCGCTGCGGCGTCGTCCAACACGACCATCACGGCGGTCCTGCGCGCGGCGCTCGAGGCCCGTGGGCTGCCCGCCGACCTCGTGCAGTCCATCGACGCCTACGGCCGTCCGGGCGGGATCGCCCTCATGCAGGCGCGCGGTCTGGTGGACCTGCTCGTCCCCCGTGGCGGCGCGGACCTGATCCGCACCGTGGTGGAGCAGTCGACGGTCCCGGTGATCGAGACGGGCACGGGCAACGTGCACGTCTACGTCGACGCCTCGGCGGACCCGGCGACCGCCGTCGAGATCATCATGAACGCCAAGACCCAGCGCGTAGGGGTCTGCAACGCCGCGGAGACCCTGCTGGTGCACTCCGACGCCGCGGAGCGGTTCCTGCCGGCCGCGCTCGCCGCGCTCGGTGGCGCGGGCGTCGTCCTGCACGGGGACGAGGGCACGCGGGCGCTGGCACCCGAGAGCGTCGAGGTGACTCCCGCCACGGACGAGGACTGGGCCACCGAGTACCTCGCGGCCGAGCTCGCCGTGCGGGTCGTCGGCTCGCTCGACGAGGCGATCGAGCACATCCGCACGTGGAGCTCCGGCCACACCGAGGCGATCGTGACCCGCGACCTGGCCGCGTCCGAGCGGTTCGTGGCGGAGGTGGACTCCGCGGCGGTGATGGTGAACGCGTCCACCCGGTTCACCGACGGCAGCCAGCTCGGCATGGGTGCGGAGATCGGCATCTCCACCCAGAAGCTCCATGCCCGGGGGCCGATGGGGCTGGCGGAGCTGACCACGACCAAGTGGGTGGTGCACGGTGACGGTCACGTACGGCCCTGACCGTGCGTCGTGAGAGACTGTGCCCCGACTTGCCCCGACTACTTCTTGAGGAGCCCCCGTGCTGCACACCGCCGTCCAGGTTGCCGAGGAGGCAGCCGAGCACGCGTCGTCCGGGATCTCGCCCGTCATGCTGGGCGTGCTCGCCTTCGGGGGATTCGTCGTCGCGCTGCTCGCGACGTTCGCCTTCCGCAACGCCAGCAACAAGCACTGACGAGACCGCCTACCGGTGAGTGAGCAGGGTCGTCCCCGGATCGGGGTGATGGGCGGTACGTTCGACCCCATCCACCACGGTCACCTCGTGGCCGCGAGCGAGGCCGCGGCGCTGCTCGACCTCGACGAGGTCGTGTTCGTGCCGACGGGCAAGCCCAGCTTCAAGCAGGACACCCGGGTCTCCCCGGCCGAGCACCGGTACCTCATGACGGTCATCGCCACGGCGTCCAACCCGAGGTTCACGGTCAGCCGCGTGGACATCGACCGCCCCGGTCTCACCTACACGGTCGACACGCTGCGCGACCTGCGGCAGGATCGCCCCGACGCCGACCTGTACTTCATCACGGGCGCGGACGCGATCGAGCAGCTCCTGACATGGAAGGACGCGGGATCGCTGTGGGAGATGGCGCACTTCGTGGCCGTCACCCGGCCGGGCCACCGGCTCACGGTCGACGGCCTGCCCTCGGAGGGCGTCACGACGCTCGAGGTGCCGGCGCTGGCGATCTCGTCCACGGACTGCCGTCGGCGCGCGGAAGCGGGCCAGCCCGTCTGGTACCTGGTGCCGGACGGCGTCGTTCAGTACATCGCCAAGCACGGTCTGTATCGAGGTCTCGATGAGTGACAACACGTCCCGGCCGCTGACACGTCGGGAGATCCGCGAACGTGAGCAGGCCGCCGCCGAGGCGGCGGCCCGGCAGGCCGCTCCACCGCCCGGCCCGTCGGCACCGGTCCCCGGTGCGGGCCCGGCCGCCTTCGGGCGCGGTGTGCCGAGCGCCTCGTCGGCGCCGCCCGCCCCGCCGGCTCCGGCACCGAGTGCCGCCGCGCCGCCGTCGCGCCGGTCGTTGCGGGAGCAGCAGCCCGCTGCCGCGAGCCCGGCACCCGCTCCCGCCCCGACGGTCCGACCGCCGTCGACGTCCGGCGGGGTGCGGGGCGTCGACGAGACGGGTCGTCTGACGCCGGTGCGCCGCCCTGGCGGTGAGCCCGGCGCGGCCGGGCCGCCGACGCCGACCGGGCCCCCACGCACCTCGGCCCGGCCGTCGCCGCGCCCGGCCACCCCGTTCGGCAGCCAGAGCGGTTCTGCTCCCGCCGGTGGCGCGCCCGGGCGGACCGAGTCGCCGCGATCGCCGTTCGCCGGTGCAGGAGCGGGCGCGTCCGCCTCGTCCGCGTCGTCCGCCACCGGCCCGGAGGCTGCGCCGTCGCCGTTCGAGGGCGCGCCCAGCCGACGCTCGGCGTTCGGCCCGTCGTCGGGTTCCCCGGGTGCGCCGGGTGCGCCCGTCGCGTCGCCCGCGGGCACGCCGCCGGCGGCGGCTCCGACGCAGGCCCGCACCGCGCCGGCGTGGCCTGGTGCGGCGAGCCCCGCCACCCCCGCGGCTCCCGCGAGCCACGGCCCGGACGCCACCACCGTCGCCCCACCTCTGCCGTGGGGCTCGGCGAGCGCCGGGTCGGCCCCCGCCCCGTCAGGTCAGCCTGCGGCACCGCTCCGCCAGGACGCGCCAGGTTCGCCCTTCGCCTCGGTGGTCGGGGAGGGGCAGCCCGTCCGGGTCGACCTCGACCCGGAGCTCGACGAGGACGACGAGTGGGACGAGGCCGAGCCGTCCTACACCTGGCTGCACTACATCGTGCTGGTCGTCGTGGCGTTCGTCCTCGGCGCACTGGTCTGGAACCTCCTGCTCGACGGCCCCGACACGGAGGACTTCGGCACGGAGGAGGCATCGGCGACCATGACGCTGACCGACGAGGGAGGAACCCGATGACGGCCACGGATCGCGCGGTCGAGCTGGCGATCACCGCGGCGCGTGCCGCCTCCGAGCGCAAGGCCCAGGAGATCATCGCCCTCGACGTCAGCGAGCAGCTGGTCCTCACCGACGTCTTCCTCATCGCGTCGGGCACGAACGAGCGCCAGGTCGGCGCCGTCGTCGACGCCGTCGAGGAGGCGATGTTCGCCGCCGGCGCCAAGGCGATCCGCCGCGAGGGCAAGGCCGAGGCGCGCTGGGTCCTGCTCGACTTCGGCGACGTCGTCGTGCACGTGCAGCACGCCGAGGACCGCGTCTACTACGCCCTCGAACGGCTCTGGAAGGACTGCCCGGCGATCGACCTGCCCGACGACGCCCGTGGCGGCGACGGCGCGGCGGCCCGCGAGGAGTTCGGTGACACCCCGCCCGACGGGACGATCCGACTGTCCGGCGGGCTGTGAAGCGGTCGTGACGGCGGGGACCATCGTGCTGCTGCGCCACGGGCGCACGGCCTACAACGCCGCGATGCGGCTGCAGGGGCAGATCGACATCCCGCTCGACGAGGTGGGCCGCTGGCAGGCGGCGGAGGGTGCCTCCGCGCTCATCGCCTCCCACCGGGCGGCGCGGATCGTCTCGTCCGACCTCGTGCGTGCCGTGGACACCGCTAACGCCTATGCGGCGCTCGTCGGGGCCGCGGTCGAGACCGACGTGCGGCTCCGGGAGCGGGCGTTCGGCGACTGGGAAGGGCTCACGCCCCCGGAGATGGCCGCAGGCTGGCCGGCGGAGCGCGAGGAGTGGCGGCGCGGCGGCGAGCCGCAGGGCATCGGGGCGGAGACGAAGGTCGCCGTGGCCGACCGGATGGTGACGGCGGTCCTGGAGCACGCCGAACCGTTGGGCAGTGACGAGTGTCTCGTCGTCGTCTCGCACGGGGCGGCGATCTCGCTGGCGATCACCGGGCTGCTCGGGCTCGACGCCGGGGGCTGGCGCGGCATCTCCGGCGTCAACAACGTCCACTGGTCCCACCTGCACCGATCCGCCCCCGGGGCGGTGCCTGGCTGGCGGCTGGTGGCGCACAACGTGGGTGCCGGGTACCCGCTGGACCGCTGGCAGGCAGGTCCGCACGCGGATTTGGAGCCTGAGCCCAAGTCTGCCTAAGATATCTCCGTTCCCGAGGGGCGCAAGCCCGCAGGAAGTGCACGAACATCCCGAATCCGGCGTCCGCGTCAGGTTCACGGGGCTGTGGCGCAGCTGGTAGCGCATCTGCATGGCATGCAGAGGGTCAGGGGTTCGAGTCCCCTCAGCTCCACCGAAGAGACGACGAAGGCCCTGCCGTGAGGCGGGGCCTTCGTCGTCTCTCGTGCTCGTCGACGGGCCGCTGGTCCTGGTCGGTCCTCATCGGTCCTGCTGACGCGACAGCCGCGCCGCCGTGCTGGGGAGATGTCCCCGCGGTAAACCCTCGGCCGCACCTGTTGACAGCCCTGGAGGGGACACGTAGAAGTGGTCAATGGAGGCGTTCGAGAAGTGGGAATCCGAGATCCGCGGCTACAGCCGCACGTACCCGACGGTCTTCGCGTCGGCATCCAACGCCCGGCAGGTCGATGAGGCCGGACGCAGCTATGTGGACTTCTTCGCCGGCGCAGGAGTCCTGAACTTCGGTCACAACAACCCGCGCATGAAGCGCGCGATGATCGAGTTCCTCGAGGCCGACGGCGTGGCGCACAGCCTCGACATGGCGACCACCACGAAGCGCGACTTCATCGAGAAGTTCGCCGAGACCGTGCTGGCTCCCCGCGACATGACCATGAAGATGCAGTTCATGGGGCCGACGGGCACCAACGCCGTGGAGGCGGCGCTCAAGCTCGCCCGGCGGGTCACCGGCCGCCGCGACGTCGTGGCCTTCACCCACGGGTTCCACGGCATGACCCTCGGTGCGCTCGCGGCCACCGCCAACGACTACTTCCGCAACGCGGCAGGTGTGCCGCTGGACAACGTGGTGCGGCTGCCCTTCGACACCGCGCCCGGGGGAGGCGTCCGGGCGATCGAGGACTTCCGCGCGCTCCTCGCCGACGCCTCGAGCGGGTTCGTCCCGCCCGCGGCGTTCCTGGTGGAGACGATCCAGGCCGAGGGTGGCGTGAACGTCGCGAGCGCCGAGTGGCTGCGCGCGGTCCAGGACCTGGCGCACGAGGTAGGTGCGCTGTTCATCATCGACGACATCCAGGTCGGCTGCGGCCGGACGGGAAGCTACTTCAGCTTCGACGGGATGGGGCTGGACCCGGACATCATCTGCCTCGCCAAGGGCATCGGCGGGTTCGGGACGCCGTTGGCGATGAACCTCGCGAAGCCGGAGCACGACGCCCACTGGTCGCCCGGCGAGCACACGGGGACGTTCCGGGGCCAGGGGCTGTCCTTCGTGGCCGGCCGCGAGGCGCTCACGTACTTCGACGACGACGCGCTCATGGACGAGGTGCGGGCCAAGGGCGAGACCATGGCCCGGTCGCTGCGCTCGCTCGCCGACGACGTCGACGCCGGGCTTGACGTCCGTGGGCGCGGGATGGTCCAGGGCCTCGACGTCGGCGACGGTGCGCGGGGCAAGGCCGTCGTCGCCGACTGCTTCGCCTCGGGCATGCTGATCGGCGCGTGCGGCAGCGGCGGCCGCGTGCTGAAGCTGATCCCCCCGTTGACCATCCCCGAGGAGGACCTCGAGGAAGGGCTGCAGATCCTCGACAAGGCCGTGCGACGTGCCATCTGAGACCTGACCGACAGGAGACCGGGATGAACCCACGCGAGGACATGACGTTCCCGTTCGAGGAGTACGAGAGGCGCGTGGGCGAGCTGCGCCGGCGCATGGCCGACAGGCTGCTGGACGCGGTGGTGATCACCGATCCGGAGAACCTGATGTATCTCACGGACTACCAGACGACGGGCTACTCCTTCTTCCAGGCGCTGGTGGTGCCGCTGGACGGCGAACCGTTCATGATCACCCGTGCCATGGAGGAGTCCAACGTCCATGCCCGGACCTGGGTCGAGACGACGCGCCCGTACCCCGACACCGGCGACGCGATCCAGGGGCTCGTCCAGGCGATGCGCGAGTTCGGCCTGCACACCAAGGAGGTCGGCTACGAGCGCAACAGCTACTACTTCCCCGCGTACCACCAGGACTACATCCACGCGAGCTTCACGGAGGGCCGGCTGCTCGACTGCTTCGGCATCGTCGAGGAGGGCCGGGTGTGCAAGTCCGCCGTGGAGATCGAGGTCATGCGCAAGGCCGCCCAGGCGACCGAGGCCGGGATGCGCGCGGGCCTGGAGGCCTGCGTCGCCGGCGTGACGGAGAACGACATCGCCGCGGAGATCAGCTCGGCCATGTTCCGCGCCGGCGGTGAGTTCCCCGCCGTGATGCCCTACGTGACGTCGGGGCCACGGAGCATGATCGGTCACGCGACCTGGGAGGGCCGGACCGTCCAGCCCGGCGAGCACGTGTTCCTCGAGGTGGGGGGATGCTTCCGCCGCTATCACACGGCCATGATGCGCACCGCCGTCCTCGACGACCTCTCGGACTCGATGCTCGAGGCACAGGAACGGATGAAGCTCGCGCTCTCCGAGGTGGAGGCGGCGATCCGGCCGGGCCTGACCGTGTCCGACGCCGACAACATCGTGCGCAGCATCATCAGCGAGAACCGCGTGGGCGCCCGCCTCGTCACGCGGTCCGGGTACTCGATCGGCATCGCGTTCCCGCCGAGCTGGGACGAGGGCTACATCGTGAGCCTCAACCAGGGCAACCCTGCCATCCTGCGCGAGGGGATGACGTTCCACATCCTGCCGTGGATGTGGGGCGTCGACGGTGACAAGACCGTCGGCATCTCCGACACCGTCCACGTCACGGCGGACGGCTGCGAGTCCTTCTTCACGCTCGACAAGGACTTCACCGTCAAGCCGGAGCACGCGGCAAGCTCCGTGCCGCACGAGGGTGCCACGCCCATCCGTCCCGAAGTCGCCTGAGAGGAGCATCCATGCTGACTGCGATCGACCCCAGCACCGGACAGGTCGTGCGAGAGGTAGCCCCGGCCGGCGCTGCGGAGGTGGAGTCCCTGCTCGCCGCCGCGGAGGCCGCGCGGGCAGACTGGGCGGCCCGCGGGCTCGACGGACGGGCAGAGGTGCTCCGCGGGGTGGCTGCCCGGCTGCGGGCGCAGGTCGAGGAGCTCGCCCCGCTGATGACCGAGGAGATGGGCAAGCCGATCGGTGAGGCGCGCGGCGAGGTGGAGAAGGCGGCGTGGTGCTTCGAGCACTACGCCGACCACGGGGCCGGGTACCTGGCGCCGGAGACCATCGACTCGGATGCCACCCACAGCTACGTGCAGCACCTGCCGCTGGGGACCGTCCTGGGCGTCCTGCCCTGGAACGCGCCGTTCTGGCTCGCCGCGCGGTTCGCGGCCCCCGCCCTGATGGCGGGCAACACGTGCCTGATGAAGCACGACCCGCACGTGCCCGGGTGTGCACGGGCGATCGCGCAGGTCGTCGCGGCCGAGCTGTCCGCGGCTGGTGCACCGGCCGGCGTCTTCGGCAACCTGCCGCTGGAGACGCCCGCGGTCGCCGACGTCATCCGCGACCGGCGCGTGGACGCGGTGTCCTTCACGGGGTCCGCGAAGGGCGGCGCCGCCGTGGCGAGCCTGGCGGCGGGGGAGATCAAGCCCACCGTGCTGGAGCTGGGCGGGTCGGACCCGTGCCTGGTGCTGGCCGACGCCGACCTGGACGCCGCGGCGGACACGATCACCCTGTCCCGCATCATCAACGCCGGCCAGTCGTGCATCGCCGCGAAGCGGATCATCGTCGAGTCGGCGGTCTACGCCGACATGGTCGAGCGGCTGCGCCTGCGGCTCGAGAAGCTGACCGTCGGGGATCCTCGCGCGGAGGGGACCGACGTCGGCCCCATCGCGCGCGAGGACCTGCGCGACGGGCTCCACCGCCAGGTCAGCGAGACGGTCGACGCCGGAGCGCGCCTGCTCCTCGGCGGCGAGGTGCCGTCCGGGCCCGGCTACTTCTATCCGGTCACGCTGCTGGCCGACGTCACGGAGGGCATGACGGCGTGCCGGGAGGAGACGTTCGGCCCGGTCATGGTGGTCATGGAGGCCGCCGACGCCGAGGAGGCGATCGCCATGGCGAACCGGACCGACTACGGGCTGGCGGCCAGCGTGTGGTCGACGCCCGAACGGGGCGAGGCGATGGCCCCGCGGATCGCGGCCGGGCAGGTCGCGGTGAACGGCATCGTCAAGACCGATCCGCGACTGCCCAGCGGGGGGATCAAGCGCTCCGGCTACGGCCGCGAGCTCGGACCGCACGGCATCCGCGAGTTCGTCAACGCCCAGCAGGTGTGGGTGGGCCCGCGCCGGGGCTGACCTCGGTCACTGTGGCTCAGGGCGTCGCGGTCCCGGTGGGCCCGTCGTCGGTGGTGCCCCAGTGGACGTCCGCGACCATGTCGCCCGCGCCGTCGCCCACGGCGAAGAGAGTGAGGCGGTGGTCGCCCGCCAGCCCGCGGAGCGTGACTCTCCACCAGCCGTCGCCGAGCTCCGCGACGTTCGCCGGGACAGGCCGCGCGGCATCGTCGGCGTCGGGCGTCAGGCTGACGGTCAGCTCGTCGAACTCTGCCACCGGCACGTGCACGAACATCTCGGGGGGGTTCCCGACTGAGGGCGGGTCGTCGTCGACGCCGTCCGCGCACCCCTGGCGGTAGCAGTAGGTGAACGGGTACAGCAGCAGGGCGTCGTGCCCCGTCCGCACCTCGAAGGGCGGCGGCTGTGCGGTGTCGTCGGAGTCCGGCCAGCGACCGTGCACCTGGGTCGCGCTCGGCGTCGGGACGACGGCGGGTGGCGGCCCGCCGGCGGGGTCCCCGACGCACGCCGCGAGGCCGAGTGCGACGACGACGCCCAGGCCGGTGACGGCAGCAGTCCTCATGCCGTGACTGTGTCTCGCCCGGCGTCCTCCTTGCACGCCCCCTCACGGCAGCGCCCGGCGTGCGGTGAGGAAGTCGCGCCAGAGCCGTAACACCGACGATCTCCAGCGGCAAGACCCGGCGGGAACCCTGGTGCGGGTCAGGCTCCGGGACACCGACGCCCGGGAGCCGCCCCTCGACGAAAGGAGCCGCAGTGCCGTACGTGAAGCCGAACGAGCTCGTCACGCAGATGATCGACGCTGGCGAGTCCAAGGTCCACCTGTCCACGCGGGACACGCTCATCCGGGCGTTCATGGGGGCGGCCCTGCTGACGGTCGCCGCAGCCTTCGCCGTCACGGTGTCGGTCGAGACCGGCAACCCGCTCCTGGGTGCGATCCTCTTCCCCGTCGGCTTCTGCCTGCTCTACCTGCTCGGGTACGACCTGCTCACCGGGGTGTTCACGCTCGCGCCGCTGGCCTGGCTCGACAAGAGGCCTGGCGTGACGGTAGGGGCCGTGCTGCGCAACTGGGGCCTGGTCTTCGTGGGGAACTTCGCCGGTGCCTTCATGGTCGCCGTCTTCATGACGATCTACTTCACCTACGGCTGGTCCACGGAGCCCAGCGAGGTCGGGCAGGCGATCGGTCACATCGGTGAGGGTCGGACGGTCGGCTACGCCGAGCACGGCGCCGGCGGGATGCTCACGCTGTTCGTCCGCGGCGTCATGTGCAACTGGATGGTCTCGACCGGGGTCGTCGCCGCGATGATGTCCCGGAGCGTGATCGGCAAGGTGGTCGGCATGTGGATGCCCATCATGCTGTTCTTCTACATGGGGTTCGAGCACTCGATCGTCAACATGTTCCTGTTCCCGGCCGGGCTCCTCATGGGTGGCAGCTTCACCGTCGTCGACTACCTCGTCTGGAACGAGATCCCGACGGTGATCGGCAACCTCGTCGGTGGGCTGACGTTCGTCGGCCTCATGCTCTACACGACGCACTACCGGACCAAGCCGCGGCGCGGCGCGCGGCCGGCACCGGCCGCGGAGCCCGACGACCTGGTGGGGGCCACGCGCTGATACCTCGTCTCGCTGTGCGACCCGGTCTCGTCTTCGCAGTACGGACCGGGTAGGTTGCAGGGGTTTCCGACCGAAGGAGGTCAGAGCCCGTGCAGATCGGTATCCCGCTCGAGTCGCGCCAGGGCGAGCGGCTCGTCGCCGCGACGCCCGCCACCGTCCGCCAGCTCACCGCGCTCGGCTACGACGTCGTCGTCGAGGCCGGCGCGGGGGAGCGCGCGAACCTGCCGAACAAGGCCTACGTCGAGGCCGGTGCCCGGATCGGCGAGCGTGCCGACGCCTGGGCGTGCGACGTCGTGACGAGCGTCAACGCTCCCTCCCCGGCGGAGCTGGACCTCCTCCGGCCGGGGAGCACGCTCATCTCACAGCTCGCCCCCGCGGCCCGACCGGAGCTGGTCGACGCCCTGGCGGAGCGTCGGGTCACGGCGCTGGCGCTCGACGCGGTCCCGCGGATCTCGCGGGCCCAGGCGCTCGACGTGCTGTCAGCCCAGTCCAACGTGGCGGGGTACCGCGCGGTGATCGAGGCTGCGGACGAGTTCGGTGGCATGTTCACGGGGCAGGTGACCGCTGCCGGGACGACGCCGCCCGCCACCGTGTTCGTGATCGGTGCGGGCGTCGCGGGGCTCGCGGCGATCGGCACCGCCTCCTCGTTGGGGGCGAAGGTGCGGGCGTTCGACGTCCGCCCCGAGGCGGCCGAGCAGATCGAGTCGCTGGGCGCGACCGCCGTCCGGGCCGAGGGCGCCTCCCAGGAGGTCAGCGCCGACGGCTACGCCAGCGCCCTGACCGGCGACCAGGAGGCGGCGACGCGCCGGACCTACGCCGCCGAGTCCGCGGGGGCGGACGTCGTGATCACCACGGCGCTCGTCCGCGGCACCGCCCCCACCACCATCACGGCCGAGATGGTGGCCGCGATGCGTCCGGGGTCGGTGGTCGTCGACCTCGCCGCCGCCGGCGGAGGCAACTGCGAGCTGACGGTCCCGGGGGAGCGGGTGGTGAGCGACGGCGGCGTGATCGTGCTCGGGTACACCGACCTGCCGGGGCGCATGCCGCAGCACACCTCCCAGCTGTTCGGCACCAACGTGGTCAACCTGGTCACGCTCCTGACGCCGGCGCGGGACGGCAGCCTGGTGATCGACCTCGACGACGTGGTGGTGCGGGGTATGACGCTCACCCGCGACGGCGAGGTGCTCTGGCCGCCGCCGCCGGTGCAGGTCTCCGCGGCACCGGCACCGGCAGCGCCGCCCCCCGAGCCGGCACCCAGCAGCACGGACCCCGCCGCGGAGGCCGCCGCACGGCGGAGCAGGTCGCGGCGGAACGGGGTGCTCACGGTGCTCGCCGCGCTCCTCGCAGGTCTCGCGGTCGCGGTGTCGCCGCCGGACGCCGTCGGCCACTTCACGGTGTTCGCCCTCGCCGTCGTCGTGGGCTACTACGTCATCTCGGCCGTCACGCACGCCCTGCACACGCCGTTGATGGCTCAGACCAACGCGATCAGCGGCATCATCCTGGTCGGCGCGCTGCTGCAGATCGGCGTCGACGACTGGCTGGTCACGTCCCTGGCCGTCGTCGCCGCCACCCTGGCGTCGATCAACGTGTTCGGTGGGTTCCTCGTCGCGAACCGCATGATCCGCATGTTCCGCAAGGGTTCGCCGTCGGGCGCCCCCGTGACGTCGGAGGTGGCCCGATGACGGTGCTGTCCGTGGTCCAGGCCACCTACGTGGTCTCGGGCGTCCTCTTCATCGGCTCGCTGGCCGGGCTGTCCAAGCAGGAGTCGGCCCGTCGCGGCAACGTGCTCGGCATGCTCGGCATGGCGTTGGCACTCGTGGCCACCGTCGCCCTGGCTCTCGAACAGTCCGAGCGGCCGTGGCCGGTGACCGCCGGCCTGATCCTCCTGGTGCTCGTCGTGGGTGCGACGGTCGGCACCTGGCGGGTCCGCAAGATCGAGATGACGCAGATGCCCGAGCTGATCGCGCTCCTGCACTCGTTCGTCGGGCTCGCGGCCGTGCTGGTCGGGTTCGGGTCGTACCTGACCGAGCAGCACGCGGGCACCGTGCACCTGGTCGAGGTCTTCCTCGGGATCCTCATCGGCGCCGTGACCTTCACCGGGTCGATCGTCGCCAACCTCAAGCTGGCGGCGAGGATCAGGTCCGCACCGCTGAACCTGCCGGGTCGCAACGCGATCAACCTGGGCCTCGTCGTCGCGTCGGCCGGGCTGCTGGCCTGGTTCCTCGCGGCGGCGAGCGCCGGGTCGGACGCCGTCGCGCTCACGGCGCTGGTCCTTGCCGCCGTCGTCGCGCTGGCGCTCGGCTGGCACCTCGTCGCCTCCATCGGCGGTGGCGACATGCCGGTGGTCGTCTCCATGCTGAACTCGTACTCGGGATGGGCCGCCGCGGCCGCGGGCTTCATGCTCGGCAACGACCTGCTCATCATCACCGGCGCCCTCGTGGGGTCCTCCGGCGCGATCCTGTCGTACATCATGTGCCGGGCGATGAACCGCTCGTTCGTCTCGGTCATCCTCGGCGGGTTCGGGACGGAGCCCGGCACCGTCGCGGCGGGCGTGTCGGGCGAGCACCGGGAGACCTTCGCCGCCGACGTCGCCGAACAGCTGACGTCCGCGAGGTCGGTCATCATCGTGCCGGGCTACGGCATGGCGGTCGCGAAGGCACAGCATCCCGTGGCCGACCTCACCGAGAAGCTCCGCGCGCGGGGCGTGGACGTCCGCTTCGGTGTGCACCCCGTCGCGGGCCGGCTGCCGGGCCACATGAACGTGCTGCTGGCGGAGGCCAAGGTGCCCTACGACGTCGTGCTGGGCATGGACGAGATCAACGGCGACTTCGGGTCGACGGACGTCGTCCTCGTCATCGGCGCGAACGACACCGTGAACCCTGCCGCCCAGGAGGACCCCGGCTCGCCCATCGCCGGGATGCCGGTGCTGGAGGTGTGGCGCGCGCGCGACGTCGTGGTGTTCAAACGCTCGATGGCCACCGGGTACGCCGGCGTGCAGAACCCGTTGTTCTTCCGCGAGAACACGGCGATGGTCTTCGGCGACGCGAAGGAGCAGGTGGAGCGGATCATCCAGTCGCTGTGAGCGCTACGCTCGGGCGATGACCAGCGCGAACGATCTGCACCGGCCCCTGATCGCCGTCGTCGGCCCGGGGGCGGTGGGCGGACTGGTGGCCGCCCTGCTGCAGCGGGCCCGGCACGACGTCGTCCTCGTCGGACGCCCGGGCACGGCCCGGCGGGTGACCGAGCACGGGCTCGAGATCGTCACCGACCGGTTCGGTGCCTGGCACGCCCCGCTGCGGGCGACGACGTGGGTGCCGCGCGGCGCCCGGGTGCTCGTGGCGGTCAAGGCCGAGGGCGTCGCCGAGGTCGCCGGGACGATCGCTGCCGGTCGGCCTCCCGAGGTCGTCTCGCTCCTCAACGGGATCGATCACATGGAGTCCTTGCGGGCTGCCCTCGCGGGGCCCGGCGGCCCGGCCGCGTACGAGAGCGTCGTGGTCGGGGCGTCCTACGCCGGCGAGACCTTGCGCACCGGGTCGGGCCCGGACACGGCCCTGACGGTACGCCACCGCGGTGAGCTGCTGCGGATCACCGTGCCCGCCGAGGCCGGTGACCTCGAGGTGGTCCAGGCCCTGCGCGACACGGAGATCGAGGTCGTGACGGCGGGCAGCGAGACCGAGGTGCTGTGGTCCAAGCTGCGCTTCCTCGCGCCGCTGGCCCTGCTGACGTCCGTGCACCGGACCGGGGTGGGTGCGGCCTTGGACGCCGACCCGGTGCTCACCGACGGCGTCCTCGGTGAGGTGGCGGCGGTCGCCGCGGCCGAGGGCGTCACCACGACGGCCGAGGACCTGCGCACGATCCTGCGAGGGTTCCCGCCGACGATGCGGTCGTCGTTGCAGGCCGACCTGGCCGCCGGTCGCACGGGCGAGCTCGACGCGATCGGCGGGGCGGTCGCACGGCGCGGTGCCGCACGGTCGGTGCCGACCCCGACGATCGAGCGGGTCGTGGTCCAGCTCGCTCGCAGGGTCGGCTGACCGTTCCCGGCCGCGTTCAGAAGCGGGAGTCGGCCCGGGACTCGTAGACGCTGGCGGGCAGCACGCCACCGTTCTGCGCGGCGAGCTCGGTGGCGGACAGCTCGGACGCCGCGTCCGTCGTGGTGTCGATCTCGCGGGCGTCGGCGGGCATGCCGTCGAGGCTCGGCATCATCGCGGCGAGACGGGGGCGCCAGCCGGCGAACTCGGTGGGGAAGCAGCGGCCGAGCAGGTCCACCATCGCCGAGACCGCGGTCGAGGCGCCCGGCGAGGCGCCGAGGAGGCCGGCGATCGACCCGTCCGCGGCGGAGACGATCTCCGTGCCGAACTGCAGGACGCCCTTGCCGTCGGCGTCACGCTTGATCACCTGCACGCGCTGGCCGGCGGTGATCGTCTCCCAGTCCTTGGGGTGAGCGGTCGGCATGAACTGCTGCAGCGCGTGGAACTTCGTCTCGGGCGCGGCGACGAGCTGGCCCACCAGGTACTGCGTGAGGTCGAGGTTCTTGAGGCCGGCGCCGATCATCGACGTCAGGTTGTGGGCACGCAGCGACGTGACCAGTCCCAGGTACTTGCCCTTCTTGAGGTACTTGGGGCTGAACCCGGCGTAGGGGCCGAACATGAGGTAGCTCTTGCCGTCGACCACACGGGTGTCCAGGTGGGGGACGGACATCGGCGGAGCGCCGACGTCGGCCTTGCCGTAGACCTTGGCCTGGTGCTGCGCCACGACCTCCGGGTTGTCGGTGCGCAGGAACTCTCCGGAGATCGGGAACCCGCCGAAGCCCTTGATCTCGGGGATGCCGGCGGACTGCAGCAGCGGCAGGGCGCCGCCGCCGGCGCCGACGAAGACGAAGCGCGCCGTGACGGTGGACGTCCGCTGGGGTGCGTTCCACGAGCGGTCCTTGACGCGCAGGCGCCAGCCGCCGTCGCGGGTGCGCTTGAGCGAGCGGACCTCGTGCTGGAGCTGGATCTGGGCACCGTGGGCCACGAGCCCGTCGACGAGCTGGCGGGTGAGGTTGCCGAAGTCGACGTCCGTGCCGGCGACGGACCGGGTCGCGGCGATCGGCTCGTCCGCGTCGCGCTCGGCGGTGAGCAGCGGAGCCCACCGCTCGATCTCGGCGCGGTCGGTGGAGAACTCCAGGTCACGGAAGAGCGGGTGGTCGCTGAGCGTCTGGTGCCGACGGCGCAGGTAGTCCACGTTCTTGGCGCCGCGCACGAACGTCATGTGCGGGGTGCGGCTGACGAACGAGGAGTCCGCGAGGCGGCCGGTGGCCAGCAGGTGGTGCCACAGCTCCCGCGAGGTGTGGAACTGCTCGTTGATCGCCACCGCCTTGGAGATGTCGATGGTGCCGTCCGCCTTCTCCGGCGTGTAGTTCAGCTCGCACAGCGCGGCGTGACCGGTGCCGGCGTTGTTCCACGGACTGGACGACTCGAGCGCGACCTCGTCGAGGCGCTCGATGATACGGATCGACCACGTCGGCTCGAGCTGCTGGATCAGCGTGCCGAGGGTGGCGCTCATGATGCCGCCGCCGATGAGGACGACGTCGACGGCGTCGGAGGAGCCGTTGCGGGAGGCCGTTTCGCGCGTAGTCACCTCGCCATGCTACGACGCTGGTGAAAAGTGTCACAAAGAATGAGAGCAAGGTCACAAGCGGCTGACCTGCAGTGATGTGGGTCACATCCGGGCCGCGTGGGCCTCGCCGGTCAGCGCTGCGCGGAGGGCCACGGGCCGAGCTCCGGCAGGGCGACGACGACGCCGCCACGGCGCGCGACGACCGGCCCGGACGGTTCACGGCCCGCCAGCCAGGCCGCGACGTGCGCCGCTGAGCCCTCGATCTGCGGTGGGGGACCGCCGTCGGGCAGCCTTACCGCGAGAAAGTCCTGCAGGTGGGCGCAGAGCGCCGCGTCCCAGGAGTCGTCGGTCATCCCGACGAGGGCGTCGACGGCGTGGATGCGCACCTCGCGCCACCAGGCCAGCAGGACGCCCGCGACGACCCCGTCGCGGTACGCGACCGGCGCGGCCCAGCCCGCGTCCCCGGGCGGGGGCCAGGCGTCGACGAGCCGGGCACGGACGGCGGTGAGCGCTGCGACGTGCTCGTCGACGGAGCGCGAGGACGCGGCCTCGATGCCGGCGGCGCGGCCGGCGGCTCCACCGTCGTACGGCTCGATCGTCAGCCCACGGGCGGCGTGCTCGGCCTGTCGGGCGAGCGCGGCGGCCACGTTCGCGACGTGAGCGAGCACGTGGCCCCGCGACCAGCCGGGCAGCGCGGAGGGCTCCACCGTCGCACCGGCGGGAAGGTCGCGGACCCGGGCCAGCAGGTCGCCCAGCGCCCGGTCGGCGTCGGCTCGTGCGTGCTCGAGGAGGTCGTGGTCGACGGTCAGGGCCACAGCAGCGCCTTGGTCCAGGCGGCGCGCGGCGCGCCCACGGTGGCGTCGGGACGGTATCGCAGGCGGGTCTGGCCGGTGCCCGTCCCGGACTGCCAGAACTCCACCTCGTACGGGGCGAGGCACCAGGCCGTCCAGGCCGGCGCGATCAGCCGGGGGTCGGCGCGCACCCGGTCCAGGGCGTCGGCCCAGGCCCTGCGGTGCTCGGCCAGGTCGCCGAGGACCTCGCTCTGGTGGTCCACCAGCCCGGCGGCGCGCGAGGCGTCCGGACGGGCGAGGAAGTCCGCCGCCCCGACCTCGGGGTGCGACGTGACCGTGCCCGTGACGCGCACCTGGCGACCCGTCTCGCGCCACAGGAACGTCAGGGCGGCCCGTGGCTCCGTCGCCAGGTCCCGGCCCTTCGGGCTCGTCGAGTGCCCCGCGAACCACCACCCGTCGGCAGTGAGGTCCTTGAGGATCACCGTCCGGGCGCGCACCGCGCCGTGACCGTCCGAGGTCGACAGGGTCATCGCGTGCGGACCGGTCGCACCGGCTGCGACGGTCTCGTCGAACCAGGTCTCGAAGAGCTGGTGGGGCGTCGCCGGCAGCGCGTCCAGGTCGGCGATCTCCCAGCCCGGCAAGCCGTCGGGGAGCACGGGCAGCGCGCGCAGGCGCTCGCGGAAGGTCGTCACAGGGACTCCTCGTCGTCGGGACGGTCACGGGTGGTCGGGTCGAGCAGCGTCACGAAGCCGCGCACGGCGGCGCGCATCGCCTGCGGGTCGCCTGTGGCGCGGGCGAGCACGTAGCCGCCCTGCACCACGGCGACGGCGGCGTGCGCCCGGTCCGTCGCGTCGTCGGGCGGGACGCCGGCCTCGGTGAGCACCTCGGCGACGGCGGCGACGAGCCGGTCGAAGGAGGTCCGGACGGTGGCGCGCAGGTCGTCGTCGTCCATGACGGCCTGGTCGCTCGTGAGGCGGCCCACCCGGCATCCGGCCAGCGCGTCACGGGGGCGTTCGAGGTATGCCAGGACGCGGCCCAGGGCGGGGGAGTCTCCCGACAGCTCCTGCAGCGCCGCTGCCAGCGCATGGTCGGCGGTGGCACTCACGGCGGCGACGGCCAGGTCGTGCTTGGCGGGGAAGTGGTGGTACAGGCTGCCCTGCCCGACGCCGCTCGCAGCGAGGACCTGGCGCGGGCTGGTGGCCCCGACCCCCTGAGCGGCGAACAGCTCCTGGGCGGCGGCGACGAGCCGGTCGCGGGTGGCGGGAGGTGGCACGGTTGCACTGTACCTACCTCTAGGTATGGCGTCCGCGTCCGGGCGGTTGTGGCGGGGCGGTCGGGACGCCAGGATGTGACCCGAGCCACGTCGGCGAGCAGGAGGAGCGAGATGAGCCACGATCCAGCAGCACCGTCGGGACGGGTCTCGTCCGGTGGGCGGATCGCCCGGCGGCCGGACACCGGCCAGGTCGCGTCGATCGCCACCCTGTTCCCGGCGGAACCGGACCTGCCCGCCGGCCCGGGGCGCGGCCTGGTGCCGCGCCTCGAGTCCCGGGGCGTGCAGACCGCGGTCCTCGCCGCGGCCGTGGTCCTCGCGCTCGTCGCGACGGTCGGCGTCGCCGTGCTCTGGTCGGCCAACCGGAAGCTGGCGGGCGAGGTGCAGACGGCCGTCACCCAGGCCGAGAGCGCCCAGGCGGAGTCCGCCCGCCTCCGCGCCGAGCTCGCGGCCGCGCCGGACGCCGCGACCGTCGACGCCCTGACCGGCAGGGTGCAGAGCGTCGAGGACTGGACCGGGTTCCCCGCCGAGGGCTCCGGGGGGATGGACGACCTGCAGACGCGCCTGCTCGAGGTGACGAACGGCATCGACAGCCTGGAGTCCAACCTCCAGAACGGGCTCGGGACCGTCCGCAACGACCTGGCGACGGTCCGCGACGACCTGCAGACCCGGCCGGACGCCGCCAGCGCCGCCGACGTCGACGCGTTGCGCCAGGACGTCGCCGGCCTCCGAACCGCCGTGGACACGATCCGGCAGGACGTCGGCACCCTGTGCTGGGCGCTCGGCTACCGCACGGACGTCGCGGCGTCCTGCTGAGTCGTTCAGAACCTGCTGTGCCGTTCAGAAGTAGTCGCGCACGTGGACGTCCCGACCGTGCCACAGGGCGTCCCACAGCCGGTCGTGGGTCGACGGCCCGCGCACGTGGCCCGCGAGGCGGAGGTTCGCGGTAGAGGCCGCTCCTGCGTAGCTCAGCGCGATGCCGGACGAGGTGAACGTCAACCGGTCGGGCTCCCGCCCTTCCGCCGGGACGGACGGGGCGTCCGGGTGGACCTGGGCCACGCCGTCGTGCACCAGAAGCGTCCAGGAACCCTCGACGTCGGGGGTCCGCGGATCGACGACGGAGAACGGCACGCGAGCACTCAGTGGCGGCAGGCAGGCGGTCCCGAGGGCGGCCGGGACGTCCAGCAGCCGCAGCATGTACGGGCGGCTCGTGGTGGTGACCGTGTGGTCGGGAAGCACCAGGCGGCTCGGGTCGGACCCGGTCCACGCGCCCGACGTCGAGAGCCGCACCGAGCCGGCCACCGTGCCGAACGACCCCAGCACGCGCCACAGCGCCCGGGCGGCGTCCGGGGTGAGCGCGACCAGGTCGTCGACCTCGATCGTGCCCGTCCCGTCGTACCCCGAGCCCCGGTTCCAGCTCGCGAAGCCCAGGACCTCGTCGTCCGGACCGACGGCCAGGCTGATGCCGGTATAGCCCGACTCAGGTCCGAACAGCTCGTCGGGCTCGGGCAGGAACGGCTTCTCGGTGCGCGTGAGCGGGCCGTTCTGCGCGGCCGCCCACGTGCGGTAGACGGCGCGGATCGCCTCGACGTCGGCACGAGCGGCGCGCCGGGTACGCACCCCGCCCGCCGGCGGACGGACCGTGGCGAGCGCCGCCATCGGCAGGCGTGCCTCGTCGTAGGAGCCGATCACCTCGTAGCCGAGGCTGCGGTAGATCCCGGCCGCGCTCGGGTAGAGGGTCGAGATCACCTCGCCCTGCTCGCGTGCCTCGGCGAGCGCCGCGTCGAACAGCGGCCGGAGCACGCCCTCGCCGCGCCGCTCCGCGGCGACCGTCACCCCCGCGAACCCGGCGGTCGGGACGGCCGCGCCGTGGAACCAGGAGGTGAACCGGCGCACGCCCAGCGTGGCGACGAGCTCCTCGCCGTCGTACGCCGACCACGGGCGGACGTTCGCCGACGGCCAGGTGCCGGGCTCGGGGTCCGGGCGGGGCGTCGCGGGAGCGCCGAACGCCTCGTCGCCGAGACGTCGTGCGGCGGGGACGTCGGCGACGACCGACCGGCGGATGACCAGGTCCATGGCCACACGCTACTGACTCCGGGCCCGCTGCGGCACGCCGGCGCGGTGCGGCTGGTCGGAGTCGCCGACCGGCCGTAGCGTGAGGCGCGTGGCCACCACCTCCACGCAGCGGCGTGTGCTGCTCGTCGCGATCCTCGCGTCGTTCGTGTCGTTCCTCGACGGGACCGTCGTCAACGTGGCCCTGCCCGCGATCGCCGACGAGCTCGGCGGGCCGGGCGAGGCCGGCCTGACGCTCCAGCAGTGGGTGGTCGACGGCTACCTCGTCACGCTCGGCGCCCTCATCCTCGCCGCCGGCTCGCTCTCGGACGTCTACGGTCGCCGTCAGGTGCTGTTCGTCGGGCTGCTGGGGTTCGCCGCGACGTCGGTGCTGTGCGCCGTGGCCCCCACCGGGGCCGTGCTCGTCGTCGCACGCCTGCTCCAGGGCGTCGCCGGGGCACTGCTCGTGCCCAGCTCGTTGGCGCTCATCATCTCGACGTTCGAGGGGCCGGCTCAGTCCCGGGCCATCGGCACCTGGACCGCGTGGACCGGCACCGCCATGATCGTCGGGCCGTTCGTCGGGGGCGGGCTGGTCGACCTCGTCTCCTGGCGCGGGGTGTTCTGGATCAACGTCCCCGTGGTCGCGGTGACCCTCTACCTGCTGCGGGGAGTGCCGCCGTCGGGGGCCACGAGCGGGCGGCGCATCGACGTCCCGGGCGCGGTGCTCGCAGCCGTCGGGCTCGGCACGACGGTGTTCGGCCTCATCGAGCAGGTGTGGCCGCTCGTCGGCGTCGGGCTCGCGCTGCTGGTGGCGTTCGTCCTCTACGAGCGCCGGGCCCCTGACCCGATGCTGCCGATGCGGCTCTTCGCGGTGCGGAACTTCGCGTGGGGCAACGTCGCCACGGCAGCGGTCTACGGTGCGCTGGCGTTCGGTGGGTTCGTCCTGACGCTGTTCCTGCAGCAGGTCGCCGGCTACTCCGCGACGGCCGCGGGGGTGGCGCAGCTGCCCATCACGTTCGCGATGCTGGCGCTGTCCACCCGGTTCGGGACGCTCGCGGGCCGCTACGGGGCGCGATGGTTCATGACCGTCGGCCCGGTGGTCGCCGCGTGCGGGTTCCTGCTGATGCTCACCATGGACGCCGACGCGAGCTACGTCACCGAGGTGCTGCCGGGTGTCCTGGTCTTCGGGCTCGGGCTGGCGATCACGGTCGCGCCCCTGACGTCCGCCATCCTCGGTGCCGTGCCGCCGTCCGACGCCGGGATCGCCTCGGCGGTCAACAACGCCGTGTCCCGGGTGGCGGGCCTCGTGGTCATCGCGTTCGCGGGCGTCATCCTCGGCGGGGTGCTCGACGTCGAGTCCTTCCACCGGGCCCTGGTGGTGACGGCTGTGCTGCTCGTGGTGGGCGGACTGGTGAGCATGGCCGGGATCCGGGACCGGCCACGGGAGACCGCGCCCGCGGGCTGACCGGCTCACAGAGTCAGCTTGAAGCCCTCGTGCGACGCCGCGTAGCCCACCGAGGCGTAGAACCGGTGGGCGTCGGGACGCTGCTTGTCCGAGGTGAGCTGGGCGAGGGTGCAGCCTCGCGCTCGCCCCCAATCGTGGGCGTGCTCCATCAGGCGGCGCCCGATACCGCGGCCACGGAGCCGGGCGTCGACCCGGACGGCCTCGACCTGCAGCCGCGTCGCGCCGTTGCGCGAGATGCCGGGGATCGCCGTCAGCTGCATGACGCCCACGACCGCGCCGTCGAGCTCTGCCACGACCAGCTCGTCGTGCGGGCTGGCGGAGATGGCCTCGAACCCCGCGACGTGGGCGGGGCCGAAGCTGCCGGTGCGCCGGGCCGCGACCGTGTCGTCGGCGATGAGCTCGACGATCCGTTCGAGGTCGTCGCGCACGGCGGTGCGGAACGCGAGGCGGAGCGTGCCGGGAGCAGGGGTCGAGGCGTCGTTCACGCCTCGATGCTAGGTGGTCGCCGCGACCTGCGAGCCCGGCCGCGCTCGCGTGACTACTCGGTGGGGTTGCACCGGTCCGTGAGGACGGCGATGAGCCCGACGTCGGGTCGCCACGGCTCGAGGTTCCACGTGTCCTTCTCGGGTGCGCCGATCGAGTGGCAGACGAGCTGGTCGTGCATGATGGGGGTGTCCACCTCGGGATCGGACGCGACGAGCTCGGCCCACACGAGGTCCGTGCCGGCCTGGCCGGCGGAGCGGGCCCAGGCGGTGGGGTCGACGGCGAGCGACCGACCGCCCTCGCGCTCGCCCCAGTCGGCGCTCGCGACGGCCTCGGTGCCCAGCACCGTCTCGGCGGTGCTCGCCTCCGGGGGCGGGTCGAGGCGCACGCTCGTCGTGTCGACCGCGGTGACGACGGCGCCACCGGCGACGGGGGAGAGCCCGGCGACCGGGGTGCCGCCGTCGTCCAGGATCGTCACGCTCGAGTCGACGTTCACCTCGACGCTCCCGGCGGAGGTCAGCGTGATCGTGGCCGGTGCCTCCGGAGCGGTGCCGACGCGGACCGTGACAGTGCCGTCCGCGGGCACGACCTCCACGGCGCGGGCGCCGCCACCCGTGGGCACCGAGACGGTGAGGGTGGTGCCGCCCGAGGACACCTCCGTCAAGGCGGCGTCGGAAGGTTCCGGTGCCGGGCGATCGCTGGGCGGCGCGGCAGCAGCCGACGCCGAGGCCGACGGCGCGGGTGCCGGTGCGTCGGGCTGCGCCGTGCAGGCGCCGAGCAGGCTGCAGGCGACGACGACGGTGAGGAGCGGGAGGCGGCACACGCGCCCATCGTGCCCGACCGCGGTCGTCCGGTGCGCGCCCGGCAGGTCGGTGGTGTCCGCGTGCCGGGACACCCCTTCACACGTGGGTGAGGTTCGCCTAACCTTATCCGCATGTCGTCTCACCACGGTCGCAAGCCGGTCGATCCACAGGTCGTCGTCGCCGAGGTCGTGACCACCAAGCAGGTCACGCCGCACATGATGCGCGTGACGCTGGGCGGGCTCGACCGCTTCACCCCGCTCGGGTTCGACCAGTGGTTCCGGCTGTTCCTGCAGCGTTCCGGGCAGGACATGCTGCGCCCGCCGACCCGGTCGTCCGAGTGGGGCTGGTACCTGCAGTACCTCGCCACGCCGAGGTCACGGCGGCCGTGGGTGCGCAACTACACCGTCCGCGCCGCCCGGCCCGACCTGGGCGAGATCGACGTCGACTTCGTCATCCACGCCGACGCGGAGGGGAGCTCTGGTCCGGCGGCCGACTTCGCGACGACGGCGCGGACGGGCGACACGGTCGGGCTCCTCGACCAGGGGGCCACCTACGACCCGCAGCACCCCCACGACTGGACGTTGCTCGTCGGCGACGAGACGGCGCTGCCCGCCGTGGCCGGCATCTGCGAGTCGCTGCCCGCCGACGCCCGCGGCATCGCCGTCGTCGAGGTGCCCACGGCGGACGACCAGCAGGACTTCCGCGCGCCGGCCGGCGTGGAGGTCCGCTGGGTCGCCCGGGACGAGACCACCGGTGCGGACGCGGTGCCGGGGCAGGCCGCGCTCGCCGAGGTCCGCCGGCTCACGCTGCCCGACGGCGTCGGGTCCGCCTACGCGGCGGGCGAGGCCGGGCTGGCCACCGGCGTCCGCCGGCACCTCGTGGCCGCGGGCATGCCCAAGGCGCACATCACGTTCCTGGGTTACTGGCGCCACGGGAAGCCCGCCGCAGGCTGACCGGCCCGGCCCTCGTCGTTCAGACCCGCACGACGATCTTGCCGCGCACGTGCCCGCCCTCGCTGGCGCGGTGCGCCGCGGGGGCGTCCGCGAGCTCGTAGGTCTCGGCGACCTCGACACGCAGGGTGCCGGCGTCGAACATCGCGGCGAGGTCGTCCAGGTCGCTGGTCGACGGGCGCACCCACACGTACTGCCCGCCGTGCTCGTCCCGCGCGGCCGGGTCGGTGATCGAGGTGATCGTCCCGCCGTCGGCCAGCACGGCGGCGGAGGTCGCCACGGCGTCGCCGCCCACGTAGTCGAGCGCCACGTCGACGCCGTCAGGAGCCAGCTCGCGCACCCGCTCGGCGAGGCCGTCGCCGTAGGTCACCGGCTCGGCGCCGAGGGACCGCAGGAACTCGTGGTTCGCCTCGCTCGCCGTCCCGATGACGCGGGCGCCGAGCGAGCGGGCGATCTGCACCGCGAAGGCGCCCACCCCGCCTGCCGCGGCGTGCACGAGCACGGTGTGCCCGTCCCGCACGCCCGAGCGGCGGATCGTCTGGAGCGCGGTGAGGCCCGCCAGCGGGACGGCCGCCGCCTCCTCGAACGTCAGGGAGCGCGGCTTGCGCGCCAGCGTGCGCACGGGGGCTGCCACCAGCTCGGCGAACGTGCCGCCGTGCACGACGTCGGTGCGCACGTACCCGTACACCTCGTCGCCCACCGCGTACTCGGGGGTGTCCAGTCCCACCTGTTCGACGACGCCCGCGACGTCCCAGCCCGGGACCACGGGGAAGTGGGCGTCCATCAGCCCGTCCAGGTAGCCCTGGCGGACCTTCCAGTCGACCGGGTTCACGGAGGCGGCGCGGACGCGGACCACCACGGCGTCCGCTCCGGGATGGGGGTCGGGCTGCTCGGTGAACTCGAGGACGTCGGCGTCGCCGTAATGGCTGTAGGTGATTGCTCGCATGCCAGGGGCAACCGACGACCCGGCCGGGCCATTCCGAGCGCCCTTCCCACCGCCGTCGTCACCGATCTCGATCCGGACCCATCCGGGGGCCGCAGGACTCCGAACCCCCGACAGGTCGCGAACGTCGTGGCCTGGAACGAAGGGATCGATCATGAAGGCACGCACCCGCGCCGCGCTCGTCGCGCCGGCCCTCTCGCTCGCCGGACTGCTCGCCGTCACCGGCCCGGCCTCGGCCGCGGACGGTACCGCCCAGGGTGACCTCACGCCCGTCCCGCTCAACGGCGTGGACGGCAGCGGCGAGGCGATGGTCTGGGTCGAGGGCACGACCCTCACGGTAGAGTTCGCGGCGTCCGGCCTGCTCGCCGGCAGCCCGCACGCCGCCCACCTGCACTACGGCGAGGACGCCACGAACCAGTGCCCCGTCGAGGGCGACGACGCCGACGGCTCGGGCACGATCACCACCTCCGAGGGCGTCCCGTCCTACGGGTCGGTCCAGGTCTCGCTGACCACGGAGGGCGACACCTCGGGCGACTCGGCGCTCGCCGTCGACCGGTTCGACACGGCCGAGGGTGGCGAGATCGACTACCAGCGCGGCGAGATCGAGGTCTCTCAGGACCTCGCGGACGACATCCTCGCCGGTGACGTCGCGCTCGTCGTGCACGGCGTGGACCACGACGGCAGCGGCGCCTACGACGGCGACACCGAGTCGGACCTCGACCCGTCGCTGCCCGCCGAGGCCACCGACCCGGCGCTGTGCGGCATCCTGGCCGCCTCGCAGATGGACGAGATGCCGGCCGGTGGCGTGCAGACCGGTACCGGCGGCACCGCCGGGACCGAGAACCTCGGTCTGATCGCCGGTGGCGGCGTGGCGCTCCTCGCGGGTGCGGGCCTGACCGCCGGGCTCGTCGCCCGCCGTCGGACCGTGGGCCAGGACTCCTGATGGTCGGCCGACGCGTGGCCGCCGTCCTCGCCGCCGGGCTGGTGCTCGGCGGCGGGACGGCGGTCGCCGTCGGGCTGGGCACGCAGGAACCGGCGCCCGCGCCGGTGGAGGAGACCAGCCCGCCCCGGTCCTCGTCCACCGCGCCGTCGCCACCGACCGAGGCGCTGCCCGGGCCGAGCCGTACCGCCGAGGCCGGCGCGCCGTCGGCCGCAGCGTCCGCCGAGCCGCCGGCGGAGGAGCGCAGCGCCCTGCCGCGGCGGGTGCGGATCCCGGCGATCGACGTCGACTCGCGGCTGCTGCACCTGGGCCTGAACGACGACGGCACCATCGAGGTCCCGGCCGGGGACGACATCGACCGTGCGGCGTGGTTCGACGGGTCGCCGCGGCCCGGCGACCAGGGCCCGGCGGTCATCGAGGGACACGTCG
Source organism: Isoptericola sp. S6320L (assembly GCF_023015685.1). NCBI lineage: Bacteria > Bacillati > Actinomycetota > Actinomycetes > Micrococcales > Promicromonosporaceae > Isoptericola > Isoptericola sp. S6320L. The sequence goes on from NZ_JALKAT010000020.1 coordinate 39,098, forward strand.
ACAGCCCCAACGGCGAGTCGGTCTTCTACGACCTGGCCACGCTGGAGCCGGGGCAGAAGGTGCACGTGGACCGTGCCGACGGCACCACCGTCACCTTCGAGGTGGACCGCGTCGAGTCGTATCCCAAGGACGAGTTCCCCACCCGTCGGGTCTACGCCAACACCGACGGGCCCGAGCTGCGCGTCATCACGTGCGGCGGGGCGTGGGACGCGAGCGTCGGCCACTACGAGGACAACACGGTCGTCTACGCCCACGAGGTGTGACGACGCGAGCCCTCGTCGATCACTCGACGCGGACGTCCTGCGGCCGCTTGTCCGTCCGCCGCCCGCGCCACACGGCGTGACGGAGGCTGCCGCCTCCCGGTGTGCCGTCGGTCCATCCGGCGTGCGACACCTCGACGACCTCGGTGGGCCGCACCCAGCGCGCCCCCGCGGCGTCGAGGGCGGGGACCTCGGGGACGGGCGGCTCGTCCTGCTCGAGCTTGACGAGCGCTGCGGCGAGCCGCCGCCGCTCGGCGTCGCTGAGCCCGGTGCCCACCCGTCCGACGAACCGCAGGTCGCCCGCGTCGTCGGGCACCGCGAGCAGCAGGCCGCCGACGGACCGGGGATCCTCCGTCGGCGTGCCGCTGCGCAGGGGGCGCCACCCCACCACCACGGCCTCCTGCATGGCGACGTGCTTGGCCCGGAGCCAGTCGCGCGACCGGCGGCCGACGGCGTAGCCGGAGCGGCGCCGCTTCGCCACCAGACCCTCCAGCCCCAGCCGCCGCGACTCCGCCATGGCCTCGGTCGCGTCCCCGGGCAGGGGCTCCGGCACGTGCACCGGCCGGCGGGCGTCGACGACGCGGGCCAGGATCCTGCGGCGCTCGTCGTACGGGTGGTCGGTGACGTCCACGCCGGCCACGCGCAGCACGTCGAAGAGCACGAGGTCGACGCCCACGGCTCGGCGTGCGCGCTCGACGTCGCGCGGCCGGGCCAGGTTGGCCCGCTGCTGCAGACGACGGAAGCTCGGCCGCCCCTGCGCGTCGAGCGCCACGATCTCGCCGTCCAGCACCAGCGGCAGCTCGTCTGCGGGGACCATCCCGCCGAGCTCGGCCAGCTCGGGGAAGGTGGCGGTCAGGTCCCGGCCCGAACGCGACGTGAGGCGCACCCGTGCGTCGTCCAGCACCTCGACGATCGCCCGGAACCCGTCCCACTTGGCCTCGAACGCCCAGTCGTCGGCCGTCATCCGGGCCAGCTCGGCCGGCGCGGCGGTCGTCGCGAGCATCGGGCGGGGCGCAGCGCCCGGCGGGCGCTGCCGCACGGTGGACGACGGCGAGGGCTCCGTGCGCTCGGCCGCGTCCGGCCGGTCGACGGGCTGCGCGACCGGCGTGCCGGGATCCCTGGCCTCCTCGGTCGGCGCGCTCGCGCCGTCGGGCTGCGTCTTGGTGCGGTGGATCAGCCACGAGCTCTCGCTGCCGTCCCGGCCGCCCGTCTGGATGAGGGCGAGCCTGCGCCGTCCGCGGCGCGGGCTGTCCAGCGTGACGATGACCTCCTTGCCCTCGCGCCACTTCTCCAGCTGGTAGGTGCCGGCGTCCCAGATCGTCACCTCGCCGGCGCCGTACTCGCCGGCCGGGATCGTGCCCTCGAAGCTCCCGTACTCCAGCGGGTGGTCCTCGGTCTGTACCGCCAGGTGGTTCTGGGCCGGGTCCGTCGGCTCCCCCTTGGGCAGGGCCCAGCTCACCAGCACGCCGTCGTGCTCCAGGCGGAAGTCCCAGTGCAGGCGGCGGGCGTGGTGCTCCTGGACGACGAACGACGGGCAGGCCTCGTCGCGCGGCCCGGGCGAGGAGCCGGCAGACCCGGTCGACCCCTCCGGTCGCGGGTCCGCGCTGCCGGTGACCGGGCCGAACGGTTCCGGGGTCCGGCCCGGGTCGCGCTTGGAGCGGTACGTCCCGAGCCGCTGGAACGAGGCGAGCCGTTCCGGGGTCGGCTCGAGCCGGGACAGGTGCCCGGTGAGCAGCGGGGCCAGCAGGTCGCCGTCCTCCTCGAGCCGCTCGAGGACCTCGGCGTACCCCAGCTGGCGCAGGTCCGGGTCCTCGAGCTCGTCCCACGTCCGCGGAGCGGCGACCGTGGGTTCCTCGCGGCCCCGGAGGGAGTACGGCGCGATGGTGGTCTTGGACCCGTTGTTCTGCGACCAGTCGACCAGCACCTTGCCCTGCCGGAGCGACTTCTTCATGTCGCTGACCACCAGGTCGGGCCGGGCCGACTCCAGATGCCGGGCAAGCTCCTTGGCGACGGCGGAGACGTCGTCGGACGTCAGCTCGCCGTGCGCCGCGGTGAGCGCGGCGTACAGGTGGATGCCCTTGGAGCCGCTGGTCACGGGCAGCGGCTCGAGGTTCATGCCGACGAGGATGTCGCGGGCCAGCCGGGCGACCTCGGCGCACTCGGCGAGGCCCGCACCCGGGCCGGGATCGAGATCGAGGACCAGGCGGTCCGGTGCGAGCGGTGTGCCGGTGCGGCCGAACTGCCACTGCGGGGTGTGGATCTCGAGGGTGGCGGTCTGGCCCAGCCACGTCAGCGTGGCGAGATCGTCGACCAGGACGTAGTCGTTGGTGGACGACGTGTGCCGGATGGTGCGCCGTGGGACCCACTCGGGCGTCGAGGCGTCGAGGTTCTTCTGGAAGAACATCTGCCCGGTCACGCCGTTCGGCCAGCGCTTGCGGGTGGCCGGCCGGTGCGCGGCGTGCGCCACGAGCGCGGGCGCGACCTGCGCGAGGTAGCGCAGCACCTCGCCCTTGGTGGTGCCGGTCGCGGGGTAGAGCACCTTGTCGAGGTTGGTCAGCTGCAGCCGGTGGCCCTCGACCGAGACCGTCTGGGACCGGCTCCGCGGGGCGTCGGCTGCTGCCATGGGTTCATGCTGCCTCGCACCGGCGCGGCGCGCAGTTCCGCCCCGCCTCGTCGGTCGCGAGCCGGTGGGATACTCGCCGTGTGCAGCTTCCCGTCGCCTGGTCCCTCGTCCTCGTCGTCGCCGCCGTGTGGAACCTCGTGGTCTGGCCCCAGTTCTGGCGGCGCGTGACCAAGGACCCTCGCGCCCGCGACGACGCCGGCCGGCCCACCCGCTTCTACACCGTGCACGCGGTGCTCGTCGGCGTCTCGGTCGTGCTCGCCGTCCTGGTGGGAGTCGTGGGAGTCCTCGGCCTGGTGGGCTGATCCGTCCCCGACGTGCTGCGCGGACGCGCGTTGCGCGTGACCATGGGGTCATGAGGGCCATCTGGAAGGGTGCCGTGACGTTCGGTCTCGTCAACGTCCCGGTGAAGCTGTACAGCGCGACGGAGGACCACGACGTCTCGCTGCACCAGGTGCACGACGCCGACGGCGGCCGGATCCGCTACCGCCGGGTCTGCGAGCTCGACGGCGAGACGGTGCCGTACGAGCACATCGACAAGGCGTACGACGACGGTGAGCACGTGGTGGTGCTGACCAAGGAGGACTTCGCGGCGCTGCCGGCCGAGACGAACCGCGAGATCGAGGTCGTGGAGTTCGTACCCAGCGACCAGGTCGATCCCGTGCTGCTGGACCGGACCTACTACCTCGAGCCGGACTCCAAGAGCCCGAAGGCCTACGTGCTGCTGCGGCGCACGCTGGAGGACACGGACCGCACCGCGATCGTGAAGTTCGCGCTGCGTCAGCGCACCCGCCTGGCCGCGCTCCGGGTCCGCGAGGACGTGCTGACCCTGCAGACGCTGCTGTGGGCCGACGAGATCCGGGAGGCGGAGTTCCCGTCCCTGGACGGTTCGACGTCGGTCTCCGACAAGGAGCTGGCGATGTCCGCCCAGCTGGTCTCGAGCTACGAGTCCGACTTCACTCCCGAGGACTACACCGACGAGTACCAGGCCCAGCTGCGCCAGCTCATCGAGGCCAAGATCGAGAAGGGCGACACCCTCGACCCGGCCGAGACCTTCGGCGAGAGGGAGGAGGGCGAGGACGCCGAGGTCGTGGACCTCATGGAGGCCCTGAAGCGGTCGGTGGAGTCCTCGAAGGAGAGGTCGACGTCGTCGAAGGCCGGTTCGTCGTCGAAGTCGTCGCAGCGCAAGACGGGCTGAGGCGCCGGCCGGGACAGGCCTGCCTCAGCGGGCGCGGCTGGGCTGGGTCGCGACGAGGCGGTCCACGATCCGCAGCAGCTCGTCGAGGTCGGGGGACTGGGCCCCGATCGAGCTGCGGTGGTAGAGGCCGTCGCTGATCAGCATGATCGCGTGCGCCGTCGCCGGGTCCTCGACCTGGGTCGCGATGGCCCGGGTCCAGGTGTCGTGCGCCGTGTCCAGGGCGCTGCGGGCGTGCGGCGCCGAGCCCTGCGCGAGCTGCGACACCCCCCGGAAGGCGAGGTCGAGCTCGCCGCCCACGTCCAGCGAGCTCCGTAGCAGGTACGCCACGGGTCCCTCCGGGGCGGACTCCATGGTGGCGACGTCGGCGGCGATGAGAGTGTGCAGGTGCTCGACGAGGCCGTCGACCAGCGCGTCGCGGGTGGGGAAGTGGTACAGCAGGCCGCCCTTGGAGACGCCGGCGCTGTCGGCGATCGCGTCGAGCGTGGCGGAGCGCTCGCCCGACGTCACGAGGAGCTCGGCGAAGGCGTGCAGCACCTTGGCCCGGGCAGCGGGGGCGGGAGGCATGGTTGCCAGCCTACCGCTCGGCGCGTTACTGTACCGTCTGGACGGTACAGAAGTTCGGCGCGAGGCGTCGCCCTGACCGTCGCTCGTCGTGAGAGGAACGTCGTGACCACCATCTCGGTGACGACACCGCAGCCCCCGGCACCCGCGCTCCATCCCCGTCGCTGGGTCGCCCTCGTCGCACTCATGCTGCCCGTGCTGCTCGTGTCCGTGGACAACACCGTCCTCAGCTTTGCCCTGCCCCAGATCTCGGCGGACCTGCGGCCGACCGGCACCCAGCTCCTGTGGATCGTGGACGTCTACCCCCTGGTCCTCGCCGGCCTGCTCGTGCCGATGGGCTCCCTGGCCGACCGCATCGGCCGCCGCAGGCTGCTCCTCGTCGGTTCCGTCGGCTTCGCCGTCGTCTCCGCCGTCGCCGCGTTCGCGCCCACCGCCGGCACGCTCGTGGCGACCCGTGCCGCCCTCGGGTTCTTCGGGGCGATGCTCATGCCCTCGACGCTGTCGCTGCTGCGCAACGTGTTCGTCGACCGGGAGGAGCGGCGCCTGGCGATCGCGATCTGGGCCACCGGCTGGGCGGCAGGCAGCGCCCTCGGCCCCATCGTGGGCGGGCTGCTGCTCCAGCACTTCTGGTGGGGGTCGGTGTTCCTGCTGGCCGTGCCCGTCCTGGTGGTCTTCCTCGTGCTCGCGCCGACCGTGCTGCCCGAGTCCAAGGACCCGGAACCCGGCCCGCTCGACCTGGTCTCGGTCGCGCTCGCCCTGGTCACCATGACCCCGCTGGTCTGGTCCATCAAGGAGATCGCCGCCGACGGCGTCACCCTGGCGGCGCTCGCCGCGGCCGCGGTCGGTCTCGCGAGCGGCACCGCCTTCGTGCGCCGCCAGCTGCGGCGACCGGTGCCGATGCTCGACGTCCGGCTCTTCCGGGTGCCGGCGTTCAGCGGCGGCGTGGTGGTCAACCTGCTCAGCGTGTTCTCGCTCGTGGGCTTCCTGTTCTTCGTCGCCCAGGACCTGCAGCTGGTGCACGGTCTCTCCCCGGTGCAGGCAGGCCTGGCGCTGCTGCCCGGCACCGTCGCGATGGTGGTCGCAGGGCTGGCCGTGGTGCGCATCGTGCGCCGGCTCCCGGCGGAGCGCGTCGTGGCGACGGCCCTGCTGGTCTCGTCGCTCGGATACCTGCTGGTCGCGCTGTTCGGGGGATCGGGCCTGCTCGCCCCGCTGGTCGTCGCCTTCGTCGTGCTCTCGCTCGGCATCGGCGCCGCGGAGACGGTCAGCAACGACCTCATCGTGTCCAGCGTTCCCGCCGCGAAGGCCGGCGCCGCCTCGGCGATCTCGGAGACGGCGTACGAGCTGGGCGCGGTGCTCGGCACGGCGGTGCTGGGCAGCATCCTGACCGCGAGCTACGCGGCCTCCGTGGTGGTTCCCGCCGACGTGCCGCCGTCGGACGCCGCCGCTGCCGCCGAGACGCTCGGTGGTGCGGCCGAGGTGGCCTCCGGGTTGCCGGCCGCCACGGCGCAGGCCCTGACCGAGTCCGCCCAGCAGGCGTTCGCGGGCGGGGTCGGGCTCACGGCGGCGATCGGGGTCGTGCTCATGGTGGTCGCCGCCGGTGTCGCGTTGCTCACCCTGCGCGACCCGCGTCGCTGAGCGCGCCGAGTTGTGGGTGGGGCCCTCCGTCGGTGATCGTGGGTCCACCATGCACGACAGACCCACGCCACCCCGCTGGCTGCGCTGGACGCTCGTCGCCGTCGCCGCCGTCGCCCTGTGCGTCGGCCTCGGGGTGACGACCGCGAGCGCGACGCTCAGCCTCGGCCCCCACGAGGCGGAGTACGCGGTGGACACCGACGGGCTCGTCGTCGTGGACCTGGGGCCGCTCGGCACGCTCGAGATCGACTCGCCCCTGCCGCTCGGGCTCGGCGTCGACATCACGGTCAAGGAGATCCCCGCGGACCTCTCCGCCGTCGGCGCGTCGTCGACCCTGGACCGGCTCGTGGGCGACCTCGACAGCTACCTGCAGTTCTACGACAGCCCGCAGGTGACGATCGACGCGGCGACGGCGGCGCTGCTCACCGACGCGGCGCGTCGCACGCTGCTCGCGCTCGCGCTGCTCGTCCTGTCCGGCTGGGGCGTGCGGGCGCTGCTCGGCGCGGACCGACGGCGTGAGCTCGGACGTGTCCTCGCCCCGCGGACGTGGCAGCTCACCGCGGGCGTCCTGGTGGTCACGTTCGTCGGTACGTCGCTCGTCTCCTCCGACGTCGGCGTGCCCCGTCCGGGTCGGCCGGCTTCGGCCGTCTTCGACGGCACGGCGCTGGAGGGCGCCCGCATCACCGGCCGGCTCGCCGGCGTCATCGACACCTACGGCGGGCAGCTGGTCGAGCTGTACGACCAGAACGAGGCGTTCTACGAGGCGGCGCGCGACGAGGTGGGCAGCGCCTGGAACGCCTGGGAGATCCGGCAGGCCGTCCGGACGGCGCTCGCGGAGCAGCCGCCCGACGACGAGGGCGTCGTGTCGCTGCTCGTCGTGTCCGACCTGCACTGCAACACGGGCATGTCGACGGTGATCGAGGAGGTCGCCGAACGGTCGGGTGCCGAGGTGGTGCTCAACGCCGGCGACACCACGATGAACGGCACCGCCGTCGAGAAGGTCTGCGTGGACGCGTTCGCCGCCGCGGTGCCCGACGGCGCCGAGATGGTCGTCGCCGACGGCAACCACGACTCCGTCCTGACGTCCGAGCAGGAGGCCGCGCACGGCCAGGTCATCCTGGACGGCGAGGTCGTCGAGGTGGCCGGCGTGCGCATCCTCGGTGACCGGGACTCGCTCGAGACGCGCATCGGCGAGGGGACGCAGGCGGCCCGTGAGCAGACCCCGGAGGAGCAGGCGGCGGCCCTCGCGGCCACGGCCTGCGAGGACGACGTCGACCTGCTGCTGATCCACACCCCCGTGGTGGGGCTGCCGGCCCTGGAGTCGGGGTGCGTACCGTTGCAGGTCTCCGGCCACACGCACCAGCGCTCGGGTCCGCTGCAGGTGGGACGCGGTCTCCGGTACGTCTCGGCGAGCACCGCCGGTGCCGCCTCGGGACAGCCCACCGTGGGCCCGCTCCGCGGCACCGCCGAGATGACGTTGCTGCGGTTCGACCCGGAGACCCATGAGTGGCTGGACACCCAGCTGATCGAGGTGACGCCGGCCGGCGAGGCGACGGTCTACGACCGCGTGCCGATGCCCGCCGTCGTGCCCCCGGTGGGGGAGCTGGACGACCCGGCGCCGCTCGTCTCGCCGCCCGGCCCGGACGAGCCGGCCGAGACGATCTCTCCCTCGGAGTCCCCGGCGGTCGACGGCCCCCTCGCGCCCTGAGCCCGCTGGCGAGCTCGCGGCCCGCGTAGGCTCTCTGGCGTGACCGACACCGACACCTCGCAGCCGGCGGACCTCACTCCCGTGGCGCAGGACTACCTCAAGACCATCTGGTCCGCCCAGGAGTGGAGCGACGAGAAGGTCACCACGGGCCTCCTCGCCGACCGGCTCGGGGTGGGCCCCTCGACGGTCTCCGAGACGGTGCGGCGGCTGACGGCGCAGGGTCTGCTCGGGCACGAGCCCTACGGCGGGGTCTGGCTGACCGACCTCGGGCGCCGGCACGCGCTGACGATGGTCCGCCGGCACCGGCTGATCGAGACCTGGTTGGTGCGCGAGCTCGGCTACACCTGGGACGAGGTGCACGACGAGGCCGAGGTCCTGGAGCACGCCGTCTCCGACCGCCTGGTGGCCCGGATCGACGCGCGGCTGGGCCACCCGGTCCGCGACCCGCACGGTGACCCGATCCCGACGGCGGACGGTCGCGTCGTGCGGCCCGACGCGGTCCTGCTCGGCGACCTCGCCGCGGGGCAGCGTGGCGTCGTCGCGCGGATCTCCGACGCCGACCCGGAGGCGCTGCGGTACCTCGCGGGGCTCGGTCTGGAGCTGGACGTCGAGGTCACGGTCGTGCGTCGCCGGGACTACGCCGGCACCCTGTCGGTCGCGTGGGCGGGGGCGGAGGGTCCGGTGTCCGTGGACCTCGGCCACCTGGCGGCCTCGCGCATCCGGGTCGTCCCCGCGTAGGCTGGGCGCATCCCCGACGGCGTGCTCGCGATTCTCGCGACGCGCCGTCGAATCGTTTCGATCCTGAAGCACGAGGACCCCCGTGACCCTGGCTCCCTCCCGTCCTGCCCCGCGACTCACCCCGGCGTCCTGGGCCCTCTTCGCCCTGGCGCTCGGCGGCTTCACGATCGGCACCACCGAGTTCGCGACCATGGGCATGCTCCCGCAGTTCGGCGCGGACCTCGGCGTCAGCGACCCGACGGCTGGCCACGCGGTCACCGCCTACGCCGTCGGCGTCGTGGTGGGCGCACCGCTGCTGACCGTCGCCGCCGCGCGGATGTCCCGCCGTCGGCTGCTGCTGTGGCTCATGGGGGCCTACACCGTGGCCAACGTGCTCTCGGCCGCCGCGCCGAGCATCGAGTGGCTGGTGGCCGGTCGGTTCCTCGCCGGCCTGCCGCACGGAGCTTTCTTCGGCGTCGGGGCCGCGGTGGGCGCCTCCGTGGCCGGGCCGGGTCGGCGCGGCCACGCCGTGGCCGTGATGATGACCGGGCTCACCGTCGCCAACGTGGTCGGCGTGCCGCTGTCCACCGCCGTCGGCCAGGCCTTCGGCTGGCGCCTGGCGTTCGTGCTCATCGGTGTCCTCGGGGGTGCCGCGCTGCTCGGTCTCTGGCGGTTCGTCCCCGAGCGCGGTCCGGTGGAGTCGAGCGTGCGGAACGAGCTCGGGGCCCTGGCGAACGGGCCGATGTGGGTGGCGTTCGTGGCCGGTGCCATCGGCTTCGGTGGGCTGTTCGCCGTCTACACCTACGTCGCTCCGACCATCACGCAGGTGACGGGCATGAGCGAGGGTGCCGTGCCGTGGGTGCTGGCGGTGATGGGCGTCGGGATGACGGTCGGGACGCTCGTGGGCGGGCGGCTCGCCGACCGCTCGGTGCTCGGCACCGTCGTCGGCGGGTTCCTCACCACCGCGGCCTCCCTCGTGCTGTTCGCGCTGACGGCCGGGTCGGTGGCCGGTGCCCTGGCCGGGCTCTTCCTGCTGGGCGTCACCTCCCAGGTCCTGGGGCTGGCCATGCAGACGCGCCTCATGGACCTCTCGCCGCGGGCGGAGTCCCTCGGCGCCGCGCTGTGCCACTCGGCTCTCAACCTGGCCAACGCGGGCGGTGCGTTCTTCGGCGGCCTGGTCATCGCCGCCGGCTACGGGTACGTCGCCCCCGCCTGGACGGGCCTGGCGCTGACGCTCGTGGGCCTGGCGATCGTGCTCGTCTCGGCCAGGCCGCGCGGGGCGCGGCGGTCCCGGAACGCTGGTCCGGTGGGCGCGGTCGCCTGACCGCGCCTTCCCAGCGCCGTCCCAGGACCGTGCGGTACCGTCACCCGCGTGACCGACACGACGGTGAGCACCGACGGCTCCCACGGGAGCCCTGACGACCTCGACATCGCGGAGACCACAGCCGGCCTGCGCACCTTGTCCACCCGGGCCTTCGGCTCGCTGCTGGTCGTCCTCGGCGGGGTCGGGTTCGGCGGCTCGTTGTGGCTGGCGATCGAGAAGATCCTCAAGCTGCAGGACCCGGACCGGGTCACGTCGTGCAGCATCAACGTGTTCCTCGACTGCGGCGTCGCGATGGGCTCGTGGCAGGGAGCGGTCCTGGGCTTCCCCAACCCGTTCATCGGGGTGGCCGCCTTCCCCGTGGTGATCACCACCGGCGTCGTGCTGCTCGTCGGCGCGCGCCTGCCGCGCTGGTACATGCTGAGCCTCCTGGCCGGCACGGTGCTGGGCCAGGTGCTGATCTTCTTCCTGATGTGGACCAGCTTCTACGTGCTCGTCGCGCTGTGCCCCGCCTGCATGGTCGTGTGGACCATCATGTGGCCGCTGCTGTGGGTGCAGGTCGTGCGTGCCGTCCAGACGGGTCATCTCCCGGCCAGCGAGGGTCTGCGGCGCGCCGTCGTGGGCAACCGTTGGGTCATCCTCGCCATCGGCTACGTCGTGGCCGTCGCCTGGCTGCTCCTCAGCGTCGGACCGGCACTCGTCGCCTCGTTCTGAGCCGCGGAAATCCGGCCGGTCGCCCGGTGACCGGCCGGTAGACTCGCCGGCGTGAGCACGCCAGAGACCGAGACGCAGCACCGCCCCTCCGAGCCCGCCCACCGGTACACCCCCGCCCTCGCGCAGGAGATCGAGGAGCGCTGGCAGGACCGCTGGGACGAGCGCGGCACGTTCTACGCCGCGAACCCCGCGGGCGGACTCACGGGCGGCGACGGCGAGCACGCGGGGGACGGCAAGCCGTTCTTCATCATGGACATGTTCCCGTACCCCTCGGGTGCCGGCCTGCACGTGGGGCACCCGCTCGGCTTCATCGCCACCGACGTGGTGGGGCGGTTCCGCATGATGTGCGGCGACAACGTCCTGCACGCCATGGGCTTCGACGCGTTCGGCCTGCCCGCCGAGCAGTACGCCGTCCAGACGGGCGAGCACCCCCGCGGCGTCACCGAGCGCAACATGACGGTCTACAAGCGCCAGCTGCGGCGCATGGGGCTGGCCCACGACCCGCGGCGCACCTTCGCCACCATCGACTCCGACTACGTGCGCTGGACGCAGTGGATCTTCCTGGAGATCTTCGACTCCTGGTACGACGCCGACGCCGAGCCGGCCGGGGAGCCGGCCGGCGGCAGCCCGACGACCCGGCGCGGCAGGGCACGGCGCATCGGTGAGCTGCGCGACGAGCTGGCCGCCGGTGTGCGCCAGGTGCCCGGTCCCTGGGGCGAGAAGCACGGCGGCGACAACACCGACGGCGCGGTCTGGGCCGCGCTGAGCGAGGGCGAGCGGCGCGACGTGCTGGACTCCCAGCGCCTGGCCTACGTCGACTCCTCGCCGGTCAACTGGGCCCCCGGCCTGGGCACCGTGCTGGCCAACGAGGAGGTCACCTCCGACGGCCGCTCCGAGCGTGGCAACATGCCGGTCTTCACCAAGAACCTGCGCCAGTGGAAGATGCGCATCACCGCCTACGCCGACCGTCTGACGGACGACCTGGACCTCATCGACTGGCCGGACAAGGTCAAGGCGATGCAGCGCAACTGGATCGGTCGTTCCACCGGCGCCACCGTGCGCTTCCACGTGGTCGGCTCCGGCGACGCCGCGGTCGACCCCGCGGGCGCCGGCGGAGAGATCGAGGTCTTCACCACGCGTCCCGACACGCTGTTCGGCGCGACGTTCATGGTGGTCTCCCCGGAGCACCCCCTGCTGGACGAGGTGCCGGCCTCGTGGCCCGACGGGACCCGCGACGCGTGGACTGGCGGGCACGCCACCCCGGTCGACGCCGTCGCCGCCTACCGCCAGGAGGCCGCGGCCAAGACCGCGGTGGAGCGGCAGGCCGACGCCGGGAAGAAGACCGGTGTGTTCACGGGTCACCTGGCGGTCAACCCTGTCAACGGCGCCACGGTGCCGGTGTTCACCGCGGACTACGTCCTGATGGGCTACGGCACCGGGGCGATCATGGCCGTGCCGGGCGGGGACGAGCGCGACTTCGCGTTCGCCGAGGCCTTCGAGCTGCCCGTCGTGCACACCGTCGAGCCCGCCGACGGGCTGCCGGAGGGCCACGTGGGCGCGTGGACCGGCGACGGCGTCACCGTGAACTCGTCCAACGACGAGGTCTCGCTGGACGGGCTCGGCGTCGCGGACGCCAAGGCGAAGATCATCGGCTGGCTCCAGGAGAAGGGTGCCGGCGAGGGCACCACCACCTACCGGCTCAACGACTGGCTGTTCAGCCGCCAGCGCTACTGGGGCGAGCCGTTCCCCATCCTGTGGGACGCCGACGGACGCCCCGTCGCCGTCCCGGGCGACCAGCTGCCGGTCGACCTGCCCGAGGTGCCCGACTACTCCCCGCGCACGTTCGACCCGGACGACGCCGACTCCGAGCCGGAGGCGCCCCTGGGCCGTAACGAGGACTGGGTCGACGTCACCCTGGACCTGGGCGACGGTCCCCAGAGGTACCGCCGCGACACCAACACGATGCCCAACTGGGCCGGGTCTTGCTGGTACTACCTGCGCTACCTCGACCCCACCTGGGGCTCGGACGGCGCCGGTGACGCGTCCGGCACCCTCCCCGTGGTCGACCCGGAGCTGGAGCGGTACTGGATGGGCCCGCACCACAACGACACCTCCGGCCCGGCCGGCGGCGTCGACCTCTACGTCGGGGGCGTCGAGCACGCCGTGCTGCACCTGCTGTACGCCCGGTTCTGGCACAAGGTGCTCTACGACCTGGGCCACGTCAGCTCCCGCGAGCCCTTCGGCAAGCTGTTCAACCAGGGGTACATCCAGGCGTACGCCTTCACCGACGAGCGGGGCACCTACGTGCCCGCGGCCGAGGTCGCCGGCGACGAGCAGACGGGCTGGACGTACGACGGCGCACCCGTCGAGCGCGAGTACGGCAAGATGGGCAAGTCGCTGAAGAACGTCGTCACGCCGGACGACATGTACGCCGAGTACGGCGCGGACACGTTCCGCGTCTACGAGATGGCGATGGGCCCGCTGGACCTCTCGCGCCCGTGGAACACCCGTGACGTGGTCGGTTCGCAGCGGTTCCTGCAGCGGCTGTGGCGCAACGTGGTCGACGAGGACACGGGACGCCCGGTGGTGACCGACGCCGAGCCGGACGCCGCGACCCTGCGCGCCCTGCACCGCACCATCGCCGACGTCCGCGTCGAGATGGAGCAGATGCGACCCAACACGGCGATCGCCAAGCTCATCACCTACAACAACCACCTCACGGGCCTCGAGTCGGTCCCGCGCAGCGCCGTCGAGCCGCTCGTGCAGATGGTGGCGCCGATCGCGCCGCACATCGCCGAGGAGCTGTGGGAGCGGCTCGGCCACGACGAGTCCCTGGCCCGCGAGCCGTTCCCCGTCGCGGACGAGCAGTACCTGGTGGCGGAGACCGTGACCTGTGTCGTGCAGGTCAAGGGCAAGGTGCGGGGCCGCCTCGAGGTGGCACCGGACATCTCCGAGGCGGACCTGCAGGCTGCCGCGCTGGACGAGCCCAACGTGCAGCGCGCGATCGACGGCGCCGAGATCCGCAAGGTGATCGTGCGGGCGCCGAAGCTCGTGAACATTGTCGTCTGAGCCGGAGGCGCAGCGGAGGGTGAGGGCCGAGCGCAGCGAGGCACTCGGCCGTCGCGGAGCCGCAGGCTCGGACGACCGTGGTGCTGCTGACGCACCGGGTCGTCGTGGCGCGACGAGCGCACGGCTGGCGACGGCGCTCGCCGGGGTCGAGCGCGCCTTCGCCGCGCCGACGCTCGGCCTGCTGCACAAGGCGGAGGCGCCGTTGGTGGTGGCGGTCCTGCGGTGCGTGTTCACCCCGGACCGTCCCACGGTCGCCACCGAGCAGCTCCACGTGGAGCTCGACGACCTGCTCGGCGAGCTCCGGACGGCCGTGCCCGCGGGCGACGCGTCCGCAGGGCGCGTGCCGGGCGTGCCCGACGAGCCCGCCCGCGTGCTGTGCACGCGCTGGGTGCGTGAACGCTGGCTGGTGCGATCGCTCGACGACGCCGGTGCCGAGCGGTACCGGCTGTCCAGCTACGCGGCCGAGGCGCTCGACGTCGTCTCCCGGACCCAGGGCACCCGAGGCCTGGTGAGCGAGTCCCGGATCCGTACCCTCCTCGTGACGGTCGAGGACCTGGCGCGGGACGCCCACCCGGACCGGGAGTCGCGGATGCAGGAGCTGCGCTCGCGCATCGACGAGGCGCAGGCCGAGCTCGGGCGGCTCGAGGCCGGGGGGGAGGTGGAGTCGGTCGAGCCCGCGCGGCTCACCGAGCAGTACGACCACGTGCTGTCCCTGGTGCGCGAGCTGCCGACCGACTTCGCCCGCGTCGCCGAGTCGATCTCGGCCCTGCAGCGGGACATGGTGACCCGGCTGCGCCAGGACGAGCGCACCACCGGCGTGGTGGTCGCCGACTACCTGGACGCCTCGGAGAACCTCCTGGAGCGGACGCCGGAGGGCCGGGCCTTCGCCGGGGCGATGGAGCTCCTCGGCGACCCGGACCTGCTCGACGGTCTCGAGCAGCGGGTCCGCTCGATCCTCGAGCACCCGTTCGCCGCGGAGCTGCCGGCGGACCACCGTGCGGTGCTGCAGACCCTGCGGGCCCAGCTCGTCGGGGCGATCGAGGTGGTCCTCGCCGCGCAGGCACGCGCCTCGCGCACGGTCACCGCGCAGATCCGCCACCACAACCCGTTGCGCGACCGCGAGCTCGACGACGCGCTGCGCGAGGCGACCGCCGCCATGGCCGAGTGGTTCCCCGCCTCCGGCCGCGCGGCGCGCGTGGAACCGTTGCGGTGGTTCGAGCGCGCCCGGCCCGGACGCCTGCGCACCGCGCTGCACGACCTGCGTCCGGAGACGCCGCCGGACGACCTGGAGGAGTGGACCGACGACCACTCCCCGGGCGACGAGATCGCGGACCTGCGCGCGATGGGCGGCCCGCAGCACGCCGAGATCCTGGCCCACCTGGGCACGCTGGCCGGACCGACGAGCATCGGTCGCGCGTTCGCAGCCGGGCCCGCGTTCCTGCGCCGCCCGGTCGAGCTGCTCGGCTACCTCGACGTGGCCGTCAGCGATGCCGACGGCGGCACGTCCGGCGACGTCCCCGCGACAGGCCTGGAGCGGGTCACCGCGACGCGCGCCGACGGGACGGTCCGCGACTTCGTGCTGCCCCGCACCCCGATCAGGAGGACGGATGACTGAGCTGGACACGGTCGAGGACCGGACGACGGCAGCCCCGGCCGGGCCGGGCGAGGCCGGCGAACCTGCCGGTCCCGCCGGCACCTTCGTGGAGGCTCCGGCGCTGGAGGACGACGAGCCGGGGCTGTTCCCCGGCGACACCGGCGTGCTGCCCTTCGAGGCGCGCCGCGTGCTGGCGCTGCTCCTGCAGCGCCGCTACCTCGCCGCGGCCGACCACCCCGCCGAGTGGACGTCGTTGCTGACCCACCAGCAGGTGATCTCCTCGCGGCTGCACGACCTGTTCGTCGAGCTGATCGTGGACCGCGACTACGAGATCGCCTTCAAGCGGCAGGTCCGTCCTGACGGGCTGTCCGTGCCGGTGCTGCTGAAGGACGAGCCGTACAAGCGCGTCGAGACGCTGCTCATGCTGTTCGTGCGCAACCGGTTCCGTCAGGAGCAGGGCGCCGGTCAGGCCGCCGCCTACGTCGACACCGAGGAGATGGCCGACTACGCGCTCGGCTTCCTGGCGCACGACGAGACCAACCTGGCCGCCCGCCGTCGGGAGATCGACAACGCGGTCGCGGCCCTGGCACGCGAACGCGTGCTGGACGAGGTCGCCACCGGCCGGTACCGGATCCTGCCCGTCGTGGAGATCCTCCTGCCGGTGGACCGGCTGCGCGAGCTGACCCGCTGGCTGCGGGGGGCCTCCGCCGCACCTGCCGAGCATCCCGCGCCGCCCGCGCTGCCGGACGACGACACCGCCGCGAGCCCCGAGGAGACGGACGCATGAGCGTGACCACACCGGCCGCGACCAGGATGAACGACTCGCTGTTCGGGCTGATCCCTGCCGCGTCCGACGGGCGGCAGTGGACGGCCCGCTCGATGCAGCTGGTGAACTGGGGCGGCTACCACGGTCATCACGAGGTGCGCTTCTCGGCGGCGGCCACCCTGCTGTCGGGAGCGTCAGGGTCCGGCAAGTCGACCTTGCTGGACGCGTACATCGCGTTGATGATGAGCCACACCACACCGTTCAACGGGGCGTCGAACGGTGCCGCGGCGGGCCGGGCACGCGGTCGCGAGCAGCGCAACGTGCTGTCGTACGCGCGCGGCAAGCTCGACGAGTCCCGCGCGGACGGCACCACCAGTCGCGAGCAGGTGCTGCGCGGCGACGGCGCGGACACGTGGACGGCGATCGCGATGTCGTGGTCCGACCAGTCCGGCGGCGTCCTGACGGCGCTGCGTGCCTGGTACGTGCCGCGCGGCGCGACGCGCAACGAGGAGTGCGTCGTCGTGCGCGCCACGGCCGACGGCGACTTCGACCTGCGTGACCTGGAACCGCTGGCGGCGGGACGGTTCGCCCGCCCGGGGCTGACCGAGGCGGGGCTCGCGCTGTACGACACGGACGTCGCGTTCGCCACGCGCCTGCACGCGGCGCTCGGCATCGGTGCCGCGGGCGACGGGCACAAGGCGATGCAGCTGCTGGGCCGCATCCAGGCGGGCCAGGCGATCACCACCGTGGACGCGCTGTACAAGGCGATGGTGCTCACCGAGCCCGAGACGCTGGAGGTCGCCGACCGCGCCGTCGAGCACTTCGACGAGCTCAGCGCCGTGCGCACCGAGATGCTGACCGCGACCCGGCAGGTCGAGGTGCTGCGCCCGATGCGGACCCTGCGCGAGCAGGTCGAGGCGGCCCGGCGCTCGGTCGCGCTGCTGGACACCCTCGGGGTGCCCGACGGCGGCGGACGGGGCGAGACCGCCGGTCCCACGGCGTTCGGTGCGTGGCGTGACGGCCGTCGGCTGGCGCTGGTCCGGGCGGAGGAGGAGGCGAACCGGGTGGCGCACCGCGCCGCGGAGGAGCGTCGCGCCGCCGCCGCCGGGCGGATCGCGTCGGCCGAGGCCGACCTCGAGGAGGTGCGCGCGTCCCTGCGCAGCCAGGGCGGCGACGCGATCGAGTCCACGGAACGGGAGATCCGCCGTCGGACGGAGGCCCTGGAGGACACCCGCACGGCGCGCGCGGGCCTCGAGACGCACCTCGCGGTCCTGCAGGAGCAGGTCGCGTCGCGGCGGGACTTCGACCGGGTGCTGCGGCGCGCTCGCGACCTGGTCGAAGAGCGCACGCGCCGCGCCGGCGAGCACGAGGAGGAGGTCTTCGCCGCGCGGCAGGCGGTCGCCGACGCCGAGAAGCGGCTCGCACGGCTCGAGCAGGAGCGGGCGTCGCTGTCCGGACGGCGCGGCAACGTCCCGGCGGAGGAGCACGCGGCGCGGCTGGCGCTGGCCGAGGCGGCGGGGCTCGACGCGGACGAGCTGCCCTTCGTCGGCGAGCTGCTCGAGGTGCGCGGCGAGTACGAGCCGTGGCGCGACGCCGTCTCGGTCGCGCTCGGCGGGTTCGCCACCACCCTGCTCGTCGACGCCGAGCGGCTGGCGGACTTCCGGGCCGCGATCGACGGGGTGTCGCTGCGCCGGCGCGTCCGCTTCGAGGGGGTGCCGACCGGCCTGCCGCTCGACGACGACGCCGACCCCTCGACGCTGCCGGGCCGGCTCGAGGTCAAGGCCGGCCCGTTCGGCGGCTGGCTCGCCCGGCGCCTGGCCGAGCAGTTCGCCTACGTCTGCGTGGACGACCCCACCGAGCTGCGTGCCCACCGGCGCGCCCTCACGCGCACCGGACAGATGTCCGACGGGTCCCGCGGCGCGCACGGCGGCGCGGGGCGAGCCTCGGTGCTCGGCTTCTCGAACACCCGTCGGCGCACCCGCATCGAGGCCGACGTCGAGGAAGCCCGGGCGACGCTGCGCGACGCCGGTGCGGCCCTGGAGGGGGCCCGGTTGCGGCAGGCGGCGCACACCGACGAGTTCGTGGCAGCCAGCCAGGTCCTGCGGCTCTCCTGGGAGGACGTCGACGTCGCCGCCGCCGAGCAGGCCGTGGCCGACCGGACGGAGCGGCTCGAGGCGTTGCGGGACGGGTCCGACGCGGTCCGCGGGCTCGCCGAGGACGAGCAGCGCCTGCGTTCGCGCCTCACCGAGCTCTACCGCGAGCGCGCCGACGCCGAGAACCGCGTGCGCGAGCTCGGCGAGCACTGGGCGACGATCACCGACCTCGTGGACCGGGTGACCGACGCCGTCGAGCGGGCCGAGCGGGCCGAGGTGGCGCCGTCGGCCGCACAGCGCGAACGCCTGGACGCCGCGCTGGCCGCCGTGGCGCCGTCGGACCCGGAGTCGTTGTCGCTGGCCGCGCTCGAGCAGGCGACCACCGCCGTGGTGCGCGAGCTCGTGCGCGACCGCGAGGAGGCGCTGGAGGCGGGCCGCACCGCGCGGGCCGCGCTGCGCAGCGTGTTCGAGCGCTTCTGCGACGCGTGGCCCAACCCCAACCTGGGCACGGACCCCGAGGAGTCCTACGACGACTTCGCGCGGATCCTCGACGAGATCGAGGACCAGCGCCTCTACCAGCTCACCGAGCGCTGGTCACGGACCCTGGGCCGGCTGAGCGGCCACGACCTGACGCTGCTCGGCAACGTCATGAACCGGTCGGTCGCGGAGATCCGCGAGCGCATGGAACCGGTCAACGCGATCCTGGCCACGCTCCCGTTCCGCGACGACGCCCACCGGTTGCGCATCACCGCCCAGGTGACCGAGGCGCGCGACGTGGCCTCGTTCCGCCGCCAGCTGCGCGACCTCGCCGCCGACCCGGGGGAGCAGACGGCCGCGGAGCGCCAGCGGCGGTACGAGCGCATGGCGCGGCTCGTCGACCGGATCCGCCCGGACTCCCCGGAGCGGCGCCGGCTGGTGGACGTGCGCGAGCACGTGCGCATCAGCGCCGAGTGCGTCGACCTCGACGGCCACCACGTGAGCGTGTACGACCACATCGCGGGCAAGTCCGGCGGCGAGTCGCAGGAGCTCGTGGCGTTCATCGTCGGGGCGGCGCTGCGCTACCAGCTCGGTGACGCCGGGGCGGAGCGCCCGCGGTACGCGCCGGTGTTCCTCGACGAGGCGTTCATCAAGGCCGACGCCCGGTTCGCCGGGCGAGCCGTGGGTGCGTGGCGCGGGCTGGGCTTCCAGCTCGTCATCGGCGCTCCGCTGGACAAGGTCAGTGCGCTCGAACCGCACGTCGACGTGGTGCTGCAGGCGGTCAAGGACGCCGCGGGGCGGTCGCGGCTGGTGACGCTCGTCGGGGTCTGAGCCGCCGGCCGGCGGGGCGGCCGTGTGACGGTCGGGATACGGGCGGGTGTCGGTCCGGAGTCGGCCGGGGGTCGTGCGACGACACGGACCCCGCCCGTGGGTAGTGTCGAGCACGTGACCGAATCGACCCCCCTGATCGCCACGCCGGAGCACACCGTCGAGGGCTTCGTCCGCGAGTACCTGCGCGAGCTGAACTTCGCCCAGGGCACCATCCTGGAACGCGCGAGCGTCAACGACCAGTACCTCGCCCTGGCGCGCACCGTGCGCCACTACCTCATGGCCCGGTGGATCACCACGACGACCGAGCACTACCGCCGCCAGCCCAAGGCGGTGGCCTACCTGTCCGCCGAGTTCCTGCTCGGCCGACAGCTCGACAACGCGCTCGTCGCCGCGGACCTCGAGGAGATCGCCGCGGAGGCCCTCGCCTCGCTGGGCATCGACCTCGCCGAGCTGCGCGAGGCCGAGGTCGAGCCTGGCCTCGGCAACGGCGGCCTCGGCCGGCTGGCGGCCTGCTTCGTCGACTCCCTGGCGACGATGTCCGTCCCGGCGATCGGTTACGGCATCCGCTACGAGTACGGGATCTTCCGCCAGACGTTCGTCGACGGCCGGCAGGTCGAGGAGCCGGACGACTGGTTGTCGGGCGGGTCGCCGTGGGAGTTCGCGCACCCGGAGCACGAGGTGACGGTCAGCTTCGGTGGCCACACCGAGACGTACACCGAGGGCGAGGGCGACGACGCGCGCGAGCGCACGCGCTGGGTGCCCGGCTGGCAGGTGCTCGGCGTCCCGTACAACTACATGGTCCCCGGGTACCGCAACGGGCAGGTCAACACCCTGCGGCTGTGGAGCTCGCGCGCCACCCACGCGTTCGACCTGAAGATCTTCAACCACGGCGACTACGCCGAGGCGGTGCGGTCGCGGACGTTCGCGGAGAACATCTCCAAGGTGCTGTACCCGGAGGACTCCACGCCGCAGGGCAAGGAGCTGCGGCTGCAGCAGCAGTACTTCTTCGTCGCCTGCTCGCTGCGGGACTTCATCGACCAGCTGCTCCCGGAGGGCTTCGACCTGCACCGGCTGCCGGAGCGCATCTGCTTCCAGCTCAACGACACCCACCCGGTCATCGCGGTGCCCGAGCTGATGCGCATCCTCGTCGACGAGAACGGGTTCGACTGGGACGAGGCCTGGGAGGTCACCCGGGGCTGCTTCGCCTACACGTGCCACACCCTGCTCCCCGAGGCGCTGGAGGTCTGGCCCGTCGACCTGCTCGGACGTCTCCTGCCGCGCCACCTGGAGATCATCTACCGGATCAACGACGAGTTCCTGGCGGGGGTCCGGGAGCAGTCGGGCGACGACGAGCTGCTGGTGCGGCGGATGTCGATCATCGGCGAGCAGCCCTCCCGGAACGTGCGCATGGCCCACCTGGCCACGGTCGCCGCCGTCAAGGTCAACGGCGTCGCCGAGCTGCACTCCCAGCTGCTGCGGGACAAGGTCCTGGCCGACTTCGCCCACCTGTGGCCCGAGAAGTTCACCAACGTCACGAACGGCGTCACCCCGCGCCGGTTCGTCCGGCTCGCCAACCCGGGGCTGTCCGGGCTGATCACCGAAGCCATCGGGGACGGCTGGGTGACCGACCTCGACCGGCTGCGTGATCTGGAGCCGCTGGCCGACGACGCCGAGTTCCGCCGGCGCTTCCGGGAGGTCAAGGCGGCCGGCAAGGACCGGCTCGTGGACCTCCTGGCACGTCGGGACGGGATCGAGATCGACCCGTCGACGATGCTCGACGTGATGGTCAAGCGCCTGCACGAGTACAAGCGACAGACGCTCAAGATCCTGCACGTGATCAACGTGTACGACCGCATCGTCTCGGGCGAGGTCGACCCGGACGACCTGGTGCCGCGCACCGTCGTCTTCGGTGCGAAGGCGGCGCCCGGCTACGCCATGGCCAAGGAGATCATCGCGCTGATCAACCACGTCGGCGCCGTGGTGGGGGCTCACCCCGAGGTCTCGAAGGTGCTGCGGGTCGCGTTCCCGGCCAACTACAACGTCACGGTCGCCGAGACGCTCATCCCGGCCGCCGACCTGTCCGAGCAGATCTCGCTGGCGGGCAAGGAGGCGTCCGGCACGGGGAACATGAAGTTCGCCCTCAACGGTGCGCTGACCGTGGGGACGGACGACGGCGCCAACGTCGAGATCCGCCAGCTCGTGGGCGACGACCACTTCTTCCTGTTCGGGCTGACCGAGCCCGAGGCCGCCGCGATGCAGGAGGCGGGCTACCGGCCGTCGTCGTACTACGAGTCCAACCCGGCGCTGCGCCGGGCGCTCGACCTCGTGGCGCACGGGGAGTTCTCCGGGGGAGACCGGTCGACCTTCGAACCGGTGGTGTCCAACCTCCTGGGAGAGGACCGCTTCA
Organism: Isoptericola sp. S6320L; assembly: GCF_023015685.1. Classification (NCBI taxonomy): domain Bacteria; kingdom Bacillati; phylum Actinomycetota; class Actinomycetes; order Micrococcales; family Promicromonosporaceae; genus Isoptericola; species Isoptericola sp. S6320L. Next base: position 61,066 of record NZ_JALKAT010000020.1, read on the forward strand.
TGGTCCTGGCCGACTTCCAGTCGTACCTGGACGTCCAGGAACGGGTCGAGGCGGCCTACCGCGACCCGGACGCGTGGAGCCGCTCCGCGGTGCTCAACGTGGCGCGGTCGGGTTTCTTCTCCTCGGATCGCTCGATGCGGGACTACATGGAACGCGTCTGGCACGCCGACGTGCTGCCCACGTCGTAGGACGCCGTCGTCGGGTGCCGGTGGCTCC